>JAYSVF010000277.1:0-41659 GCA_043718695.1 Acidimicrobiia bacterium | reverse complement strand
TCCTGTATCGGACCGTTAGACAGTCACGACACTTGCGGAGGCCCCACCATCAAACAGGGATACCCACCAACCTCAACCCACCTCTATCGCGTAGGGCCGGGTTACCACGCGCCGATCGCTCAAACGCTAATCTCGCACCGCCAGAAAACGGTGTGCCGACTGCTTGTCTGGTGGCCATTCGTTGTACGATCGTTAAACTATGACGCCTCGAATACTTGTCGACGGCACGCCCATTGCAACGCAGGTTGGTGATTCGGTTGCGGTGGCGATTCTCCGCAACGGTGAGCATCCAACGCAGGGTGGCACGTTGTGTTTGGCTGGTGATTGCGGTGCTTGTGTGGCCGAGGTCGACGGGGTTTCCTGGGTGCGCACCTGTCAAACCCCGGTACGCGCCGGGATGGTCATCAATCGTCATCCTGCGATTGGCTCACCGTCAGCTTTTGCGTCACCGGCTTCGGGTCCCCACGTTGCCGAAGACGCACAAGTAGATCATCGCCACGTTGACGTTGTAGTGATCGGCTCCCGCAGTACTACTGGCGCCGCAGAAGTTTTAGCGCTCCAAGCTGCAGGTCGAGAGGTGCTGGCGCTCGACGGTAAAGACGGCCATGAAGTTGTGGCGATTTACGCTGGACCACGAGTCATTGTGCGAACCGCTGCCGCCATGATGCATGTGCATGCCCACGAAGTGGTTGTTGCCACGGGTGCCGCAGAATTGCAGCCGGTTGTGCCGGGAAATGATCTACAAGGGCTGCTGACCGTCAAGGCCGCGGAGGCTCTTGTTGCCAGCGGTATTGATCTTGGGAACACCATTTCGATTGGGCCTACCCGACCTCGGGGGGTGCACTGCAATTTTCTCGAAGGCACGCTTGAAGCAATTTTCCCTGCACCTGTGCCTGCGCTCAGTAACGATGAGCCCAGCCGACGAGTTGGACAGATTCAGGTCAAAGGTGCCGACGGCGAAAGCAGTATGCACACGTGTAATACGGTCATCCTTGGTTTGGGCACTTCACCCCGAGATCTTCTTTCCCGAATGGCCGATGATCCCGCGGTTCGGGTGATCGGTCCCGCCGCAGCGAAACATGCACTTCCTGCCTGTCCGACGGAGGGCTTGGCGTGTCCGTGTTCCAAAATCACGGTTGAGGATTGGCATGGCGCATGGGATCGTGGATTTACGGAATTAGAACTCATGAAACGGTCGTCGCTTACCGGCACCGGAACGTGTCAGGGCAGCGTTTGCCTCCCTCACCTTCAGGCATTCATAAGCGCGCAACGTAATGACGGTTCCATCGACGAGCCCTTCACCGCAAGGCCAGCAACCCGCCAAATCACCTTGGCCGAGGCTTCATCGGGGATTTACCTCGATGCTTGGCGACGCACGCCGTTGCACGAAGAGCACCTGAAGCTCGGTGCCAACATGGACCGGTTTGGTGGCTGGTGGCGTCCTTGGAATTACGGCGATCACGTGGCTGAATACTGGGCCGTACGTGAAGGTGTTTCCATTGGCGACGTAAGCACGCTCGGGAAGATGGTTATTCAAGGACCCGATGCCGTTGAGGTTCTTGAGCGTCTTTACCCAACCACGATTGCCGACATTAAGCCTGGCCGCAGTCGTTATGTGCTCATATTGAATGAGCGCGGACACCTCTTCGATGATGGCATGGTGTGCCGCGAGACTGAAGATCGCTTCGTACTCACGTTCACCTCTGGTGGCGCTTCGAGTGCCGAGGCGTGGGTGCGTGATTGGGTGGATACCTGGGGCCTCGATGTTCGCCTTGTCGATCGCACGCATGCACTTGCGGCGATCAACGTAACGGGTCCACTCGGTGGGGAACTACTGAAACGCTTGGGTGTTGCCGAACCGCCGAAGTTCTTACAACACCGCTATGAGGATGTTGCTGGCGTGCCCTGTCACATCATGCGACTTTCCTTCACCGGCGAGGCTTCGTGGGAGTTACACCACCCTTGGGATCGCAGTGCTGAACTATGGCGTGCACTCATGGACGCCGGACGAGACATGGGCATCAAGCCACATGGCCTGCAGGCGCTCTTCGGGTTACGCCTAGAGAAGGGCCACATCCTGGTGGGCATGGATACCGAGATGGACACCACGCCGAAACGCATTCTGCATGATTGGGCCGTGAAGATGAACAAGCCGTTCTTCCTTGGGCAGGAGGCATTGGCTCGAACCGCTTCTCTGCCGAACAGCCGTCGGCTTATTGGGCTCACGATGGATGGCCCCGCTCCAACGGAAGGTATGCCGATTCTCGCTAATGCTGATTTTGCTGGTGCGGCTACCGGTGACATTTTGGGTCACGTAGCGACTTCGTTTTATTCGCCGCTGCTCAAGCACACGATTGCGCTGGGCTGGTTGAAACGAGGATGGTCGGAAGATTTGCCGTTGATGGAAACGGTTCAGGTTGATGGCCGAGTCGCAACGCTTGCCGAACCTCCTTTCTACGACAAGGAAGGCAAACGTGCACGCGCATAGCTCGCTCTTCGGCATCCGAATCGTCGGCTTACCCGCCGCCATTGATTTGTGCGTCGGAATTCTGCCGGCGTCCACCACGGCGCTGCGGTTTACTCCCGATGAGGTACTGCTTTTGCCCGAACTGGTGTTGGGTCAAGGTGCTTCCATGAACGGCTCCGACCCTTCGATGTTCGACGTCGATCCGTCCGGTTTGGACCTTACCGGCTACGAAGATTCCGACGAAGATGCGCAGGATTTTGACGACGATGATCGTCTCGAGATGGCTCTTGAGATTCTTCTAGGCGAGGATCCATCCGTGATTGTGGAGACCGACACGGGCATGTCGGCGATGATGTTCTCTCGGGCGGAATATGACCGTTTGATTGCCCCACGAGTGGAATGGCAGCTTCCGTTGACCAAGCCCTATCTGTCCCAGGGCAAGTTTCTCGGTGTGCCAGTGAAGTTGTACGCCACCCACGATGAGGCCCTCGTGATTTGTTTGACGGCCTATGTGCATGAACTTGCGGAGCGTGTCCGATGAACGAATTCGTCGAAACCCTGCTTGATCTTCCGTGGCAAGATCCTCGTGATGTCAAGCGTGCTTACGATGTCATCATTATCGGTGGTGGTGGGCATGGGTTAGCCACTGCCTACTACTTGGCGACCCGGCACGGCATTACCAATGTTGCCATCATCGAGAAGAACTACATCGGTTCAGGCAACACCGGCAGGAACACCACGATCATCCGCTCCAACTATGGCATACCCGAATCGAACCGGTTCTACCAACACAGCTTGGAGATGTACCAGGGTCTCGAAGAAGAGACCGGCTGCTGGATCATGCACGCCACCAAAGGCATCATGTGGATGGCCCACACCGAAACTGGTATGCGCGCAGAACGAGCTCGGTCGCTGGTGAACCAAGCACTCGGCACTGAAACGTATTTCATCGATGGGGCCGAAGCGAAAGCAATCTGTCCGCAACTCGATATCACCGGAGGTGGACGGTACCCTATGCGCGGTGGTTCTTACCATCCCGGTGGCGCCACGGCTCGTCATGATCGTGTTGCTTGGGCCTATGCGCAAGGCGCGCTGCGTAACGGCGTACACATCCTTCAAAACACCGAAGTAACCGCGCTCACCAAAGAGGCCAACGGGGCAGTCAATGGCGTGGTGACGCCGCAAGGGATGATAAGCGCACCTATGGTCATGAGTGCCGTGGGCGGACGAGTTACTCAGATTGCCAACATGGCTGGCGCCCGGTTACCCATACGCACCCACCCCCTACAGGCGTTTGTGACCAATGGGTACGCGCAGGAATTTTCCAACATCGTCGCATCCACGGAGTTGTTGTTTTACGTTTCCCAAACGGCTCGTGGTCAAATGCTCATGGGTGCTGAGTTTGATCCGCAGCCCACCTATTCCACGCAGACAAGTTTCGAGATGCTGCAAAGCGTGTCGACGAAGGCTTCGTTCATGTTGCCGTTCCTTCGCAATTTGCGCATCATGCGGCAGTGGACGGGCATTTGCGATGTTTCCGCCGACTTCTCCCCCATCATGGGTGCTACCGGCGTCGATGGCCTGTCCGTAACAACCGGCTGGGGCACGTGGGGTTTCAAAGCAATCCCTGCGGGCGGTGAAGCCATGGCTGAGTACATAGCCACCGGCAAGCCCTCCGATCTCATCGCACCGTTCGCGCTTTCGCGCTTTGCCGCCGATCACCCAATGGCCGATCAAGGCTCGACAGGCACCCGATGATCCACTTGTTCACCAAGAACCATATGGTGGGTGCACTTAGCACTTTGCCACGGAAGAGGAACTAACGATGGCCTGGATTGACTGCCCCAATTGCGGTTCCCGTCCCACCGAAGAGTTTCGTTTTGGCGGAGAACTCCCCATCGTCCCCGATATTGTCGTAGGCCAGGAAGCCCGCAACCTCGATTACGTATGGTTTTTCAACAACACCGATGGCCCCATGGCCGAACGATGGTTCCACGACACGGGCTGCCGACGCTGGCTAACCCAAACCCGCAACACCCTCACCGACACCGTCGAAGCCGCACCAGGCCACTAAGGCACCCAGCGTTTAGGGTTTGTCGAAAATGGCTTTGCCCAGGATGGCACCGAGCATGATGGCGCCGCCGATGATGGTGGTGAGGGCGGGTCGCTCTCCAATAAAGAGGAACACCCACAAAGGGATCGTCGCAGTTTCACTTTGCGCTAACACTGAAACACCGACGGCCGAAATGGTTTTGGTGCCGTGGTTAAACAGGAACGTGCCAACCACGATGAACACTCCGCCGTGCAGCAACGCCAGAAGCACATCGTGGGTTCCCGGAAAAAGCGCACGGTGTTTCGACAGCGTCACCACAATGCACAGCGCAATGGTCATCAGTGCGTAGCCCGGCATAATCGGCGACCAGTCGCGGGTGTTTGACGTTCGTAAGCACACCATGTATCCAGCGAATCCGAGCGACGAAAACAATGCTGCAATGTTGCCAGTCACAGTTGACGACGTTGCACCGGCCGAATCTGATTGCAACATGATGGCCAATCCAATGAACGCAACGACGATGGCCAAGATCGTGATGAGCGTGAGGCGTTCCTTCAAAAAGAACCGACCCAACACGGCAGCAAGCAGCGGCGTGATCGAAGAGAGAAAAGCCGCATTGGCTGCGGTGGTGTTCTTCACGGCGTAAACAAAGGCAACCGAGGCGAGCATGAGTCCACAGTTACCGAGCATCATGATCCAGCCCGAGGTAAACGCTCGCCAGGTCGGTGAGGATCGTTGGCGGCGAACCAAACGCACGAACTCGACGACCACCAACACGCCGATTGATCGCCACAACATGTACTGCCACACGTCGGTAACGGAAGCCTTACGCGCGGTAACGGCTCCAAAGCTCCAAATGATTCCCGCCGTGAACACCATGGCCGAGGCAAGCCAAGGATGCGATTTCCTGGAAGCCTGAGGTCCATCAACGGCTGTTTGGCGTTCGCGTAAAAGATCGTCGGCAAAAACCATGGCGCTTCATTTTGGTCGATCAAATCACTTCGCACGAATCAACACCTCCCAACATCATCGAGACAACGACACGATCGACAAGATCGACAAGATCGACACCATCGACACCATCGACACCATCGACACCCCCACCATCGGTGAATGAGTTGGGTCGATAAGCACCAGAAAGACCTCATCAACGCAAACCAAGAGCGAATTCAATCCAGCACGCGTCAACAAAACCTTCGTCGGCGGCCACCGGGGTACCGAAGTGAGCCGGGCGTCACGCTGCCACCTAAGATCCGTGCCGTGTTTGCAGCAAACGACTACCAAAGCCTCGTCTTCCGTTCGGAACAATTTCCTCGGACAGCACAGTGAGCGCGGCTTCGATGGCCCCGGCGATTTCTGTTCGGGGATTGTGGAAGGTATTCGGCCCGAAAGGCGACCGGATTCCCAATACACCGCAAGCCGATTTGAGCCGGGCCGAGTTGGAGACGCAGACCGGTTGCGTTGTGGCCATGCGGGATATCTCCCTCGATGTGGCGCCGGGCGAAGTGTTTGTCGTGATGGGCCTTTCCGGCAGCGGCAAATCCACATTGATTCGTTGCCTCACTCGGCTCATTGAGCCCACGTGTGGAACGGTCACAATGGGCACGACTGACGTGACAGGGGCATCCGAGGCCACCCTGCTCGACATCCGTCGCAACAAAGTCTCCATGGTGTTTCAACATTTCGGTTTACTCCCCCACCGTTCACTCATTGACAATGTTGCCTTCGGTCTTGAACTTCGCGGAACCGATCGTGAACAGCGCCGCGCCAAAGCCATCGAGGTGCTCGAATTGGTTGGTTTGGGAGGCCTTGGCGAACGTCGTCCAGATCAGTTGAGTGGTGGCATGCAGCAACGTGTTGGTTTAGCCAGAGCGCTAGCAACCGACGCGGAGATTTTGCTCTTCGACGAACCTTTCTCTGCTCTCGATCCCCTCATTCGACGCGACATGCAAGACGAGATCATACGTTTACATAACGATCTCAACAAGACCATGGTGTTCATCACGCACGACCTTTCTGAGGCTCTGCGGCTTGGTGACCGCATTGCCATCATGCGCGATGGCCGGTTCGTGCAGGTAGGTACGCCCGAGCAAGTTGTAAGCAATCCAGCCGACGAGTACGTGCGAAATTTTGTGCGGGATGTTCCGCGATCACATGTGGTTACGGTCGAATCGATCATGACGCCGGCCACAGTTGGTGACCGAGCCTTACAACATTGGTCTGGCACATTCACACCAATGGCGAAGGTACGAGACATCATTGCTTCGTTGGCCACAAGCGAACACCCCGTTGCTGTTCGAGATCATAACGGCGTCTTAGTGGGGACGGTTGGCCGCACCGAAGCGCTTCGGGTCATAGCGGGCGAGGACGCAGCGTGAAGTTGTCACCCGCCTCCGGTGTATCGAGTTCCGTAGAGCTTGATAGCGGGACGGGAATTCATCAATTTCTGACCTCAAAGCAAGGGCGAATGGCCACCAGAGTCGTCGTCGTTGTTGCCGTGCTTTTGGGTCTTTTCGCCACTCGTCACCTCGGACACAACGTGCCTTCATGGCTGGATGCAAAAGTACGTGGATGGGGTGACCGCACTTACACCTGGACCGTCATTCACCGCGAAACCAGTCCGCTGTTTCGGTTTTTCTTCAACCCAATTTCCAGTGCGCTCAAGAACCTCAACCTCGCCACCCTGTGGATGCTGCGAACCCTGCGATGGACCGGCGTACTACTCAGCGTTGCGTTGATTGCGAAACGAGTTGCTGGTTGGCGGCCTGCGCTCATTGCCTGTGGCTCTTTGTTGATGTGTGGTGTGCTGGGCGTGTGGGATTCAACACTCATCGCGTTGGCCCTCATGTTGGTTTCCGTGACACTCGCCATGCTGATTGGAGTTCCTCTCGGGATTTGGGCCGGGCTTTCTGACCGGGCAGATCGAATACTCAAAACCATTCTCGATACCGCACAAGTCCTCCCCACTTATGTGTACTTATTACCAGTGGTCGTCGCCGTTGGCATTGGTGCCCCTGCCGCCATCGTCACAACAGTGATTTTCGCGGTTCCGCCTGCGGTGAAGCTCACCTCGCTCGGCATCCGTGGTGTCCCGGTGGTTACAACCGAAGTGGGCGAATCATTTGGCTGCACCCCAGGGCAGCTCCTCCGCAAAGTGCAGTTGCCGATGGCAAAGCGACCCATCCTCTTGGGCCTCAATCAGGTCATCATGATGGCCTTCGGCATTGTGGCAATTGCTGCCCAGATCGGAACTGGCGGCCTTGGTAGCGATGTTCAGGAAGGTCTCAGCAAAGTCGATGTGGGCCGGGCCCTAGCGCCTGGTCTGGCGTTGGTGTTTGCTGCTGTTGCGCTCGATCGCATGTCCACGAGCGAACGATCGACTCGCCTCCAGTCACGGTGGTCTAAAGGGTTGCCCTCGATGCCTTCTCCGCTGCTGACGATATCTGCGCGCTTATCGATTCTTCCACCGTGGGTGACCGCAACGGCGAGCGTGATCGCTGTTGTGCTCGTTGCGTCAATTACCAAAACACTACGTTGGTCAGCGTTTCCTTCGTGGCTCAGTCTTGATGTTGTGAAGCCCGCCAATTTTGCAGTGAAGTGGATCAACACCAATCTTCGCGAGGGTGTGCCTGTGATCGGCGGAACCGGTCCGTTTAGTGATTTTCTCGTCCTCAAACTGCTCACTCCCCTCCGAGATCTTCTGCTTGCTCCGGCCTGGTGGGCAATCGCTGCGGTTGCAGGTTTGATCGGCTGGCGCAGTAGCGGGTGGAAACTCGGGGCGCTTTGCTCCGCCTTGATGGTGATGATTGCGTCCTTACGGGTTTGGGATCTGGCGATGGATACCCTGAGCCAGGTACTCGTAGCTTTAGCTATCAGCGTTGCCCTAGCCGTGCCGCTGGGCATTCTTGTCGGCCGTTCCGATCGAATCGAGCGCGTCGCCCGTCCGCTCCTTGATGCTGCGCAAGTTTTGCCACCGTTTGTGTACTTAGTACCGGTGATCTTCCTATTCAACGTGGGTCGAGTACCGGGAGTAATTGCCTCGGTGATTTATGCCTTACCGCCCGGGATTCGCCTCACCAGCATGGGGCTTCGCTCGGTTCCCTGGGCTCCTCGTGAGGCCGCAATCGCTTTTGGAGCGACACCTCGCCAGGAACTTTTACGAGTACAGCTCCCCCTGGCCGCTCGATCAATTCTGCTCGGGATCAACCAAACCATGCTCATGGTGTTGTCCATGGTGGTCATAGCGGCATTGGTCGGGGCAGGCGCTCTTGGGCTCGAAGTGGTCGTTGGCGTGCGAAAACAAGAGATTGGACGAGGTCTAGCTGGTGGGTTGGCTATCGTCGGGTTAGCAATTGTGCTCGATCGCATCACTCAAGCCTGGGGGAACCGTTCTAGCGGCCCTTCATCCAACCGGTGAAGCACCAAGAGTCGTGTGGCTACCGGACCATCCGGTGACCCACGTTGTGCGTTGTACCGTGCTTTGCGGCCAACGCTGAAGTCCCATTGGAGGGGAAACCGATGACAAAGAAACGCTGGCCAACAGGCCTCCTAATCGCCGGAGCTGTACTTAGTGCCACCTTTGGCCTGGCAGCATGCACCAAGGACAAGGCTGCGGATACCACGGCAGTTGCAGCCGCCGACACTACAGCCGTCGCCGGTGCCGACAGCTCCGCGGCTGCCACAGAAACTACCCCTGCAGGCTCAGGCGAAACTACCGTTGCCTCGGCCAGCGACACTACGGCCGCAGCAGCGGCCGATGTTCCAGCCGGTGCTGGCATCAAGTTGGCCGTGAACCCGTGGACTGGTTCGGCCGTGAATGCCAACGTGGCCAAGCTCGTTCTGGAATCCAAATTAGGCACCCCAACCGAGCTTGTGAATATCGACGAAAGCCCCACCTGGCCCGGTTTGGATTCTGGCGATCTTGACGCGGTTCTTGAAGTTTGGCCCTCGGGTCATGCCAAGGATTTTGATACCTACATCACCGGCAAGAAATCCGTCGTCGATCTTGGCAAGCTTGGGCCAGAGGCTAAAATTGGTTGGTATGTTCCCACCTATATGGTGGAAGAGCACCCAGAGCTAGCAACAGCCGAAGGTTTCGCCAAGCCCGAGTTGGCCAAATTGTTTGCTACCGCGGAAACTGGCGAGATGGGTCAGTTCTTGATGGGTGATCCAAGCTACGTCTCCTACGACGAGCAAATCATTGCCAATCTGAAGTTGCCGCTCAAGTTCGTCGTTGCCGGTTCTGAAGCCGCGTTGATTACGGCCATTCAGCAAGCGGTTGAGGCCAAGAAGCCGATTCTCGTGCAGTTCTGGCAGCCCCATTGGCTGCAGTCAAAGGTTGCCCTCACCCAGGTGAAGCTTCCTGATTACACCGACGCTTGTGGCAAGTCTGCGGCAGACAAAGATGGTAAGTACGCCTGTGATTATCCCGTTGACCTTATCTACAAGGCTGCTTCGGTTAAGTTGCAGAGCAAGAACGCTCGTGCACACGCCTTCCTCAGCCGTTTTCAGTTGACCACGGCGCAACAGAACGAAATCGCTGCCAAGGTCGATTCCGAGAAGGTCGCTGTTGATGTTGCTGCCAAAGATTGGATAGCCGCAAACGAAACCGTTGTGAATGGCTGGCTAGGCGCTGCTTGATACCCTAACGCTGTATGCGCTGAATTTTGGCGCTTGTTGTGAAACAAAGGAGTGCCCACCAGTACGGTGGGCTCTTCTGCATTTTGGCAGTGGTTCGGTTGGCTTCTAATCGGCTGGGTCACCGGAACCGAGGCGGGTGCCGTTTTCGGCGTAGAGCATGCCGTCGCGCATGGTCACGCGTCGATCGAAATGGGCGGCCACCTCATGATCATGGGTGATCACGATGATGGCGAGCCCGTCGGCCCGGAGTTCATCAAAGAGGGCCAGAATCGAAACGGTGTTGGCACTATCAAGGTTGCCGGTGGGCTCATCAGCCAGCAACACCCGGGGCTGATGCACAATGGCCCGGGCAATCGCAACTCGCTGACGTTCACCTCCAGAGAGCTTGGTTGGCTTAAACCCCGTTCGATGTTCAAGACCCACCCGCTGAAGTGCCGCCAGTGCGCGTTGTTCACGGCTTCCGGTTTTCGTGGGTCCATCGATAATAGGTACACCTACGGCTTGGTACAGCTCGGCCATCATAACGTTCTCCAAGACCGTTCGATGCGAGAGCAAATGGAATGACTGAAACACGAAACCTAGGAGCTCAGCTCGCACACTGGCTTGGGCCCGATCATTGAGTTCACCAACGTTGATACCAAGCAGTTCATAAGAGCCCATCGTCGGCTTATCAAGACAGCCCAGCACGTTCAGCAACGTTGACTTACCCGAACCGCTCGGCCCCACCACTGCCAGCGACTCCGACGACGACATGGTCAGATCGATACCTCGAAGCGCATGCACCGGTGGCGTACCTTCGAAGGTTCGGGTAATACCCCGTAAATCGATTACCACCGCTCTTGTTTAGCGCATCCAACACGAGATTCGAGAACACCGATGCATGGACATTTCGGCCTGATTCCTCGAGGGTAGGGCAAGTGGAAATAGTGTGGCCTGAACTGAAAGATCTTCGAGGTCTGAACGGTCTAGGTAGGTGATGATGGTGCGCTCTTCTTCGACTTCTCCCCGAGCACCTCTCCCTGCCGCGCTCTCGATCGCCCCGTCACCCGTCGTGGCCGGGGCAACTGGTGCCACTCCAACAGTGGGAATCGCAGGCGTCGAGGCAATGCCATCCCCTGTGCCGATTGATGAGGTTGCAAAAACCTTGCAGAGCGCAGCATTTGTTGCGGCACTGGCAGAGCAACCGAAGCTTCGCCAAGCCCTGATCGCTAAGTATGGGCTTGATTTGGGTGAGCAGGCAGTGGCGGCGGCGATGGCTTGGGCTTGGGAGCACCAGGATCGCCTTGTCGGTCTGACCGGTATGCGCGCCTATTTGTTTCGTGTCGCCCAGAGCAGCATGCGGAGGTCTTGGGTCTGGTCAAAGCGTAACAGCGCCACGTTTCCGCCTGAAGCTGCCGCGGTCGAGACCGGGCTCATCGATGACTCACTGGATCTTGCCGATCTGTTACGCAAACTCCCCCAAAAGCAACGTACGTGTGTGTTGCTTATTTACGCCCACGGATGGCCGTATCGAGATGTTGCTGAGCTCCTAGAGATTTCTGTCGACGCTGTCAACAATCACACGCACCGAGGTATGGCCGCCCTTCGCAAACTCACCAAGAACGCATATTCGAAGGACCAACCGTGGCTATGACCACGAGCGAAGCCCATTCCCAAGATCCCAACTCGCTTGAGGACCGCCTGCGCCGCTACGGCAACACGCTTGATTCTGCGCAGGGTTTGGCTGCTGATCAAACACTCCAAGGGCTCTCAGCGCCGCAAGTTCTTCATGCCTCACCTCCCCATGTTCCCGAGGCAAAGGTTGGCCTGCGACGAAGGGCGGGCTATGCCGTAGGCACGGTAGTTACGGGACTGAGCGCACTTCTTGTATCCCTCATCTCCTTGGGAGGAACAACCCAAACCACCATCGTGACCGCAGATCCGCCAACGACCAAGCGCTTTGCAAGCCCGGCGGAGATGAAGGCGGCTTACGTTAGGTTTCAGGCGCAATCCACGATGGTCTTTCCCATCACCGAGCCTTTCAGTGTTGTTGATACCTTCGGCGCACCACGCATGACTGGCACTCCGTTTGCTACCACCCATGAAGGCATCGACATCTTCGCTGCGGCAGGTACGCGTGTTTACTCGATGACTAGTGGAACCGTTCGTTTACGTTCCTTCGAGGTGAAGCCAATCGCTGGAAACTCGAAATCACTTGGGGGTTTCGAGACCAAACCCGCACCATGGAAAGGCCTAGGAACCTTTGATCAAACAACGAACTCCACTGCTTTACATCTGCAATTCACCGAGGTAACCGATCCTAACGGAAACATCTTCGTCTATAGCAACCTCGTACCGACAGTGGCCGATGAGCAAGTGGTAAGGGCCGGTCAAACCATTGGCACCCTTATGGCCATGCCTACGCTTACTCCCCCGCATCTGCACGTGGCCCGCTATTCCCCCGGCGTTCGACTACCGGGCAGCCAATCCTTCGTACCAGCCACACAGGGAAGAGAGTTTCGAGCGAACAACATCTACCCCCTACTTCAGTCTCTGCGGCCAACCACCGATCAACCCGCGGTTCTCACAGAGGTGAGCGGTATCAAAGTTTCCTCGGTGATCGCCGTGCGTTTGGCATCGCTGCTTGCTGCCGCGAAGACGGACGGTTTTACGGGGATCTCCGGCAGCGGTTATCGATCTCCAACCAACCAGCTTCTGCTGCGCGCAGCCCATTGCGGCGCGACCGATTACGATATCTACGTCAAGCCCTCCTCGCAATGCCAGCCCCCAACTGCACGTCCAGGCGTGAGCGGTCATGAGCGCGGTGTTGCGATCGACTTTTCTAGAGGTGGTCGAATACTGGACAGCAACGAACCATTCGTACGTTGGCTTATGAAAAATGCGCCCGAGTATGGATTCTTCGGGGTTGATGATGAGCCGTGGCATTGGTCGGCCGATCCAGTTTCGTCAACAAAAGCTCAGACGCTTGTTGGTTCCACCATTGGGTCGCTGCAGATCGAAAGCGCGCAGATTGATGTCCCGTTGATCGAGGGGGCCGGTGCAGAACAGCTGAAAAGAGGAGCCGGAAAGGAGTTCGGCGTGCCATTAGGTGGGGCCGGAGAAACAAGGGTCCGCTGTCATCGAACCGCCTATGGCGCGCCGTGTTTCAACCTCGACCAAGTCAAGGCCGGTGAAAAGATCTCTATTCGCACGAGCAAGGTTGTCTACGAATACACCGTGATCAAGGTGTTGGTGGTCGACAATGTACTGGGCGAGAGCGGGATAAGAGTTCCAATAATCGATGTTCCGGCTTCGCTAAAGGGCCATGCAATCCTTACCCTCACGGCCTACCACCCGAAATACACAGCTCGACAAAGTCTTGTGGTGCGGGCTGAGCTTTCTGGTGTGGAGTTTGACAGCCCAATCTTTGTCGACGTTGGTGTGTTCAAATGAACGGTGGGAAAACCGAACCTCGTTGACCGGGCTTACTATCGGTGCATGCAACGAAAAGCTGAGCGATGACGAACCGCACCATTGCCATAGCTGGACTGCTTTTAGGAACATCATTACTAAGTGGGCTTAGCGGATGCACAACAAAGAGCGCAGGTTCGGAACAACAGGGCCCGTTGCTGAAGACCAGCGAGTTCACACTGGCCAACGGGATGCGTTTGGTCATTCACGAGGATCACCGGGTGCCGAGTGTGAAGCTCAGCACCCGAGTTGGGGTTGGTTCGGCCGATGAGCCACCGGGACGTGGAGGGTTTGCCCACTTGTTTGAGCATTTGATGTTCATGGGCACCAAGGCGGCGCCAAACTTTGACGTGGTGATGGAAGCCGTCGGCGGGAACAACAACGCCTACACCGATTATGACGAGACGGTGTATTACGAATCCGGGCCAGCGAACGCACTTCCCACATTCGTATGGCTGGAAGCTGATCGGTTCGCCAATGCTGCGGCCTACATGACCGAAGCCAAGGTGGATCTCCAACGCAATGTGGTACTGAACGAGATGCGACAAAACGTACTTGATCAACCTGGTGGTTCGGCAGCCGAAGCGCTCAATGAGGGTTTGTTTCCTCCTGGTCATCCTTACCAGCGCCCGGTGATTGGTTCAATTGCTGATCTCAACGCTGCGAAAAAAGCTGATGTGGTTGACTTTTTCTATCGCTACTACCGGCCATCGAATCTCACCATGATCGTTGCAGGCGATGTTGATACGGCGGCCACAAAGCTGTTGATTGAAAACAGTTTCCGCAACATTACGGATCGTCGGCAAACCAAAAATCCATCCCCATCAATTGCAAGCATCAACACCAAGAACAAACGCAACTGCTTTCCGTGTCGCGTTGCGCAGTCATCCGTCGACGCGGTTTCCAATCCGCAGGTGAACTTGGCCTGGGCTACGTCAAACAAACCGGTCGATGGTTCCTTCGCTAACCCCGCGCTTGAACTTGCGGCGGTGATGTTGAGTGACACCTACAGCAACGCGCTGCAGATACGCCTCGTTCGAGAGCAAAGACTCGCCACCACCATCAACGTTTCTTACGATCCCAAATCACGCGCGGGGTTCTTCTTTGTGAGCGCCGAAGCAGCGCCAGGCGTGACGGTACAAAGGTTGCAGGCTGCGCTTGAGTATGAATTGGGAGAAGTCGCGAGAAATGGATTTCAAGCAAGCGAACTTGAAGCGGCAAAGATTGGGTCAGCGGTGGCAATCACTGAAGCATTCGAAGAGATTGGAGGACGTACTGATCTTCTCCAGCTTGTGGTGACGCGCTATGGAACGGTGAAGGGGCTCTCGAAGTTTCAGAACCGATTCGATGATGTAAGCCTGGTGGAAGTACGTTCGGCGTTTAACGCTATGCGCAAAGGAGCGGCCCTGGTTGTACAAACGGTGCTTCCGGGGGAGCGGGGTGATTACCCGGCCATTCTCACCCGTTCCAGCGGTCAGCCAAAAGGTGTGCTTGCCAAAGCACCAAGCGCGCAGATCATAGAGCGGACGCCCGACCGCAAAGCAACCGAAGTACCGGTGCCCAAACCAACCGAAGCGGTACTTGCCAACGGCGTTAAGGTTTCCTATTTCCAACGGCCAGATGCACCCCGAACTCGTCTGTTGATGAAGGTAGTTGGTGGCTCGGAACGAGACCCGAAAGGACAGGAAGGAAGGGCATCGCTCTTGGGATCAGTTATGACCCGCGGCGCAGGAACTCGCAACGCCGAAGCCCTCACCAAAGCACTGAATCTGGCAGGATCTGATGTTTCAGTGGGTGCTGGATACGGAGGCTATTACTTTCGTTTGAACGCGCCTGTCGCCAACACTGATACGGCATTGGCCATCGCCGCAGACATTGCGCTTCGGCCTCGTTTCGAGACAAAGGAACAGCAGCTAGCCGTGGGCGAAGAGGTTGCTGGGTTACAGGCTGCAAGAACCGATCCTTCAGCCATGGCAGCACGCGCCGGCGTTGCGTTCTACCCGAAAGATCATCCGTTGCGTCGCTACCCAACCTTGCAATCGATCAAATCCTTAGATCTAGCTGGTATGCGCGCAGAGCATAAGACAGTCTTCCAACCACAGAACGCCGACATCATTGCTGCTGGCCCCATTCCACTCAACGAGTTGGTCGCGAAGTTGAACGCGGCGTTCAAGGGATGGGAAAAGGGCGGTACACCTCTACCCTCCCCGATAGATCCACCGGTACCGCCTGCGGCACGCCAAACACTGCTTGTTGATATCCCCGGTGCTTCGCAAACCACACTTTCCTATCTTGCCTCGAGTGTTGCACCGAATGACCCCAAGAATCTTGCCGCTGATACGGCATCGCTGATTCTGGGAGGCACCTTTACAAGCCGCCTGAACACCAAGCTCCGAGAGGAAAAGGGCTACACCTATGGAGCCGGGGCATCATTGCAACCCCATATTCTGTACGGAGTCACAAGTGGCAATACCAGTGTAGAAACCTCGGTGACCGGAGCAGCACTTGGAGAGTTCCTTAGTGTGCTTACCAATTTCGCGAAGGGCAACATCACGGCGAACGAAACGAAAACGGCAACTTCGGCAACGTATGCACAGTCGCTGAATTTGGTGGCCACGAGTTCTGCTCTGGTCGAGAACTTGCGGGGCCGCCGCGATTTAGGGCTTGCATGGGACAACCTGGGTCCTGAGCTTCTTCAAGCAGCAAGCTTCGATACCGCCGCACTCAACACCGGGGCACGTGACCTCCTTCGCAACGAAGCGGTCACCATCGTGGTCTCCGGCGATCTTGCCAAAGTTCGTCCGCAGCTAAACCGCCTTGACCTTGGCGCAGTGAACGAAGTCGAGCCTGCGGTTTAGGACGCGAACCGGTTTTTCCTCTGGCACTAGTGCAGGGAAGCGTAAATCCTTGCTTAGTGTTTTCCTCCCGCTTCCCAGCACCACTGCGGAATTCACACCGAAATCACTACGTAATGATTTACGCACACACACACTAAGGCTGTGGAGCCGTCTCTGATGGAGCCGTTTCTGAGGTGACTGTATCTGATGGCGTGGTGTTCGATGTGGCTGGGTCAGAACTGGCTGTTTCCGATGTCGCCGTGTCAGAGGGGGCGATCTCCGGTGATGCCGTGTCGTCAGACGAAGGAGAAGATCCTTCGATATTTTGTGACCCTGCTGAACCAACGACGACCAAATCGCCTTCGTTAAGAACCGATCCAGCGACTGGAGATACGGCAACCAGACCTTCGGCAGCCAAGCCCGGGGTGACCGTCACGAAACGGGTGGGCTTCGCCGGGTCATCTTCAACTTCAACTCGGCTTGTTCCGTTGGAAGCAACCGAGAGCGCAGCGACGGGGACGGCGAGTACGGCAGTCCCTGAAGATTTCACGGGAATGGTCAACTTGACTGAGGCGCCGTTGAGCTCCGCCGCATCAGCTTGAGGGCCAGCGTCGGGCGTAACCTCGATGAAGACCTTATCGCCGTCGACACCTTTCGTCCCTGGTGTGTCGGCGAGTTCGGTAATGCGTCCCTTGAGCGTCACGTTGAAATCGCTCGCCTCAATCTCGACCACGGCGCCAACTTTCGTGAGCTTTGCATCGGCGACATCAAGTCCGCCATCAACGGCCAAGCGTGAAGTGGTTACGGTCATCACTGCACCGTTAACAGGATCTCCGCGGTTCAGCCGGGAATCATCAATGCGCAGCGGAAGCGACGGGAAAAAGAGCACTTCGTTTGCCGGGATTGCCGTCCCGGTTTTTCCTTCTAGCTCGGCAACTTCATCATTTGCGCGCGTAGCATTTGCTTCGGCCGACTCCAGCTGCTGGCGAGCTAGTGCCAAATCGCCACCCCGAGCAGTTTCTCTCGCCGAGGCCGAAGCAATCGAGGCTTGAGCACCGGCTTGGCGAATGGCCGTCGCACCGGAGGTCTTCGCTAGCTTGAGGGCCGAGGTCGCCAACGTAACGTCACGCTCGGTTTGGGCAAGCTGATCACGGGCCTGGTCGACCTTGGCCGAAAGATCCTCAACGGTTCGCGGTTGCTCATCGAGCAGATCCTGCGAACGGGTAACCCCACGTTTCGCTCGATCAACTCCCGCCTGGGCTCGTTCGACATTTCGTTTCGCTCGCTCTACCCCGGCGAGGGCCGTCTCGATGGCACTACGCCTAGTGCTAAGCGCGCTTTCGGTTTGCGTTTTTGCGGATTCGGCTTGGCGTACCCGTGCTTCCGCCGCACGCACGTTGTCTTCGGCCGCAGCGATACCCGAATCAGACGAAACCGTCAGCGGTGCGGTTTGGGTTTGCCCAACGCCTGGAATGCTCACGCCGGGGGGAAGCGTAACGCCAGCGGGCAGGTTGATAACGCCTGGAGTGGTGATCTCCTGCGTGGCAGTCACTTTGCCGCGCTTGGCGTCTTCCACACCTCGCTTTGCGGTTTCTACGCCAGCCCGGGCATCGGCAATGTCGGCCGCTGCGTTCGTGATCGCTTGTTCCGCTGCAGGGATAGCGGCCTTGGCATCTTCCACAGCTCGCTCCGCATCACGCACGGCCTGTTGCGCGTCGACGAGTTGGCTTTGCGCATCACCTACTGCGGTGTTGGCATCATCGAGCGCGCCCGTGTCTCCGGAACGAGCCTTTTCTTCCGCTCGTTCGGCCGAGGTGACTCCTGCCGCGGCGGCGCGTTGTGCAGCTTCACGGGCTGCAAGTTCAACCTCCGCTCTGGCAATCTCGCGCTTCGCTGTATCTTTGGCCGAAGCCACTCGTTCCGATGCAGACTTAGCATTTTCGTTGGCAGTCAATCCGCGATCCGGAGCTAGACCTTGATCGACGGCTCTACGCGCGCTTAGTACTGCGTCGGCTGCTCGGGAGGCGGCGTCACGGGCAGTGCGTAACTGTGCACGCTGGGTTTCGGTTGGTTCGAAGGGGTCATAACCCACGGCCCGATACCAACTCGAAACGGCCTTCTCCGTAGCACTATCGAAAATCCCGTCGGCAGTGCCAGGTGAGTAGCCAAGACGCCCGAGGGCTTCTTCGAGTTGCTGCACATCCACTCCGGTATCACCCGGGCGCATATCGCGGAAGGTCGGAAGCGCGCCTTCAAGTACAAGCACCGGCCGTCCGCCGATTTCTAGGGCTTTGGTCCCCTCCTTCAGTTCCGCTCCCTTGACCGGCGCTGCGGTGAGAAGTGGAGCTGTGGTCTTCAACGCCGATTGGGCCAACACCACAGGTTTAGGTTCCCCATAGCGCACGAGACCGCGGCTGATCAAGGTAGAGGAGAGTACCGTTTTGGTAACGGCAACGGTGATCCGCGAAGGTGCCGGGGCCTGAGTACGAGCGGCGACCTCAGCAGGCGAGGCAACTCTTCGACCGGCAAACCACGCAATAGAAGATGAACCGACAACAAGGGCCAGTACACCGCTAACGACAATCGAGCGTTTCATACGGGTACGAAGTTTGTTGCCGAAGCTGGCATCGGTGCTTGCCGTTCAGAAACAAGTTCCTGAATCACACGACGTCTCGTCAAATACGTCATTCGAAAGGTTGGTGCTCTCAACCACCCGGCGAGCCTGGTCAGAAGCTCCATAGAGGCAGTTGGCCTGTTGGTGTTACGCACGACTACTACTCCGATTTGGTCCAACATGTGCCTACGGATTGAGCTTGTCACGGGCCGAAGACAGCGAAGCCTCATTTGCTGCGATGAAGGCCTGATCAAGTTTCTTTTTGACTTCATCGCGTACTTTGAGATTCTTGGCTGTGCAGGCAATATCAGAAACCGCGGTAGCTACCTCGTCCTTTTGCAGTTTGGTGAGGGCCACTTTGTCAACCTTGGAAAGCTTTGCGGAGTTATCGACACCGAACGCTCCTCCAAGTCCAGAATCGTTCATGCCTACGGCCGAGAGCAGCGTTTGGAATCGCTTACTAAACGAGCCCTGAACTTCTGAATCCTTGGCAAAGGTGAATCCAGATTGCTTCATACACCCCGACCACTTCTTCATACCTTCGACCACCTTAGGATCGGCATCGATACGAGTTTGTACTTCTTTCTGGTATTTGCCTTGCAGAGGGAGAAGCGCCGCCAAATCACCAAACGCTGCTTTCACCGCCTTGGACACGCACCCGTCACCTGAGATGATGGCGGCAAGATCGTTCCCACCGGCTTTGCCAATCAACGCACTCTGGTAGGCCTTCTTCTCGGCTGCCGACATTTTTGCCAACGTCTTGGCGTTTTTGTCTTCACCCAAGCGGCTCTTGGCTGGGTCATTGGGGTCGAGGAAGGTCGAGATCCCATATCCCCATTTGGCAGCAAACGCCTTTTGATCAAGCTGGCCATCGGCACTGCGGGGAAGCTGGTCGTTGCCGCCAGAAGGTGTGTAGCTGAACCCTTCGAGCTTCATGCACTTCTGAATCTGCTCTTCGATGATCCGCTGTTGGCGCTGCTGATCCGAAGCATTGAACCCAAGGTATTCCTCCACAGAATTTGCTTCCTTGGCACTCACCTTCTTCCGCTTGCCCGCCGTACTATCCGCCGTCTTCTTCGTTGTCGCCGTTGAGGCTGCCAGGACGGCAGGCACGGCTGAAACCATGAGCACGGCGACCAAGACAACGCACGACGCTAACGCGCCCTTCCGAGAAATCTTCCGACCTTGAATACTTGGCAAATTCCGCATACAAGATTCTTGCACTCAATCGCCACAAACTGTCCCACCGACCCTTGCAGATCGACTTCGCCACCTACACCAGCTGGCGGTCAGCCAACAGCTCATTTTGGCCAACGTCGCTCTGTGCCGATATCCCATTTTTGGGCCGATCTCTGTTCCGGTTCGTTGTCAACCCGTGACTATCACGCAGCCAGTATGGCAATCTAAGCAACACTTCACGACGTATTTGGTGACTCCGCAACGCAGCGGCGAGCTCCCCCTAGGCTATTCCCCATGACTGCTGCATCCTCTCCTCGTTCGAATCCACCTACACCAACGGTGGTGGGATCGGCGGCGTGGCAACGGGCTGAAGCTGCTGCGGGCGAGGTGCGGGGAACAACCCTTCGATCGTTGTTTGCTAGTGATCCAAAGCGTGCGGAGAAGTACACCTTTGCAGCGGGGTCGTTACGGGTTGATCTTTCCAAGCATCTTCTGAACGACGAGCTACTCAGTGCACTTCTTGGAGTGGCGGAAGCAGCTGGGGTTAGCGAGCAGGCCGAAGCAATGTTTAGCGGTGCCAAGATCAACAATACCGAAGATCGTTCGGTTCTCCACAGCGCGCTGCGTTTACCCCGGGAAGCCAGCTTGGTGGTTGACGGTGTCGATGTTGTGCCCGAAGTTCATGCGGTGCTCGATCAAATGACGGCGTTCAGCGATCGGGTACGCAGTGGCGAATGGCTGGGAGCGACGGGGAAGCGCATCAGCTTGATCGTGAATATTGGTATTGGTGGTAGTGATTTGGGTCCGTCGATGGCCTATGAAGCTCTGCGCGCCTACAGTTCGCCTGATCTTTCGTGCCTATTCGTTTCCAATGTTGACGGCGCCGATTTGTGGAGCGTGTTAAGCCAAGCTGATCCCGCGACCACGTTGTTCGTCGTGTCTTCGAAAACCTTCACCACGATCGAGACCATCACCAACGCGACCTCGGCCCGCACGTGGCTAGTCGAAGCTTTGGGAGCCGACGCGGTCCCGCATCATTTCGTGGCCGTTTCCACCAACGCGACCAAAGTGGCAGAGTTCGGGATTGATACTGCAAACATGTTCCGCTTTTGGGATTGGGTGGGCGGTCGCTACTCCATGGATTCAGCGATTGGCCTATCACTCATGCTGGCCATTGGTTCGGTGCATTTCCACGAAATGCTTGATGGCTTCCACACGATTGATACGCATTTCCGCACCACCCCGTTAGCAAAAAACGTACCCGGACTCATGGCCCTGGTTGGCATCGCCGAAGGCAACTTCTTCGGTGCGCAAAGCCTCGCGGTGTTGCCCTACAGCCAAGAACTGAGACTGTTCCCGGCCTATCTACAGCAGCTAGACATGGAATCGAACGGCAAATCGGTTGATCGGAACGGTGCGCCAATCGAGGTACAAACCGGTCCGGTCGTCTGGGGAACACCCGGTACAAATGGTCAGCACGCATACTATCAATTGATCCACCAGGGAAAAGTACGCATTCCTGCAGACTTCATCGGGTTTGCTAAACCAAACCATCCGCTCACTCACCACCACGATTTACTGATGGCAAACTTCTTCGCCCAAACCGAGGCCTTAGCGTTTGGCAAGACGGCAGAAGAGGTTTCGGCCGAAGGCGTCGTCGCCCATTTGGTGCCGCACAAAACATTCATAGGCGAACATACCTCCACGACGATTACCGCTGAAAGACTCACTCCTCATGTGCTCGGGCAGTTAGTCGCCCTGTACGAGCAGAAGGTGTTCGTGCAAGGAGTGATCTGGAACGTGAACTCCTTCGATCAGTGGGGCGTTGAACTGGGCAAGGTTCTCGCCACCCGCATCGGCGCAGAACTTGGCGGCCCCAGCGATGTTTCAAATCACGACTCATCAACCAACGCCCTCATCAACCACTACCGCGCGACCCGCAAATGAGCACCGCGACTGGGCCGCTAGCCGGAGTCAAAATCGTCGACATCACCACCGTGGTTATGGGGCCGATGGCCGTACAGATGCTTGGTGATATGGGTGCCGATGTCATCAAGATTGAAGAACCCGGCGGCGACATGATGCGCAACCTTGGTCTAGGGCCCCGCTCCGACATGAGTGGCATGGCGCTCAACCTGCTGCGAAATCGTCGATCCATCACTATCAACATGGCCAGCACGGAAGGTAGACAACGTTTACTCCAGATCACCGATCACGCCGATGTTGTGATCACCAACCTTCGCCCGAAATCGCTAGCGAACCTTGGGATTACCGGTGCCGAACTTCGCAAACGCAACCCGGCACTGATCTTCTGTCAGGCTGCGGGTTACCCTTCCGATTCGCCAGACGCCAATCGGCCGGCTTATGACGACATCATCCAATCGGCCTGCGGTATTGCCGATACGGTTGCCAAGGTTGGTGGCACGCCGCAGATTTATCCGACCATCGTCGCCGATAAAGTAAGTGCACTCGTTATCTCAAATGCCGTGACTGCCGCCCTGTTCCACCGGGAACGCACCAATGGCGAGGGTCAATGTATTGAAGTTCCGATGATCGACAACATGCGCTGGTTCATCCTCCAAGAACATATCGCGGGTGCCGCGACCGAGCCGCCATTGAGCGGAGCTGGCTACCCACGAGTTCTTGCCGCCAACCGAAAACCTCACGCTACCGCCGATGGCTGGATTGGGGTTCTGCCGTACAGCGATCGAAACTGGCGGGATTTTCTAACCGACACCGGGCATCACGAACTGGTGAACGACGAACGGTTTGCCACGGTAAAGGGTCGCCTCAACAACATCGAATTCGTCTATGGAACGCTCGGTAAAATCCTTAGCGAACGGACTACTGCGGCTTGGGTTGAACTTTTTGATCGGCTCGACATTCCGGCTTCACCCGTTGTGACCCTCGATGAGCTCGTTGCCAGCCTCCCGCTGCAGGAGCACCCCCACATCGGACCATACCGCAGCAACACCAACCCCATCCGCTTTGAACACACACCCGTTTCGGTCCACCAACACGCGCCCCTTCCCGGAGAGCACTCAGACGCCATCGCTGCGGCCCTCGACCTGCAGCCAGGTTGGCCCACTGCAAACCAATGAGCGGCAATTTGGCACCACAAAAACGTGTGGCGTTGCGACGGAATGTAACGAGTGCCGGCACATTCCGTCATAACGCTTTACTCCCCGATTCAAACTAAGGGTGTGCGATTGCCTTGGCCCACCCGTAATCTGCTTTGCCGTTTGGCGCTCGTTGCACCCGGGAACTAAGAAGACCAGCACGGTGCATCTCCATAGGGTGCATCATGCCAGGATCCGATGTTCCCGTCGAGCCGGAGAACGCTTACCCTGATGCAATCGGACACCTTAGAATCGCTGCGTCCAATTGGTTGGTGGTTTTGAAAGCGGTAGGCATGGCTACAACGGAGCAGCAGCGCGACGCAAGCCTTGATCACCGAGGTGAACGGCGGCTGAGCGGTAGGGAATCAGCAGTTTGGTACACGGTGGCTGCTGTTAGCTATATCGCCATCGGTACCTGGCAGAAAGTTTTGCTCACGTGGTTCATCGGGCCAATGTGGCTCGTGGCAACCCTCACCTTTGGACCGCGAATCTATGACAGGCTCCGGGGCCGGCAGGAGCAAACCAAATGAGTTGGGCCGCCCACCAGTTTGAAACCTATGCCGTAATGGCGCATCTCCCCAAGAAGATGCGGGGAAAGGTGAGTTACTTTGGCGTGTATCTCGGCGATTTCTTCCCCGATTTCCTTGCCAAGTTCTGGGTTTACGGGATCACCATCAACGGAAAACGATACGGGGCATCGATACCGCATCAGTGGCATCGAGGATGGCCCGGCATGGGCTTCACCCACACACTCGGGTTTGGTCTAATTCTCGGTGTACTGCTGTGGTTTTGGAAACGGAACCGAGCACTCACAGTTGGCTACATTCTGGGGTACGCAGCTCACGCACTTACCGATGTGAACGACAGCGTAGGAACCATGTTGTTGTTTCCGTTCAGCACGCTGAACTGGACCGTGAACACGTGGGCTTATGCGGCAACGGTGAAGGGCGGCAAGTACCTTGATGCTGCGGCTTACTACTCAAGTCTTGGCTTGGTTATGGACCTGCTGTGGCTGTGCGTCGTGCTGTTTTCCTGGAGGGTGCTCACCCGCGAATACTGGCGCACCAATATCGTGCCGGCCGACGCGCACATCTGGGCAAAGCTTGGGCGCTGGCTACCCGAACGTGGGCTGCTTGCTCTCTACCGTGCAACATTCTTCTTTGGGTTTTGCCGCTTGATCGGTTGGAATTTATATGCACACGTATTTGCCACGCCAACGATCAATGGCGTAACGCGGCGGGGGTATCCGTTTGATCTTTCCTGGACCGGCCCGTGGTGGATCAAAGCCCGTTCGCTCCCTAACGTGAACCCTTGGACAGTTATGCCCGTAGTCATCATCATGCTCTTTACGCTGTATGGCGCCCTTGGCCGACTGTGGGAACCCATGGGACGAAAAGAAGGCAAACCTAAGCTCACTTAGCATGGGTTTGCACAAGTCATCGCGCAGTGATCCCGGTTCAAATCCCGTTGGCGTCATTGCGCTAGCGCAGAAGAAACCGCAGCTCTCCTGCACGCAGCGGTCTGTAAAATAGAGGTTGGCTACGCTTGCTGCACACCGCTTGGCCGAAAGCTGGAAAAACTTAGACGACGACGCGACCATGGAGCTTGACGCCACGTTGCTGCAGCTGCAACGACATCGGCACCAAGAATGTTGACTGGGTCAAGATCCAGGGACGCCAAAAAGGACACGGTGATGGCATACTCTCCCAGCTGATCAAACGGTCGAACCAGGCCAGCAGTAGCCAAACGGTTCTGGATCGGACGCTTCAGCAGTAACGCTCCGCTCAGTGCTTGCGAAACAACAACGTCGACCGAGGAGAAACAAGTAGCGCACATGCTCCAAAGCTAGACCCGCTGGTCGCCGATTAGTGCACAAGCAGTCCCCTGGGCGGCCAACTCCCACAGAATGCAGCGGCTTCAAACCGACGAAACCCACATCTCTGAAGCAAGCAGCGTTACGGAGTTCCCGTCCGCTTGATCTTGTCAAACATTGGTGTTGGTAAGGCAAACACTACGGATGCGCTTCCGGCACGACCAGCTCTACCCGGCATAACCACGTTGACCACCGAAGCTGGTTCGATACGGCGCGCCGTTACTGCAAGCGACAACATCTCTAGACGGCTCAACGAAGACTTGCCATTTCGCTCGAACACATCAACCCAGCGAAGGAATTCGGCTGGCGTGGAGGTTTCCGATCGAAGCTTGGTGAGAATCGCCAACAACAATTTGCCTTGGTTCTCGCTACGAGTGAAATCTCCATTTTTGGTGTCCTTGCGGTTCCGGGCAAAGGCCAAAGCGGCCGCTCCATTGAAGTTGTACCAACCTCCGGAAAACCGAGCGCCAGAAGCCAGATCGTTCATGGGGGTGGTGACATTGATCGTGACACCGCCAAGCTGATCAACCATTCCCTTGAAGCCAGCAAAGCCAGTGATCACCCACCGATTGACCGGGATCCCGGTGAGACTGCGCACAGATGCCGTAACCCCTTCGGCACCACCCTGGCCGAGCGCCCCAGTGATCTTGCCCATTCTCCCGTTTGGCAACTTCACGTACGTGTCGCGAGGAATCCCCATCAGCGAGCCACGCTTTGTATCGGGATTCCAGCTCAAGATGTGCATCGAATCACTTCGAGTGCGATCAAGACGCTCATTCGGACGAGCATCAGAGCCAATGATCATAAGGTGAAAGATCTTGCCAGCCGGGGCGAGACTCAGTGCGGTTGTCGTGGGAACTGGTGGGACCGTGGTTGTCGGTTCCGCGCTCGTCGATGGAGTTGTGTCTCCAGGACCCGCCGGGGGAATCGTTGTTGGGGGAACCGTTGTTGTTGTTTCGTCGGTTGGCAAGGTGAACGGGGCTGCTGGAAGCGCTGGGGTGCCGTTTGGAAGGAAACGACCCTTCGAATCCTTAGTAGCCCGCTGCGCGACCGAGGTTGGAGCCACAAGCGCTACTGAAACAAGCGCAAACAAGCCAGCAATTGCGAGCCGATCCCGGGTGCCGTAACGAGCGGATCTGGGCGGGGAAGGGCGAAAATTCACCCGGAGCATGCTACTAAACCCCTGATGAACTTCCCTTAAAAATGGCACAGCGGAGCACCGAAGTCGCTCAAAACGGGACATCTACTCAGGTACTCAGGTACTCAGGCCTGCCTTCGCTCGCGGGTACGATTCAAGGTCGGAGTGCAAAAGCCACCACCCTTATCGATACCACGAAGCTGGCAGTGGATCGGAGCCTTAAGCCTCTGGGATTACCAAGACAAACGTAGAGCCAATGCCTTCGAGAGAATCAACTCGTACATTTCCACCATGGTTCACTGCCACGTGTCGCACGATTGCCAGGCCTAAACCCGTGCCACCCGTGTCCCGCGCCCGAGCCTTATCAACTCGGTAAAATCGCTCAAAGATCCGCTCACGCTCACGGGGAGGAATACCAATGCCGTGATCAGTCACGCGGAGCTCAATAAGTGATCGCGCTTCTTCGCTCTGCACCCGCCGCGCGTCAAGAGTGACCACCGAGTTTTCACCAGAGTATTTCATGGCGTTGTCCACCAAATTAGTAAGTGCCGATACCAATTGTCTCCGATCACCTAAAATAGAAAGACCAGCTCCACCCACGATTGAAAGTGAGATTCCTCGAATCTCGGCAGAAGATCCGCTTCGTTCTACGATCGTGTCAAACAAATCTGCAACGGAAACCGAGGAGTACTCCACACCATCCTCAGCCTCAATTCTGGTGAGGGAAAGTAGATCATCGACCATGATCGCCAGACGATGTGATTCCTGCTCAAGCCTGCCGGTAAGTCGCTTCGCGGTCTCCGGATCAGTTTCGTCAGTCAAGGTCTCAGCCAAAATGGCTATGGCCCCAACCGGTGTTCTCAGCTCATGGGAAATGTTCGAGATGAAGTCTCTACGGACCGCTTCGATCCGCCGCTTTTCAGTAACGTCGGCCACAAACGCAACGGAACCCAACACCGTCCTTGGCCGCTCGGTACTCTCCACCGCCGACAATGGCAACATCGCAATCATGGGAATGGTTTGCGTCGCATCAAGCATGGCTTCGCCAATCTCGGTTTTCAAAAGCGGCTGCACCGTTACTTCCAAGGAGCGCCGGGGCGGGCCGGCAAGATCTACAAACTCGCGAACGGGACCTATCTGGCGTTTCTGGACCAGCGCCTCAATAGCTTGACGAATCAGCGCACCTTCAGGCGATGACGCTTCTCCAACCGATGGATTGCGAACCAGCTCTTGCCCATCGCGGTCCAGCGCTAAGAGCCCTAGAGGGGAAGCATCGGCCAGAGCTCTCAGCACGGTATTTTTTTCCGTCGCCAGTGCCAATGCCTCGCGGAGACCTGTCAGCTCTCGCCTCACAGCCGCTACCGTGTCGTCCAGACTCGCATCAGCTCCCACCGTTTCCTCAACAAGCAACGCTCGGAGTCGTTGATGGACGTTTGCCCGGCGAATCAAGACCATGAACTACATCTTGGCAAACTTGTACCCAACTCCGCGGATCGTAAGAATTCGGACGGGTTCTGCAGGATTTTGCTCTATCCGCCCGCGCAGCCGTTTTATATGCACGTCAAGGGTTTTGGTGTCTCCAACGTAGTTAGAACCCCAAATCCGGTCCATCAAAACATCTCTGGTAAGCACGCGTCCAGAGTTCTCCATGAGCAGCTCCAACAACTCGAACTCCTTGCGGGGAAGTTCAACGACTTCACCCTTTACGGTGACCACATGACTTTCAGCATCGAGTTGTACTTCCCCAACCACAATCGCATCAAGGGATTCTTCGGGAGCGATCTCGACAGGTGCACGGCGAAGAACTGCTCTCATTCTTGCGACGAGTTCCCGCAGTCGATAGGGCTTCGAAATATAATCGTCGGCGCCAAGCTCAAGCCCGAGAACCGCATCAATCTCACCCGTTTTAGCCGTCACCATCAAGATCGGGGTGTTTGACCGAGCCCGAATCGCCTTGCAAACATCCACGCCAGAGATCTTGGGAAGCATGACATCAAGAAGGACGATGTCTGGACGCATACTGTCAAAAAGCTGAAGCGCCTGCTCGCCGTCTCGGGCCACGATGACTCGAAAGTCCTCCCGTTTCAGACCGACGACAAGGGCGTCAACAAACGATTCTTCATCGTCGACAACCAGAACGGTTCGTTGCGCAAGTGACATCAAGGGTTCCTGTGCTGTCCTGTTTGATCGTTGAGGGGTGGCGGTATAGGGCGGTTTTTCAGAACCATCCCGCTGGTTCTTTGTAGTCTGCGAAGCAATTGGCTTGTGCCCGCTGGGCAAAACCCGGAGTTCCCGGTGATGATCAGCCTAGGAGCTATTCGACATCCAATTGGATGACCCACCCGGGGCATGGGTTACTCCGCAGATCACGCCGGCAGCCAGCACACGGGGGAGTTGTGCTGGCTGCTAGCAAATTTCTTGCCGTTGGAACTTTGTGAGATAGAGCTTCTGATGTCGAACGAGCGCCGTTTGTCCCGAACAAGGTCCGCTCGCTTCGTTGCGATCCGGTCGAACTACTTCTTCTTGATCGTTGTCTTGGTTTTGGTCTTGGCCTTTGTCTTTGCCTTCGTTGGGGCTTTCGTCGTTGCAGGCTTTGCAGCGATGGTGGTTGAAGCGGCAGTTGCCGCCGACACCGCTGCAACGGTTGTTGGCGCAGCAGAAGCGACCGGAGCAGCCGCACCCGCAGCCACAGGAACTGGTGCAGATCCTGGATTGATCTTGGCGATTGCTTCAGTGCCTAGCTTGACCAGGCTGGCGGGGAGCGGTGCATAACCAACCTTGTCAGCCTTCTTTTGGCAAGCCCCGATCATGTAGGTAAGGAAGGTACGAAGGACGTCCCCCTTAGCCTTATCCATGGTTTGCGGCGTGATCAAATACGCAGTTGTTGAGATCGGATAAGCCTTTGGTGAAGTGGTCTGAAAGTTCAGAAACAAGGTGCCGTCATCGTTGACTGCAGCAGCGGCCATAGCCTCAGTGATCGAAGCCGATTCAGGAGGAGTGGCATTTCCCGCCGCATTGATTACCTTTACTACCGGCAGTTTGCGCTCTTCGGCAAAGCTTGCTTCGGCATAGGTGATCGAGAAGTTACCCTGTGAGCCAGCTACATAGTTCGACACACCATCAGAACCGCGCTGAGCAACACCATTACCAGCGGGAACGGGGAAGTTCGAGGTGGCACCGGCAGTCCAAGCTCCCTTACCAACGGTCGAAAGGTAATCGCTGAACACGTTTGATGTGCCTGAGGAATCGGAACGAACAATCACCCGAATGATCTCGCCAGGGAGGTTAACTCCAGGGTTGTCCTTTGCGATTTGCTCGGCATCCCACTTTTGGATTTTGCCCGAGAAGATGCCAGCAAGCGTTGGTCCGGAGAGCTTCAGATCGGTAATCGAGCCGGCTTTGTAGATCACAGCGATTCCGCCAATAGCTACTGGGATGTACACGAAAGGCTTTGCTTTCGCCTTGTCGAGTTCGGCGGCCGGAAACGCCACATCGGATCCACCGAAATCGTTGGTTCCGGCCACGTAGGCATTTCTTCCAGCGCCTGAACCTGTGCCCTGGTAGGCAATGTTGATGCCGAACTCATTCTTTGCGTCTACACGGCACTGCTCCAGGAGGTTCGACATGAACGTGGAGCCCTGCCCAGAAACCGTTATTCCTTTGTCGAGAACTGCGGTTTGGGCGTTAGCGAAACCGGCCGTGAGCGCTACTAGTGGAAGGGCAACGGCAACTGCGCCGGCGATAAATGGTGTGCGTTTCACTGTGGTTCTCCTGTGGTGCGAAAACTATGTTTCCCAAGCACTGTGCCGGGTACGAAAGGAACGTTACGGTCGCTTCGGAAACACAAAGGGCACTGCATGTAACGGGAAGGTAAACGTTGGCCCAACTTCTTCACCTTTCAAATGTGAAGCGGAAAGAGATTGCCCAATGGGTAGGTCTGACAGCGACGCAATGTTGTCATCAGAAGTTTGCGAATCCGTTCTCTGCAGGACATCGCTTTGATAGCTACCCTCTGCACGCTTAGTGAATGTCTTCTGCGACGTCACCTTCAGCGCCTTACTGCCTGGGCGGATTAAAGACCATTCACGGTCGCTATGTGGTCGATGAGCGTCTTTTCGTCAAAACTGATCTGAAGAGAACTCCACTGATGGAAGAGGAAACTCTGCGGTCCGAAGCAACCGGTCGGGACATGACGATATTGAGGATCCAAGCACGCCCACGAGCCCAGCGCAGTTTCAGTCGGTTTGGGGAACGAAACCCTCCTCCCCCATCGCCGCCGTCGTTTGACCCTCGATCGTTGGATCCCGCGTTGGATTCCCTTCCGTTGGATCCCCATGCGTTGGATTCCCTTCCGTTGGATCGACTTGCGTTGGATCCTCCTGCCCCACAACTAACCGAACCAGACCATCGACGGTCCCAGAAGAAGAACCGAATCGATGGCTCGGCGCACCCCACTTCTATTCGACGAGCCCCTCTTGAACGATTCGAAGCAGATGACAAAGTGATCCAGTTCAGAACTCGAGAACACCCGAGGGAGCGCGGCGCTCGGCTCTTCGACACATTAGGGCCGGGAGTAAAGGAACTTGTTGAACGTGCGATGATCAGTCAAGGCGCGCTCTGTGTGATCGAACCGCTCAGCGCCGACTGGGGTGGGTTTCCAACCGCAGCCCTGCTTATGTTGCTGGGCGTACCCGCAGCCACCGCTGCTGCTGCACTTGCTGAAGCCTTTGCACCGCTGAACCGTCAAGAATCGCTGCGCCGCCAGATAATCCTCGACGGCCTATTAACCGATATGGAACACACCTACGGTTCATCAGTTCGTTTCGCCCTGGCCCATGGCTCCGACGCCTCGCTTCTTGGCGAATTGCGGTTTTCCTACCTCGTTCGATAAGCGGACAGATTTTCAGGCCTCAGCCAAACCGGCCGTTGACATAGTCATTCGTACGAGGATCGACGGGTGACGTAAACATCATTTCGGTGGTTCCTGATTCCACGATATGACCACTTTGCCCCTCTTCGGCAAGAAAGAACGCACAGTAATCACTTACGCGCTGCGCCTGCTGCATATTGTGCGTGACAATGACTACCGTTACTTCAGCGGCGATTTCGGAGATGGTTTCTTCGATTCGACGAGTTGAGGTTGGATCAAGTGCAGAGCAGGGTTCATCCATCAGCAAGACACTGGGTTTCACTGCAAGCGAACGGGCAATGCAAAGGCGTTGTTGCTGGCCACCCGAAAGTGAACCACCGGGGGAATCGAGTCGATCCTTTACCTCGTTCCAAAGACTGGCACGGGTTAACGCCCATTCCAATAATGCTCCGGGGTCTTCGACTTTCGTCCCGGTGAGCTTTAAGCCAGCCAGCACATTTTCGCGAATAGTCATGGCTGGGAATGGGTTGGGTTTTTGGAACACCATGCCAATGCGCTTTCGCACTTCAGCCGGACGCATCTGCTCGCCATAAATGTCAACGCCCTCCAACAGAACCGCACCACCGAGCGCTGCTCCGGGAACCAATTCGTGCATCCGGTTCAACGAACGCAAAAAGGTTGATTTGCCACAGCCTGAAGGGCCGATGAGGGCAACCACCGAACCCCGTTCAACATCGAGCGAAACACCTTCGAGAACTTTGCGCTTTCCAAACCAGCAAGAGACTGATTGTGCTTGCAGCGCAAGTGGGACTGGAGACGATGCCAAATCGCCATCGAACGTATCGGCGCTTTGTTCTGATGGTGACGTGGGAGTCGACATGTTCCTCAAGTCGATAGGCGCAGGATAGCGGGCGGTTGTAAGAGCAGTTTCAATAGCCATGGTCATATCCAGATTTCTCTGTGAACGTAGTAGTGCAAGTGAGGAAAACGAAGAACTCTTTTGGTCATGTTCGCCTATTTGTACTTCTTCGGGCGGGAAAGCGCTCGAGCCAAAACAAAGAGCACAACAACGAGACCTACCAACACCAAAGCACCAGTCCAGGCGCGTTGTCGTTGGTCCAGCGTGAATTGTTGAAACACAAAAAGCGGCAGCGACGACTGTTCAGTGGACAAACCTTTCACTGGACCAATCACGTTGTCGTTGCCGAACGTAGTCATGAGCAACGGCGCTGTTTCGCCAGCAACGCGGGCAATACCCAAAATTGTTGCCGTGATGATGCCAGTTCGAGCCGTTGGCAGCACTACTTGCATGACCGTCCGCCATTCAGGAGACCCGAGTGCCAGCGATGCCTCACGAAGCGATGGGTTAACCAGTTTGAGCATCTCTTCGGTGGTTCGAGCAATGGTTGGAAGCATCAAAATTCCCAGAGCCAATGATCCAGCCAAACCGCTGTAACCCTTGCCCGGGCCAACAACCCAAAGGGTGTAAATGAACAAGCCAGCCACAATCGAAGGAATACCGCTCATAGCATCAACGAGCACCCGGATAATCGGGGCAAACCGTCCTCTGATCTCGTTGAGGTACACAGCGGTAAGCACGCCGAATGGAACCGAGACCAGCGTGGAAATTCCTACCTGAGACAGCGTTCCAACAATTGCGTGCAAGCCACCTCCCACTGTGGGCGGAGCGCTTGGATCAACACCCGAGAGTGTCTTGGTGAAGAACGTAAACCGCAGCGCCGAGGCACCTTTCAACACCACATACCCAACAATGAGAACGAGCAACCCCGCAACCACTAGCGCAGCAGATCCAATAACCACCGTGACCACCCGGTCGATGCCTGCCTTGCGATCAATGGTGAGACGCCCGAGAACGTAAAGCGTCACAAGAAATGTTGTGTAGGTAACGAGTACGAATCCAAGGCCGCCGGAGAGTGGGGTGAGGCCGAAGATCAAGGCCACCAAGGCCACCGAACCGGCCAGACATGCCGCCACCTGACCAACTTCTCGAAGGCCAAACTGACGGGTCTTGCGAGGTTTAACTGCCGCACCCGAAAGCTGAGCTCCAGTAGGCGAAGCCGTAGTGGCAATCGCGGGATTTGCTGTGGTCATGACTTCCGTCCCTTTGCGGCGGGCTTCATTGATCTACTGACTACCGCTCGGGCCACGATGTTCACAAATAACGTCACGATGAAAAGCACTAAGCCCGCAGCAATCAATGCACTTCGCCCGTTCGTGGAGGCCTCAGGGAACTTGTTGGCAATCGTTCCCGCAACTGAAGCTCCACCGGGAGACGTAAACGATGAAGGAATCCGAAAGTCGTTGGACAAAACCAAGGCAACGGCAATGGTCTCTCCTAACGCCCGCCCAAGGCCCAACATTGCCGCCCCAACCAAACCGCTTTTCGCAAACGGTAGAACAACCTCGCGAACCATGCCCGCACGGGTGCCTCCAAGTGCAAGGGCCGCTTCACAGTCCACTCGGGGGACTTCAGCCATTACCGAACGAGACACCGACGTAATGATCGGAACAATCATGATGGCCAGGATGATCCCTGAAACAAAAATTGAGGAGCCGTAGATTCCGCGCAATGTCGCTTTAAACATCGGGATGAAACCCAGATAGTCATTCGTCCACTGCGAGAGACCATTGAGTTTTGGCTGCAAAAACGCTAAACCCCAAAGCCCAAAAATCAATGACGGGATCGCAGCGAGCAGGTCGATGAGCGAGATCAATGGCCGACGAATTTTTAGCGGTGCGTATTCATTAATGAACAGTGCTGTACCAACCGAAATAGGGAACGCAACCAAGAGCGCAATTACCGCAATCATCACCGTGCCAAAGAGCATCGCCGCTATGCCGTACTTTGTCCCCTCTTCATCGGGGGTCCATCCAAAGGCAGTGAAAAAGCTCGAACCTGCCTTGTCGAGCGATGGCCAAGCCTCCTTGAACAAAAAGAAGGCGATGAGCGCCATCACTACTAGTGAAGTAAATGCTGCACCAGTGGTGATGCCACGAAACGTCTTGTCGGATCTACGAACCGGCGAGAACAGTTGGCGCTGGCCTTCAGGAGTTGATCCCAATGGAGGGCCGCTGCCTAGGGCTGCATCAGTCATAGAGTCCATGCTCCATCACATGGGTTGCGCATAGCTGTACGAAAGGTGAACGGAAGCTGAACTGGACCAGAAAATTTACGGCGTGAACAATCATGGAAGCCACTCAGGACGTGAGAAGGCTGGTGCGGAGCACGGTTGGCGTGTGTACACCGAGCCCACGTTCAATGAGAAAGCGCTCCATGGACCCCGAAACATTGCGAACATGCGCCAGGGCCATTCGCAAAGCATCGCCAGGAGCCTCACGAAAATGGGCGGGCAGGCTGGCAAACTGCTCAGCGACGTGGGGCTGTTGAAGCGCCAGCAAACCGCCTAGCGCGTCCATCGCCGAGTTTGTCCTCTCATAGTCCTCAACGATTTGCGTCTCATCGACTCCCAGCATGGAGAGCACCGCAGCGATGACCAACCCAGTGCGATCTTTTCCCGCCATACAGTGAACCAACACGGGACTGGTTCTATAGGCAATCGCAGAAATGATTTCGGCAAGTGCTGGCCCACCAACCTCAATCATGTCGATGTACCGACTGCCAAGGAAACTCGCTGCATCGCCGCCAGATTCGAAGTTCTCGGTATCCCACAACTGTCCAATAAAAGGGACATGCAACACCTCGGCACCGAGCGTTTGGGGTGCGATGCCTCCAATGGTTCTTTCTAATTCGGTTCGCAGGTCAACAATGGTGGCCAACCCCAGCTGGGTCACTATCGCTGCGTCTGTTTCGGTCAGGTATCCAGGAGATGCTGACCGATACAACTTCCTCAACCGAACCGATCTCCCCGTGACCGTCCGTATTCCTCCAACGTCCCTGAAATTCACCAGTGACGGCGGCGACATCCAAGGGCCGTTTGAAACAGTCCTGTGTAAACCCGACGATGACACAGGAGGAGTTTGTACTGGAGACCCAGGCATTGACGTTGCAACCATTGACGATTCGCTAACGGGTAAAACGGTGGTGGTCATGACTCTCGTTTCGGCTGATGTAGCGACGGCCAACGAGCTATTTCGTTGACCAAATTGGTTAGCGGCAATCTTGATGGTAGAGATCCAAGATGAACGCAGAGCAGTGATCAGGTAGCGCGAACCCGTAGAGCCGACAAACTCTTTCCCAAACGATCTACGCCAGCAATTGAGAACCTTGCAGGGACTCGATCGTTACTGCCTGGAATTCCCGTGCGAGAGATTCACTCGAGGCGACAATGCCACTCCACCTGCACGTGAGATCGGTTGTGAAACCGATAGGACGATCATGGAGATCCATGACCACCCCTCCACCAATAGGAAGTAACACCACTGCGGCCGCCAAGTCAACCAGTCGTTGCGTGTCGCTCGCACAATCGGCAAACAAATCGGTTGATCCTTGGAGGACTAGAACTGACTCAAGGGTTGAACAAGACAAAATTCTCACCCGAGCAGCCTTTTCGACCGTCGCTTTCCATGGCAGCCAAGTTGAGGGATGGGGTCGAAGAAGCGAAATGGCTGCTCCGGCAAGATGCTCACAACCCGACGTCTTCCAACCTCCTGCGGGAGCACCAACGGTTAAGGAACCGTCCGTGTTAGCACCCCACTGTTGGCCCGTTTCTAGCCACATAGTAAGTGCCTCAACGAACTCTCCGTCTACGGCGAGAGCAGCAGAGTAGCAAGCCAAAGGAATGTCGTTGGCTGCGTTCGCCGAACCATCCAAAGGATCCATGACGAGCGTCAAAGCCGACCCTCTATCAATAAAGCCCAGCTCTTCCGACACGATATTGCAGCCAAAGGGTTCTAATGCCGCGACAATTCTGTCTTCAACCAAATCATCGATCTTCATTGTTGGAGTGCCATCTGCACCCATGCCTACGTAAGACCCGAGTTCCGCTTTGGAAAACTGCTTGCGTGCATCTCTGAGTGCATCTCGAGCGGCATGGGCACCAGCAAACAACGATGGATCAAGCTCGGTTTTCTTCACCTTTACTCCGTTCGGTCTTCGTTCGCGTTTTTGAATTTCTGATCTTCACTGTCAACTTCAGATGTTCACTCACAACTTTGTTAAGCTCCCGGCACACCCAAGGTAAGCGTACGAACCTTCCCGGCAACCATGACCGCATGGTCGCCAAGACGCTCGATAAACCGTCCGACAAGCGCAACATCGATAGCCACGGGAACGGGCAACTCAGCGTCAATAACTTCCGCCATCAACGAAACATGAAGCTCATCAATGTCGTTGTCAATCCGTCGCAGCCGATCACCAATCTCATGATCTCTGCGTGGATAGGCAGCTTCGAGAAGCTCCCACATACTCACGGCCAGCGAACCCATTCGCGAGATCAGCAGAATGACTCGGCCGGGGAGACCGTCAAGAAGTTGACGGGCCGCATGTGATGCCACATGCTCGGCAAGATCTCCGGCTCGTTCGAGCGCCGGAACTATTCGCAAAATCGCGAGAAGATAACGCATATCAAGAGCCACGGGCGCGTGCAACGCAAACTGCCGTTGTGCGATCTCTTCGATCTCACGGTAGAACGAATCAATCAGCGCGTCTCGTTCCATCACGATGCAAGCGGCAGAGACATCATTTTCGATCAGCGACTTGACGGCGCTTGATACTGCCTGGGTAACCATCGTGAACAAGGTGGTGATGTCCCGTTCAATGGCGGCTAGGTCTCGCTCATAGTTTGGCGTTGGCATTTGGTGAGCTCCTTGGCACCGATGTGCCGAAACAGTGCAGACAAGATGTCGAACACAATCGACCCGAACCGTAAACACCGATAACAAAACTGTCTCAAATTTTCGGTTGCCGTTCAATGAACATTGGGCTAATTCGGTAACCAAACTGGAACTACGCACCGAGCGCCGATTACCCATGGCTTTGGATGGGACCATCTCAGAGAAGAGTTCGACGGATGAATAAACCAAGCCGCTCGATGGAGAACACAATCGCGAAGGTCGAAAGCACAAAGGCCCCAACCGTTTGAAAGGGGTTCGGCAAGAATCCAGTTTGCGTAAACAGGTACCCAACGCCCACCCCGGCCACTGTCCCAAGAAGGACACCGCCGCGCACGCAGACGTCGAGACAGTAGATGGCATTGGCCACGAGCATGGGCACCGCGGTGGGAAGAACTGCGCCCACAACTTCTTGTCCCCGAGTTGCGCCGGTGGATCGCAGAGCCTCTTGTGCGCCCGCTCCTACCCCGTGCAGATCGTCAGAAGTGAGCTTGGCAATAAACGCAAACGCACCCAGAGTCATAGCGGCCGCAGCGGGAAACGGAGATTGCAAACCCAAAGCTGAAACAAAGAAGAAGACAAGGGCAATGTCGGGCAAGCTTCTCAAGGCAACCAGAACCGTTCTAAACAACCACGACACGGGTCTTGCTGGCGTAGTTGAACGCGCGATGAGAAACGAAACAGGAATAGCGGCAAGAATCGCCATGAACGCTGCGCCACCAGCAATCGTTAACGTGTCACGCCAAGCCAGCCACCACGCTGAATGACCGGTGCGAACGGTCCCCTTATAGAGGTAGCCCACCGTGTCCCAATCTGGCCAGTACCTCGAGATCTGGCCGAGCGCAGTGAGAGGGATCGCAATAGCTTGGGGCAAAGGAAACGAAAAGCCAAAGGGTTTCACCGATTTAAGCGTGAGCATGCCAACTTGCCACATACAAAAAATCCAAAGACCAACGCCAATCCAAATGACACCAAGGAACCCAGCGCGTTCTCTCGTCATGGGTGGGTTTAGAGATCGGACCGGCACAACATCAGCAACTCCCAGCCCTGTGTACTTTGGAGGAACTGACCGGGTTTCAAGCGCCAAGCGGCTCTCGACGCCATTGAGACGCTTTCGCAACATGTTCGAAAAGATCTCAACGATGACAATCACGACGGCTAGCGAAAGAGCTGTTGCCATGCCGAGTGGATACCGAGTTGCGTTCTTGAGATCGCTCTGCAACAGAATGCCGATGCCCCCCGCTCCCACGAAACCAAGAACCGCTGAAGCACGAGATTTATATCAAATCGGTACACGATGTTGTTAACCCAACTCGGTACCACCTGAGGAAGCACAGCGTTGTAAATCATCTGCAGCCTGGTGGCTCCAGCTGCCCTGGCTGCTTCGATCGGCTTTTCGTCGACCTCTTCAATTCGATCCGACAATAACTTTGCCAACATCCCAATCGAATGAACCGCCAACGCCAATACCCCGGCCCGTTCCCCGATGGAAGCAATAAGAACAAAAACGGTGGCAAAAACTATTTCGGGTGTGGCTCGACAGAACGATATGAAACCTCGAGCAACACTCGCAACGAAACGATGCGGCGTGATGTTTCGTGCGGCGAGAAGCCCAACCGGGAAAGACAAAAGAGCGGCGAATCCCGTTCCAGCCCAAGCCATGATAAGCGTGCGTATTAGCTGATGGACCGTTACACCGAACTCGCTCCGAGGGTTGAGACCCGCAGAATCCGTACTCGTAAACGTGGGCGGGAAAGCCCGACTCAAGTAGCCTCCTTCCCGGAACAAGCCAGATGCGAGCTGTACCGGAGCAAACTCAAGATACTGAACGAGGAATGCACCAAGCCCAAGAAAGCCAAAAGCTAGGCCGAACTTCGTGACACGCTGTTTGCTCCACGGAGGGCTCAGCCGACGCTGCGCATCCGGACCCAAGACTACGGTCACGAGGCGATACCCGAAGCTGCCACGACCCGGACAAGATCTCCCTTTACGTCTTGACCCCCAAGCGAACGGTCACTGAGAGCTCGATCCATTGCCAACATCTCTTGAGCTGTTGCGCCCACTTCTCGATAAACCTTCATCGCTTCAGTCGTATCAAGTTCATGGGTGGGACGATCAAGCACTTTGACCCCGTGGCGCAGCCCAACGATTCGGGTTGAGTAGTCGAGCGCTAAATCGAGTTGGTGAAGGCAACAAATGACGGTGAGATTGTCTTCTCGGCAAACCGTCATCAGCAGATCCATCACCGACCTGCTGGCTTCGGGATCAAGCGATGCCACGGGCTCATCGGCCAAAACCAACGTTGGCTTCTGCATCAGCATTCTTGCTATGCCAACGCGCTGCTGCTGCCCACCAGAAAGCGTTCCTGCTCGCTGAAACAGCCGATCACCAAGACCAACACGATCAAGGCATTCCGCGGCTTCTTGGCGCAATACCTTGGAGTAGGTGAGCGCCCCATAGCGCGGACCACGCACCCGGCCAAGGGCACCGGTCAAAACGTTGTCAAGAGCCGATGCCCGAACCACAATGTTAAATTGCTGAAACACAAATCCAACCTGACGACGAAGAGCACGAAGCTCCGCCCCACGCGCCGCTTTCACATCGACACCCAGCACATTCACCTCACCCGAAGTCGGCTCGTGCAGACCGTTCAAATGGCGAAGCAACGTGGATTTACCTGATCCGGAAAGCCCGATGAGGGCACAAAACTCGCCGGGCTCAATAGTGAGATTCACCGAATCCAGCGCTGTTACCGGCGCAGGACCTCCAAACCGTTTCGTGAGCTGAGAAAGTTGAACGGTTGACGTTGACATGATGTTCCTTATAAGCGAGTAAAGAAATAGACGTGTTAGGGAAAATCAGAAGTCTGATGATCTATGTGTGCTTATTTCTTTGCGGGACGACAGGAATTAGGAGCACCGTTCAATTTACAAGCAACGGCAATTGGGGCCATCCAATCATCGTTCGATTGAGCTTTCCAAGAACCATCATTCGTGCCATTCAACACACCAGGACCGCACCTCGGAGCTGTAGTTGGGCAGTAGCCCTTACCCTGCAAGTACAACGCGTCAATGTCGGGGATAACTTCAGCCAGTTGCTTGAACAACGCTGGAGGAAGGTCCGTGCGCACCGCAATTGGCGAGTTAGGAATTGGCTTCGACTTTTGAACAATCTTGATTTCGGAACTCTTCACTGACGAAGCAGCTCCCGAAGGAGTCAACACAATCGTGTCGAAAGCAAAGCCTGCATCACACTGTCCATTGACCACACCCAGGATCGCTTTGTCATGAGCTCCAGCCACGACGCTCGTCATGTCTTTCTGCGGATCGAGGCCAGCATCGGAAAGCATGAGATAGGGGTAAAGAGTTCCTGAGGTCGATTCTGGATCGCCAAAGCAGACCTTCTTACCTTTGACATCGGCGATCGAATTGATATCGGAACGGCTCGCCTTTGTGAACAGGTAAGACTGATAGGTGGCTGGCGCACCATAGGTCGAAGAAGAAATCGCCACGCCGCGAATCTTCGCCCCCGCCTGCACCGCAATGTAATACGACAGCGGACCGTAGGAGGCAATATCAACTTTCCCGGCAAGAACCCCTTCGGTTACACCTGCGTAGTCAGTTGACGCAACCTGCTCCACTGGGATTCCAATTCGATCGCTGAGTGCTTTCACGAAAGGAGCCCAGTTCGTGGCAGTAGCAACTGCGTTCTCGGCCGGAACTGGGGCAAACACGAGCTTCGTTGGCATTTTGGCAATCGCCACAGGAATCGAAGTTGTTGCCGCCGCACTGGTGGGTGGTGCTGAGGTTGTGACACTTACGACCGCAGGTGCAGCCGTTGTAGGCACTGAAGTTGAGGACCACTTCTTGTTTGCTGCGCAAGTAAGCCCGCCGCTTTTCTGACCGACGGTTTTGCAAGCAACGCCAGAGGACGGCTTTGTTGCCGCTATGGCGGGGGCAGAAAGGACACCCACTATTGCTGCGGTGATAGCCACGGGAACAATTCGCTTCATTGGAATTCCTTGTGTAGAGGACATTGCTCAGGTTGAGCAAGATCAACGTAAACAGGCAAGGTGAACAGGTTCTTCGCGCTTGGAAACCATCAGCTTTCCTCTAGATGAATAGATGGCGACAACGGTAGATTTTGCAATATCACAGAAACTTCTCCGGGTACTTTCGTGCCATGGATGAGCGAACAGATCGACCACAGAAAATCACAGCAACACATAGACGACAGCAATGGCTCCGAATTTTGGCGTGCAGCAGCGAAAGCGAACTAGCGACAGCTTTACGCCACGTTGACGCGGCAACGATTGAATTACGCAAGCCCGAGGTGGGATTGGCCATGATTACCGCTCGCGTAGGAGCGTCGGGGGAACCGTTTGGACTGGGAGAGATGACCATCACTCGTTGTGTCGTACAAATAGGTTCGCATATGGGTGTTGGATACGTGCGGGGCCGGGCACCTGAACATGCTCGACATATCGCTGTGGCTGATGCTTTGTTGCAAGGTGCTCTCTATGAGGAAATCTGCACCCAGGTAGTGCGGCCGTTGGCCCGGCTACAAAAAGAACGATCGATGTTGCGAGCTGCTGAGGTTGCTGAAACT
>JAYSVF010000276.1:0-3138 GCA_043718695.1 Acidimicrobiia bacterium | reverse complement strand
CCCGACATGCCGGTGATGATGACAAATTCAGCCATTGGTTGCTCCTCGTTCTCGCGTACCCAGTTTGGTCGTTGTGGTTACGGCCAGGAAATTGGGGTAATTGGTTTTACGGCGTGCAGCAAGAGAAGCCTTGGGATCGTGCCTGCTTCGGCATACTCTCCGGCCTTCTCCAAAAACCCTGGAGGTGGCGCAGGCTCGGCCATCTCCACGATATTGAGCCCATTGCGGGCCATAGCGTTCACATAACGAGACATCGGCCGATGGACGAAGGGAATGAAGACATTCTTTTCCACTTCCTCAATTTCGTCACTCTCGATCAGATACGGGCCTACTCGCCAGTACTGCTCTTCGATGATCGTGTCGTCGATCCATCCACTGCCCGGAGTTTGGAGAAGCGGGTGGTTGAGGAAGAACACGAACCGTCCGCCCGGCTCTAAAACTCTTGCGACCTCCGCTATCGCTGAATCCACGTCGGCAATGTGCTCGAACACTAGGCAGGCCAGCACGCAATCAAAACTGGCGTCGGCGAACGGGAGGAGTGCCGCCTCAGCCCGGGCGTAGTCAACTCCTCCACCCTTTTTGGTTGCCACGTCTACCTGCAACCAAGTGGGATCGATCCCAACCACCGTCGTGGCCCCAGCCCCGATGGCAAGTCTCGCTAGTTGTCCCTCACCGGTTCCCACATCGAGCACTCGACGGGTCCCAGCAAGCCGCTCAGCCGCCATCGGCACAATCTGCTCAACATACTCAACATCGGCACCATCGGAAAACCCCTCCTGCCACCAGCCAGCATTGATTTCCCACAGTTCTTCACGTTCATTGCGCACACCCCAAGCTTGTCACCCCAAACCCGTCCCTCGGTGCCTACCGGGATACCCAAAGCTCATCTCGGTCGAAGGGATGAGCCGAAAAGTATTCGGCCAATTTCTCACGCGCCTCACTTCGTCGTCGTCTCTCGTTGGCGAGCTCTTCGGAAGACTTCTTCTCGGTCGCTGGTGGTATAGACACTTTTTGGTCAAGCTCGAAATCATTTTTGGCCTCACTCGCCTTCTCGTTTGACACAAACGAAAGATTTACACATCCCGGCTTTCCACAGCGGCGGAATTTTGCTTCCCAGAAGCCGACAGCTCGGGGGTGTGGATCTTTTCGTGGACGGCTTGGGCGACGGTTTCGGGGAGCCAGGAGAGGCCGAGGAGGGTTTCGAGCGAGGCGGCTTTAACCGCGGTGATGCCACCGAGTTCTTTGGTGAGGCGCTTCTTGCGGGCGTCGCCTAGGCCGAGGATGTCGTCAAGGACGCTTTTGGTCATGCGTTTGGCTCGCAACTCGCGGTGGTAGGTAATAGCGAAACGGTGGGCCTCATCACGGAGGCGCTGCAACATGTACAGCGCTTCGGATTGACGCGGGATGCGAATCGGCTCGGATTGATACGGGAGGTAGACCTCTTCGTACTGCTTGGCGAGTGAGCAGACTGCGATCTCATTATCGAGGCCGAGCTCTTCTAACACTTTGACTACCGCCGAGAGCTGGCCTTTGCCACCGTCGATCACCAGAAGGTTTGGTGGGTACCGGAATTTAGTTTTCGATTCGATGGGCTCGTCGCGTTCCCTTAGATACGCGGTGAGCCGCCTGGTGAGCACTTCTTCCATGGCGGCAAAGTCGTCGTTACCGAGGGATGTTCCATCGCCTGCAGTGCGTACCTTGAACCGACGGTATTCGCGCTTATTGGCCATGCCGTCTTCAAACACCACCATGGAACTGACGTAATCAGAACCTTGGATATGGGAGTTGTCGTAACACTCAATGCGCAGTGGAGCTTCGGGCAGATCGAGCCAGTCTTGCAACTCGTTGAGGGCTTTGGCTCTGGCGTTGTGATCGGCACTTCGGCGCATGCGATGCCTGATGAATTCGTCTTTGGCATTCTTCGTGACGGTCTCATGCAATGCGCGCTTATCACCTCGTTCAGGTACGCGAATGATGACCCTCTGGCTAATTCGGCCCGGTCCACCGGCTCGTGACGCAGCTCGCTGTTGGCCGATGAAGTCTTCGTACACGGCGGCGTCAGTAGGCAACTCTGGAACCAACACCTCCCGGGGATAGCTAGCGGCAGGCTCCTCGTAGTAGAGCTCTTCGAGAATTTGGCCCATCAGATCGGGGCAGCTGAGCTCCTCCACCTTGTCGACAATGAACCCTTTGCGACCCACCACTCTTCCTCTGCGCACATAGAAAATCTGTACCGCGGCTTCAAGCTCATCATCGGCAATACCAATAACGTCGCAATCGTCGGTTTCGGTGGCCACCATCTGCTGCTTCTCAATGGCTTTACGCACACTCGAAAGGCGATCGCGGGTACGGGCTGCTAACTCAAACTCCAGGTTTTCCGAAGCCGTCAGCATGGTGGTTTCGAGGCGCTTGATCAGCGGCGCCGTTTCGCCTTCTAAAAAGTCGACGAGGTCACCCACCATTTGGTCGTACACCGGCCTGGTTACTTCGCCAACGCAAGGGCCCGAGCACTTCTCGATATGGAACAACAAACACGGACGGCCGAGTTTGTTGTGGGTATTGAACTTATTGTCACTACACGTACGAATCGGAAAACTTCTTAGCAGCAGGTCCAGCGTTTCCCTGATGGCATAAGCGTTGCCATACGGACCGAAATAGCGGGTGCCTTTGTCTTTCGCACCGCGCCGCACCATGGCGCGTGGAAATTCATCGCTCATGGTGACTGCTAAGTGTGGGTAGCTTTTATCGTCGCGCAGCCGAATGTTAAACCGAGGCCGGTACTGCTTGATCAGCGAGTACTCCAGCATCAACGCTTCAACTTCGGTGCGTACGGTAATCCACTCCACCGCTTCCGCCGTCGCCACCATCTGTGCCGTTTTCGGGTGCATCCCGATCGGGTTCCCGAAGTAGCTATTCAGACGCGACCGAAGCGATTTCGCCTTGCCGACGTAAATCACTCGTCCATCAATGTCTCTGAATTGGTAAGATCCCGGCTCTTCAGGAATCGTTCCTATCGGGGGTCTTTGAATCACCCTGAAAGTGTGCCTCATCTCTTGGGGTTAGTGCAGGGAACCGCAAATCCTTTCTTACTGTTTTCATACCGCTTCCCAGCATCATCGCTGATTTCACGTCGAGATC
>JAYSVF010000275.1:0-18432 GCA_043718695.1 Acidimicrobiia bacterium | reverse complement strand
TTGGGAAGTGCTCATCGATGCAGATTTTGATCGAGCTTGAGAGTGTGACTACTGGACAGCGCAGATGAAGATGTTCGAGGACGCCAATGCAGATGAGCCTTTTAACGGTTGACCCAAGCACTGCATGGGGCGACTTTCCGGTAAGGCGGTCGGGGCTAATCGACCATGGTTAGTCCGCCGCTGACGCTCAAAACTTGGCCGGTGACGAACTTGGCTCGGGAGCTGGCGAAGAAGAGGATGGCGTCGGCGATCTCTGATGGCGCAGCGAGACGTTTCATGGGGATGGCGTTGATGAGGGCGATCTTGATTTTCTCGGGCTGGCTATCGAAGAGTGGAGTGTCGGTTGGACCAGGGCAGACGCAGTTCACCCGAACGCCTTTGCGCACCATTTCGCGTGCCAAAGATTTGGAGAAGGCGATTACGCCGCCCTTGGCACCGGCATAGACCGTCTCACCAGAACTACCGACGCGACCGGCATCACTGGCCACATTGACGATCGCGCCGTTGCCACTTTCGATGAGAAGGGGTAAGAACGCTCGGCTGACCTGAACGGGTCCGAGGTAGTTGATGGCCACAACCTTGTCCCAAAACTCTGGTTCGTTGTCCATGAACGGTTGCCCAATATCCCATCCTGCGGCATTCACCAAGATGTCGAGGCGAGTGAGTTCCGAAGCCAAAGCGGCTGCGCCGGCGCGATCGGTAACGTCGAGTTCGTGGAAGGTTGCTTTCAGGCCCTCGGCTCGCAAGGCGGCTGCAGCAGCTTCACCGCCAACGGTGTCTCGATCGGTGAGGATGACCTCCGCGCCTAGTTCGGCGAATGCTCGAGCGGTTGCTCTGCCAATGCCTGATGCCGTGCCGGTTACCAGTACGTGCTTATCAGTGAAGTTCATGACGTCCTTTTAGAGGTGAGGTTTGTAAGGCGAAGTTTGTAGGGTGAAGTTTGGAAGCGAAGTTGAAACTGAAGGAACAGGTACGAGAGGTGGGATGAAAAGGTAAGTACTTATAGGGTTCGCGCAATGATTTCGCGCATGATTTCGTTGGAGCCGCCGTAGATTCGGTGCACACGAGCGTCGGCATAGGCACGGGCGATCGGGTACTCCCACATGTATCCGTAACCACCGTGCAGCTGGAGACACTGATCGAGGATGCGACCCATCATCTCGGTCGTCCAGTACTTCGCCATGGCCGCGACCGCGGGATCGAGCGTTCCTTCATTCACTTCCGCGAGACACCGATCCACAAATACCTGTGCAATTTGTATTTCGGTTTTCACCTCAGCAAGACGAAAACGTGTGTTCTGGAAATCGCCGATCGCCGTGCCGAAGGCCTTACGCTCCTTGGTGTAGGTACGAGTCCACTCCAAAGCACCTTCACAAATGGCAACGGCGCCGATCGCGATTTGCAACCGTTCCCAGGCCAGTTCTTTGCTAAGGAGTGCGAAGCCTCGACCTTCTTGTCCCAGGATGTTGCCTACCGGCACCCGAACATCGTCGAAGAAGATCTCGCACGTATCCTGGGCCTTCATGCCGATCTTCTCCAGATTGGAACCCCTGCTCAAACCCTTGCGGTTCCCTTCCACCACGATCAGCGTGAGGTCTTTCGACTCAACCGGGCCTACCTTCACGGCAACGATAAAAAGATCTGCGCACTGACCATTGGTGATGAACATTTTCTGGCCGTTGATCACGTACTCGTCGCCGTCACGAACTGCCGTTGCTTGTATGGATCGCAAATCACTGCCGGTACTGGGCTCCGTGAGGGCAATGGCGCCGATGAGCTCACCCTTCGCCATACCCGGAAGCCAAGCCTGCTTTTGCGCCTCGGTGGCGTAGCTCACGAAGTACTGGGCGATGATGTCGGAATGCGTCCAAAAGCCTGGGCCGGAAAGCCCGAGCCGCGCTTGTTCTTCGATGACCACCGCTGCTGCCAGCCGGTCACCTCCACCCCCGCCATATTCCACGGGGACGTTGATACAGAGCAGCCCATTTTCGCCAGCCTTAGTCCAAATCCAGCGGGGCGCGACACCGGCGGTTTCCCACTCCCGGTGGTGCAGAACCATCTCGGCTTCAAAGAACTTGCGTGACGTTTCCCGGAGCATCTCATGCTCCTCGGTGAACACCTTGCGCTGCAACTTCATGGAAACGTTTCCGATCTCGATCCGGGATATGACAATACATTGACATATCTCGCTGAGCGTGTCTACAGTTCTGTTCCGTGCCCTTCGGTGTCTGCCATGTTCTTTTGGATCAGCGTGATGTGATGAATGAACGCTTGTCGGTCGGCGTCGGAGAAACCGCGCAAGGCATGCTCATAGAACGTATTGATCGGCTCGGTCAGCTTCGACCACAATTCTCGACCGTGAGAACTCAACGTCACTCTGCGTTCCCGTCGGTCGGCGTGCGATACTGCCCTCATGACCAACGAGTCGCGCTCCAAACGATTCAACACGCCGTTGAGGTTTTGTCGGCTCACCAGCAGGTACTGCGACAGTTCACCAACCGTCATGCCCTCGACAGCCTGGGGCCGGGAGAGCGCACCAAGCACCGACCATTGCGTCGACGTGACTCCGAACTCTTCGAGAGCCCGGGTACTCATCGTCTGCAGGGTGTTCGATGCTTGGAAGAAACGAAAGAACAACCGGTTATTGGTTTCGTCGACAACTCCCCGTTGCTTTTTGTCGGCGCGCATAGGAGAACCATATCGAATGCCAGTGCAAGCGAATTCGAACTCAACAATTTTACGAAAGCGAGAAACCCATGGAATACGAACAAATCCTTTACACCGAGGCCGATCACGTGGCCACGATCACCATCAATCGACCAGAGGTGTACAACGCGTTTAGCGCGCAGACCTGCGAAGAACTGATTCACGCATTCAAGCGTGCCGAAGCAAGTCGTCAGGTCTTTGTGGTTGTGCTTACTGGTGCTGGGGACAAGGCATTTTGTACGGGCGGTGACCAATCGTCGAAGGACGGAAGTTACGGGGGTCGTGGGGTGATCGGCTTGCCCATTGATGAAGTGCACAGCGCCATTCGTGATTGCAACAAACCGGTGATTGCTCGCGTAAACGGTTTTGCCATCGGCGGGGGCAACGTTCTCGTAACGCTCTGCGATCTCGCCATTGCATCCGAAACCGCGCAACTCGGGCAAGTGGGTCCACGTGTTGGTTCGGTGGATCCGGGGTTTGGAACGGCGTATCTGGCACGAGTGGTTGGCGAGAAAAAAGCACGAGAGATGTGGTACTTGTGCCGCCGGTATACCGCCGCGCAAGCACTCGACATGGGCTTGGTGAATGCCGTTGTACCGCACGATCAACTTGATGCCGAAGTTGCGCAATGGTGCAGCGAGATTGTCGACAAAAGCCCTACCGCGATCGCCATTGCCAAACGATCCTTCAATGTCGACACCGAAAGCATTCGCGGAACCTCCACGTTTGCACTCCAAGCCCTAGCGCTCTATTACGGCACCGATGAATCAAAAGAGGGTGGCAATGCCTTCCGCGAAAAGCGGAAGCCAAATTTCGCCCAGTACCGCGAATAGACAGGCTCCCCACGCTCCACCTTTCGCACCTCCATCACCGCCGGGCCGACTTCGTCACACACAGGCGGACGGTGCTCTTTTTCCAACCGGCAAGCCGGATTGGGGAGCACCTGCAAGTCTGTAACACCTCACCATTCACGACGTTCGCTACAAGCCGTCGTACCCAGTCCGCAACGTTGATTCCCAGTCCAGCGTTTGAGATGTTTCATCCAAAGCACCGAAGAACTCGATGCAAACTCGCAACCACAAGGGGTAAGCCCATGCAATTCGATCCGGTACTGATTGCGCCTCGTCTCGACGCCATGTTGTCCAGTGGCTTATGGCGCAACGAAACAATCAATGATGCGATGGAAAAAGCTCTGCTCGCATGCCCTGAGAAAGAGGCCGTTGTTGCGTATCGGGCTGATCGCACGGAGCCCACGAGACTGACGTATCGGGAACTCAACCGCCGAGCGGAGCTGGTTTCGGCGAATTTCGCCCGGCTTGGTATCGGGCCGTCGGATGTTGTCTCGTTTCAGCTTCCGAACTGGTGGGAATTCGTCGTGTTGGCATTGGCGTGTGCCCGCGTGGGTGCCGTGGCAAACCCCATCATGCCTATCTTTCGCGAACGCGAGATGACCTTCATGCTCAACTTTGGTGAGTCAAAGTTGATCGTGGTGCCCAAGCAATTTCGGGGCTTCGACTATGAGGCAATGGTCAACGGAATGGCCGGTGTTCTCACCAGCGCTCCACAGGTGATCGTTGTCGATGGGGAGGGCGAGAACAGTTTTGATCGCATGCTTCTTGCTCCAACATCGGCAGCGATTACCACTCCCGTAAAACCCGACGATGTGTTGCTCCTGATGTACACATCGGGGACCACGGGCGAACCGAAAGGGGTGATGCACACCTCCAACACCCTGTTTGCCAACCTCCATGGCTTCATTGAACAATTGGAATTACAAGACACCGACGTTGTCCTTGGCGCCTCGCCCATGTCCCATCTCACCGGTTATGGGTATCTCGCCATGGTTCCGCTCGTGCTGAATTCGACCACCGTGCTGCAAGACGTGTGGGACCCAACTCGTGCGCTGGAACTTATTGCGCTTGAGCAGGTTACGTTCTCCATGGCGTCGAGTGTGTTCGTAGCCGACATGTGTGACGCGGTTGCCAACGGGGCACCGGTTTCTGCCGCATTCACGAAGTTCTGTTGCGCTGGTGCACCGATTCCTCCAACGGTGATTTCGCGGGCTCGTGAATTGATGGCGCTCACCGTTTGTTCCGCGTGGGGCATGACGGAGAACGGTGCAGTCACGATCACGAAACCAAGTAGTGCGGCAATCAAATCAGGGGTTTCCGATGGTCGGCCAGTTCCCGGAATGGAAGTCAAAGTCGTCGACGGCGAAGGGGCATCGCTGCGGGTGGGTGCGACGGGGCAACTCCTGGTTCGCGGGGCGTCGCTGTTTGCCGGGTACTTAAAACGACCGGAACTCAACGCCACCGATGCTGATGGATGGTTTGATACCGGCGACCTTGCCTACCTTGATAGCGACGGCTACATCCGTATCGACGGTCGTTCCAAAGACATCATCATTCGCGGTGGCGAGAATCTGCCGGTCGTCGAAATCGAGAACCTTTTGTACCAGCACCCATCGGTTGCTGTGGTGGCGGTTGTGGGCTATCCCGATGAGCGGCTCGGCGAACGATCCTGCGCGGTTGTCGTACTGCATCCTGGGACAACTCTTACCCTCAATGATCTGTCCACGTATCTTTCTGCGGCCAACGTGACGAGAAGTTATCATCCCGAGAAGTTGCTTCTTGTTGACGAAATTCCTCGCACGCCCAGCGGCAAAATCCAAAAGTTCCGGCTGAGAGAATTGGCGTCCGAGGGCACTACTTCTCCTTAGTCCCCAAACATTTAGCTCTCAGGCGGAACTTGTTGTCGTGCGCAGACGGAGGTTGGGATTGGCGGCGAGTGCGAGGGGTGCGGGGGCGTCTACTTCGCGGCGCCACCAGGCTGCTGATGCGACCATTGCGGCATTGTCTGTGCACATATCTCTGGGGGGAATGTAGGCCTGGATAGTGAGTTCGGCGGCCGCCTCGGCGATTCGGGCGCGCAGGAGGGAGTTGGCCGCAACACCACCACCAATGCAGAGGCCGGCTGCGTTGAATTCCACCGCGGCTCGTTTGGCTTTCGTCACCAGCACGTCGACCACGGCCTCTTGGAACGATGCGGCTACGTCGGCGGTTTGGAGTGTCGGGTTGCGTTTGATGTGGTTTACGACGGAGGTTTTGAGGCCACTGAACGAGAAATCGTACGCATCGTTTTTCATGGCCCGAGGGAAGGCAATCGCTTTAGGATCGCCTTGGGGGCTGAGTTTGTCGATGGCCGGACCGCCGGGGTAGCCAAGTCCGAGGTACCGGGCAACCTTGTCATAGGCCTCGCCTGCAGCGTCGTCGATGGTTCCGCCCAACACGCGATATGAGGTGGCCGATTCGACCAGTACCAACAGCGTGTGCCCGCCGGAGACCAGCAGCGTGACGACCGGGAGTTGCAAATCGGGATGTTCCAAGAACGGCGATAGTAAGTGTGCTTCTAAATGATTGACGGCCAGGAACGGCACACCCCAGGCCGAAGCCAGCGCCTTCGCCCCACTGACGCCAATCAACAGGGCACCGATCAACCCCGGCCCAACGGTGCAGGAAACGGCGTCAATCCCCGTGCCGCGATGGTCACTTCCGGCTTGTTCGAGCGCTTGGCGGATAACCGGGTTCATGCGCTGCACATGGGCACGTCCGGCAATTTCGGGGACCACTCCACCAAAGGGTACATGGAGCTCGATTTGGCTCGACACAACCGAGGAGATGACCCGTCGGCCATCTTCCACTACGGCCGCGGCCGTTTCGTCACACGACGTTTCAATGCCTAATATGCGCACTTGCTATTGCTCCTTACCCTGCAATACGACACAACCCTCATGCTCGCCTGAATTTCCCTTCGGGTTCACTGCGGGGTCGAGCAGGCCAGCACTAAACCCAGAATTCCCTTCCGCGACTTCCGAAGTGTTAAAAGAATCAGAGCCAACGCCCTGATCTTCGCGATGTTGTCTCTGTTGTGTCTGTTGTGCAGCTAAACCAGCAAGTCGCAATCCGTAGGCAGCGGTGTCGATATCGTGCGCCCACATGATCAGGGCATCTTCGCCGTTATCGGGATAGTACCGGGGCCGAACTCCACCGGGGGAGAAGCCGAACCGTTGATACAGCGCGATGGCTGCTTTGTTCGAAACGCGTACTTCTAAGGTAAGTGCACGTAACGATCTGGCGATAGCCGTGCGGACGGTGACCAGCATCATTGCATGGGCATAGCCGCGTCTACGCAGGGTTGGGTCGACGGCGATATTCGTAATGTGTCCTTCATCAAGCGAAAGCAGCAAGCCACAGAAACCCACAACCCGCGAATCATCTAAAGCCACAACATATCGACGAGTTCCCCCTTGGGCTAGCTCGTCGGCAAAGATTCCAGCAGTCCACGGATGAGGTGCCGAAGCAATCTCGATCGCCAGCACCGCCTCAAGATCTTCTTCCCGCAACTCGCGAATCACCAAGGTGCACGGTCGACTCATCGGGTGACCCAGTTGATTTCGGCGTCAGGGGCTCGAACGTAATCAAGTTCAATGTCGTCGGCTGAGATACCTTCGACCGCCAGTGCCCGCTCAGAAAGGATGCTGGCCCGAGGAGCTGCGCCCAGGACCGTGAAACCGTCGAACGTACCTGGGTAGACCGCTGCCCCATCACCACCGACAACATGAACACCGGCCGACAGGAACGCTTCGCGAACGTCAAGTGGCCTGGCAACAAACGTCGTCATAGTTTGTTTACATACGATTTGACCGTTTACAGACGTGGCTTCAAAGATTGCGGCGTACAGCTCTTTGCGTCGAGCATCAATTACCGCGCCGAAACGCAACCGTGGCGAATCAGTCTCAATCGAGGCTTCAACACAGGCCGCAATAGTGCGCTGATCCGCTGGACTTTTAACGACCGCATTGCCAGTAGGCAAGGAAGACTGCATAGCTGCTCGCACGGTGATGAGTGGGGCAATCTCGTAGGCCACTAACTCAAGGCTGCTGATAGACACGATAGGCACATCGAGAGCAAGGGCATAGGCCTTCGCCGTGGCCACACCAACTCGGAGACCGGTGAACAAACCCGGGCCCACGTCGACAGCAATACGGGTGATATCGGCCATCGAGGCTTCGGCATGGGCAAGCAGTTGTTCAACCGCAGGAACCACCGTTTCCGCATGACGTCGGCCTTGACGAACCTCAAGATGCGCCACCACACCGTGTTCGTTAGCGAGTGCCACACCTACCGATTGTGTTGCTGTTTCGATCGCCAAAATCAGCATGGGTGTGATCTGCTTGTTGAAGACGGCGGGATCAACGGATTCATCGGTCATTCATTTCGTTGGAGGCGGTCGTGGAATTCGCGTCGGGTACGACGAGTGATGCACAGCTCGCTCTGAGGTCAACCAGTCTGGCGTGCCAAGGGCCTTCGAGGTGGGCAGAACACATGATGTGGCGAGGTTCACGATCGGCGAATTCACCGTCGGCATCAAGCCCGGCATCGAGCCCCGTATCAAGCTCGGCATAAAGCGCAGGAACATCTAGCGATTCCTCTACCGAAATGCGAACAACCAACGGGGAAATCCCAAAGGCTTCAGCCACTAGATCACCCCATTCAATTACCGCAACCGCATCCCGGTCGAGCAACTCAAACAACCCGAGGTCTTCAATCGCGTCGGCATGTTCAAGTCGGTAGGCATCAAGATGGGCCAACGTCAACGACACCGCTGAACCCGCAGCTTTTGCGCCACTCGCTCCGCTTGCCGAGGTTACCCAGGTTGCCGCACCCCTATCGTTTGCTGAGGTTGAAGTTGCACCTTCTTCGGACGACTTGTTGGGCAGCGCGCCTTCGTAGGTACGCATGATGGTGAAGGTGGGGCTGGTGATGGGCTCGTCAATGGCCAGCGACCGGGCAAGGGCTTTCGTGAACGCCGTTTTACCCGCACCTAAATCCCCGATCAACAGCACCACATCACCCGGGATCAAAACGTGGGCTAGCCCGTCGGCAAAGGTGGCGGTGTCCTCAAGCGAACGGGAAATCAACGAGACCGACGACTCACCGCCAACATTGGGTTGATCGACGGGTGCGGAGTGATGGGGCATGTGAGCTGTGTCGTCGGTTGAGGGCACCCAATTACCTTGGCACACCCAGCCTCCACGCAAGAAAATGTCGAGGGTTTGCCCAATTTCTGTCAACCTCTGCCAACCCGCTGGCAAACCATTGAGCGAAACACGCCTAGCTGCCGAAGCGAAGGAAGGTCGGTTTAGCTCAATAGATTTCTGGATCCATGAGAGGTTGCCGAGAACCGGTGCGTTGCCTGCTCGTCGCTGTCTCGTAACCTGTCTGGCCGTGACCGCCGTTCCCACCACGCCAATTGACCCACAGGCGAAGTGGGTTTGGGTACGTCGTGCGCTGTTCGCGGTTTACCTGATTGGCACGTACCTGTATTTGCGGAGCAAGGGAACAATTCCTTCCGACCGGGAGATCATTGTGGTTTGGCTACTGGGTTTGGCGTTGCTGGCCACCGTCGGACGCACGTGGAAGCAGGCCGGGGTCACGTTGCTGAGCTGGGCCCCTTTCCTTTTTGCACTGTTTCTTTACGATTTTGCTCGGGCCGTTGGGCATTGGCTGGATCGTCCGATTGCAGTAACCCCCCAAATCACCGCGGATCGTTGGGTGGGTGGCGGCAAGCTTTGGACAGAGCGTTTGCAGGATTGGCTCATCGATGATCGGGTTGGCTTGCGCTCGAAGCCGATGGCCGAGGTGGAGCAAATGCTTCGCAACGACGAAACAACCATTCATTGGTACGACGTCTTAGTAAGTGGCGTCTACCAATCGCACTTCTTTGTTCCGTACCTGGCGGCCGGAATCGTGTGGGCCAAAGGGCAACGGCTCTGGCGTTGGTATGCAGCCACGTTTGTGAGTGTCAATTTCGCGGCATGTGCCGTGTTTGCGCTGTATGCCACCGCACCGCCTTGGTATGCCGCACAAAAGGGTCTCATCGAACCGTTCCCCCGGGTGTTGGCGGCCCGTGGTTGGAGCCAGGTTGGTTTGCGTTTCGCGGCACGCATCATTGAAAAGGGTCAATCAACCGTCAATCCGTTTGCGGCAATTCCTTCTTTGCACTCGGCCCAAGCGTTGCTGGTGGCGATCTTTTTATGGCAGGTCGTGTGGAAGTGGTTGCGCCCAATTCTCGCTGCGCTCCCGATTGCCATGACCTTCGCGTTGGTCTACTCCGGTGAGCACTATTTGATTGATGTGTTCGCCGGCTGGGGCCTCGTTGCATTGGCGCTCACCGGTGGATGGTGGCTCCGGCAGCGCTATGGCTGGAAGTCTCCTTGGCATGACGGGGCCCAGCTCGATTCGCTCCTCAAACCCGCAGCGGTACCTGAAGAACATGGCGAAGTCCCCGTGCTAGAACCGGTCTAGTTTTAACGCTGCGCTACTCGGCGAGCGAATGTAGTAAGCGCACTGGCGAACTCGGCTTGGCGTTCAAGCATGAGGAGGTGACCAGCTCCATCGAAGGAGACCAGTTCAGAACCAGCAATCGCACCGTGGATCTCTTCAGCTTGCGACGGCGGAGTCACGATGTCTTTGCTGCCTACAAGAACAAGGGTAGGAATGGTTATCGCGGCAAGTGGTTCGCGGAGATCGTGATCCAGTAGTGACAACATCGAGGCACTCAGTGCGGTGGGTGACATACGTGCGAGGAACTGTCGGCATTGCTCTACGGCGATCGGTGAAGGTGATTTCCCGAACCCGAGGCGCACTGCGGCGTATCCAACATCACCAGGTACTTCTGCTGCCGCCCTACCGGCTAGTTCGGGGCGTCGTTTTGCAAAAGCGGTCCCAATTTTTACCGGCGCCCGCAGTGGTCCGCTAGCTACCCGCCCGGCTGCAGTGGAACAGAACACCGCCCCAGCAATACGCGTACGTATCATTTCTGGATAGTGAACGAGCGCATGCAGGAGAGCCATGCCACCCATCGAATGGCCAACCACGATGGCGTTGGTGACCTGTTCGGCTTCCAACAGTGTGATGAGATCACGAGCGAGAAGCTCCAACCCGTAACCATTTCGACCAGCCCTTGAGGCCCCGTGGCCACGCCAATCAGGCGCGACAATCCGAAACTCATCGGGCAGATCCGTCAACTGGTGATTCCAAACGGCAGCGCCCAGGGTTATCCCATGCAGCAAAACCATCGTCGTAGGTTCTTTGGTCTCCGGTCCAGATGATGATTGCCTTTTTGGATTCCCAGCAACAGCATGGGCACGCGGTTCGCGAACTAGGTAATGGATATCCCCGCCATCGAACGCAGGAATAGTGCGGTGTTCAACATCGGGGGGTTCGGCCAAATCGGCTTTGGCTTGGGCTTCCAAATCACCGTCGATCCCGAACCGTCGGCGGTCGAGCCAGGCGATGCCTTTCAGCGCCGAATATCCCAGGCTCATCACACCGGCGGTTACTCCGACACCAACCCCGGCACCCACGCCGACCCTGCGCAATGAACTGTTCTCCTCTGCCATGCCCTAACCCCCGATGTAAAGGCGGGGGACTCGTTTGGTAATGCTGCAGGTGATTTCGTAGGCGATCGTATCGAGCATGAGCGCCCAATCCCAGGGGGTGATCGATTCGTTACCTTGGGTACCAAGCAGCACAACTTCGTCGCCAGAAGCCGGCATGGTCGGCGCGCCGTTCACTAAAGAACCATCGGCGTTCGTCTCTGTAACCCTGGTAACCGGGCCGCAATCAACCATGATTTGATCCATAGTCACTCGCCCCACAATCGGCATACGCCGGCCCCCAATCAGCACTTCGCCACCGTTTGAGGACAGGCTTCGTGGAACCCCGTCGGCATAGCCAATTGGCACGGTGGCAACGATGGAATCAACCTTGAATTCGTGGCGTAACCCGTAGGAAATTCTTGATCCGGCAGGCACTACCTTCACATGCGAGATCGCCGAGATTAGGGATAGTACCGGCTGCAATTTCACATCGTATGCGTACGCAGGAAGTGCCGAATCTGGATCGTTGCCGTACATCGAAACACCGAGGCGTACCATGTCCAAACGCGCCATGTCGTGTGCCAGTGACCCTGCCGAGTTCGCGGCGTGGACGATTCCCGGATCGAATCCTGCCGACCGCAATGCATCGAGTGCTTGGGTGAATCGAACTACCTGCTCCTCGGTAAAGGGATCTCCCGGGGCGTCGGCAATTGCGAAGTGGGTGAACGTACCGGTGTGTCGTAGCCCAGGGCAGGACGCAAGTTCAGTGACCAGTGCGACCACTTCGCTGGGGTGGGCCCCAACTCGGTTCATGCCCGTGTCGATCTTTAGGTGCACGTTCACCACTTGGTTCGCGGCCACTGCGGCGGTGTGTAACACTTGTATGCGCGCAGATGAATAGACCGTGGCCGTAATGTCGTGCTGAACTATTGCCGAAGCAGCGGCGAGAGGGAACTCCGAAAGCAACAAAATCGGTGCGGCTATTCCGGCATCGCGCAACTCAATCGCCTCTTCAACCAACGCAACCGCAAGCCAGGTCGCTCCACCCGCGAGTGCCGCCTCAGCAGATTGCACCGCACCGTGCCCATACCCATCAGCCTTCACCACGGCGCACACCATTGCCGGCGCGGCAATCCGCACGAACTCCGCCACATTGTGCGAAACCGCCCCCAAATCCACCACAGCCCTCGTAGGCCGAAACTGTTCAGCGCTCATGGAAGACCCCAGAAAAGCGATCCGTGGAAATACTGAAACCTTTGGCGTTCACCACGATCTCGTCACCACAGTGCAGGTGATCGCCACGCTGCATGTGGATAGTCGGCTCAAGCAGCGATAGGTGCCTCCAATCCGTCATCGGGAGTCCCCATGATGCTTGTTGATCAGGTGGGTCCAGGCTTGGGCCAAACCAGCAACGAGGTCACTGGCGATAAGTCCGTGGGCTGGTCCGTAAAGGACGCATTCGGCGTGGAGGTAGGCACCGGTGGAAGCGGCTTCGAAGGGGGCGAGGCCTTGAGCGATAAGCGCACCTATGATTCCGCTGAGGACATCGCCTGAACCTGCAGTGGCCAAACGTTCGTCGCCGTGACGTACCAACTCTGTTCGGCCCTCATGATCGGCGATCACCGTGGTTGCACCCTTAAGTAACACCACAGCACCGGTAGCGGCAGCGAGACGTTGGGCCGCAAGAATGCGATTGGCACCGACAGATTTACCAGTGATGCGTTCATATTCGCCGTCGTGGGGAGTGAGCACGGTTGAACCTGGTGTTCGAGCCGAGAGCACTCGTTCGGCGGCACCAAAACTGGAATCAATAGCTCGGACCACGGCCCGCCCGGAACCGGCCGCGGCGATGGAGGAAACCGATCCGCCCCGGCCGTTCGAAGACGAGGGTGCGGCTTCAATGGGGGTAACGACACGCCGGGCGCTGGCTTCACGAATGGCTCGTTGGCCCGGTGAAAGTTCGGTTACTACCGCAGCCGTAGTCACCCGCTGCAGGGTGCTGTGAATGGGGGTATCGGGATCTTCGCCACCATCAACGGCTAAGGCTGCAAGTCCGTCGCCGTCCAATACAACCGGCATGGAAGCGCGGCCCAACGTGGCACGAACCGCAGCCAAAGCGACACGATTCCGACCCAGCCCTGGCCCGAGCACCATGGCACCGCAACGTTCGGCAAACATCAATGCAGCGGCGCCCCATTGCTCAGCTGGCATGGGAACGCCAACGGCTTCGGTGCCCGTCACTTCAACGCCGGGAACACCAATTCGCACCAACCCAGAGCCCGCTCGCATTGCCGCGGCAGCAGCCAACGAGGGCGCTCCCGTCATTCCCGCAGAGCCACCGACCACTAGTACCGCGGCATTCCATTTGTGGGCATTACGCGATCGAACCGGCAGCCGATGTGCGACCGTTTCTGCATCTACTACGTGCACTGATGATTGTACCGGGAGACCGATGTCAACAACGGTGGTCGTGCCAGCCAACTCGGGACCGCGACCAAACAGCAAGCCCGGTTTCCATGCCGCAAACGTTACGGTGCGATCGGCGCGAATAGCCCGATTTGAACTGCGAACTAGGCCGCTCAACCCGTCGAGGCCCGAGGGAAGATCAATCGCCAACACCGGGGTCGAGCCCGTTTCGGGTGCGGCGAACGTGCCTGTAAAACCCGTCCCCAGAATGGCGTCGATGATCAAATCGGCCACAGGCAATCGAACGGGGAGAGGCAAATGCCGTGTCGCCATGATCGTCTGTACCCGTACACCTCGACGTTCCAAAATGCGAGCTGCGGCAAACCCGTCGGCACCGTTGTTTCCCGTTCCGGCCAACAGCAACACCCTGCGACCGTAGGTACCGCCCAACATGCGAATCGCTTCGGCAGCAACCGCGGCACCGGCGCGCGCAATCAACACCGGAATCGGCACCGGCGAAGCCAAATCAAAGGCGCGCATATCTTCTGGCGTGACCACAGGAACCATCATTAGGAACCAACAATCCCAGTCGCGCCACCTGAGACGGAAACAACGCCTTCAACTCGTTCGGCAATCACCATTGCAGTAGCCGTCGTCGACGTATGACTGAGCGTGATGTGCCAGTTCGTGATTCCCCGCTCGGCGGCCAACTCAAGGGCCGGGCCGCGGAGAACCAACGAAGGTGCCCCACTTTCGGCAACAACCACTTCGCAGTCATGAAACCCAAACGCGCCAAGACCAAGGCTCATGCACTTCATCACCGCTTCCTTGGCGGCAAAACGAACCGAGTAGCGCTCCGTCGGATCATTCTGCTTCTCGGCATAGGCCCGCTCATCGAGCGTAAAGCAACGCTCCTTAAACGTAGGCGTACGCTCCAACGTGCGCCGCATATCAGCCACATCGACCACATCTATCCCGATTCCCACAATGGCCACCCCCCCAGTCTGCCAGCGAACAAGGCCTCTGAGGGAGGAATACCGCTATTCGCGTTCCGAATCCAAACCTGATGGCGGCACCCATTTGCGGATCCGCCCAAAGCGCAAAACCCACAGCTCCCCCGAAATGTCGTTTACAGAGAGCGATTCAAGCAGCACTTCGATTGCCGACCGCAAATCCGAAGGCCCAACATCTTTTGGAAACCGGAGAACGGCGACGCCTGCCGTTCCTCTCGGATCAAATACCAACGGGTTGGCAAAGTCCAGGTCCAAGGTCACCAGGGTTCTGTCCTCAAAGGCGCACACTTCGAACACGGTTTTGTCGTTTGCCCCCTCCATTCCCTGCAAATGGATAGACGAAACGTCATGACCTTTTGTCTCAAACGCGGTAACTGCTGACCGGCCTAAATTCTCATCCAGCTTGAACTTCACGCAACTTCGCCGAGATCCACGAAACGTAGATCTGCCAACGAAGCTCCGTATGCGATACACGCAAGCACATCGTCTAGTTCAAGCCCGGGGAATTCTTCGACGACGGCCCATGACGGCCAACCTTCGGCAAGATAGCCAAGAACCAGTGAAACCCAAATACGATGGCCTTTGATTGTTGGTTTCCCAAAACAGATCTGCGGATCAACGATGATGCGACTCAATAGGCCCGAAGTCATTCTTCAAGTTTGCCAGGCTTACGCCCTCGAGCGCTACCTATTCGACGGTGACGGTTTTGGCGAGGTTTCGGGGCTTGTCGACGTCGAAGCCTTTGGCGCGGGCTAGGGCGTAGGCGAAGATCTGGAGGGGGACGATGTTGACCGCAGGGGTGAACAACTCGGCGTTCGCTGGGAGCGACGGGACCGGCAACACAAAATCGGCCTCGGCGGCGGTTTCGTGATCGCCTTCGTTGGCTACCAAAACAATGGTTGCGCCGCGGGCTTTCATTTCTTGCATGTTGGACAGCAGCTTGGAATGCAAACGTCCGCGAGTCGCAACACCGATTACTACGGAGCCAGGTTCAATCAATGCAATCGGGCCGTGCTTCATTTCGCCAGCCGGGTAGGCCTCCGCACGCACGTAGGAGATTTCTTTCAACTTCAAGGCACCCTCGAGCGCGGTTGGGTAACCCACGCCACGGCCGAGGAAGAAAAAGTCCCGGGTGTCGGAAAAGTGATGCGCAAGGGCCGTGATGTGCTCGGTATGTTCAAGCGCCGATTCAACCTTGCCGGGTAGCGAATCGAGAATCTTCATGAACTCAGCAACTTCACCGGGATGCAAGGTGCCGCGAGTTTGCGCCAAATACAACGCCAAAACTTGCATGGCCACGATTTGGGCGAGGTGGGTTTTCGTCGCCGCCACACCGATCTCGGGACCAGCGTGGGTGTACAACACCGCGTCGGCTTCACGGGCCATCGAAGAGTCGACGACGTTAGAAACAGTCAGCACCTTGGCCGAGTTCACACTGCGCTTGGCGAAGCGAATAGCTTCCATCGTGTCGAGTGATTCACCCGATTGGGAGATTCCAACCACAAGCGTGTTGGGTCCAAGAACCGGGTCGCGGTACCGAAACTCTGAGGCTACGTCGACCTCGCAAGGCATCCGGGTCCAGTGTTCGATCGCGTACTTGGCTACTAAGCCCGCATAGAAACTGGTGCCACAGCCGACGATGGAGATCCGGTCAATTTTGGAAAGATCGTCATTGGTCAACCGCATGTCATCGAGCTGCAAGCGACCTTCAGAATTCATGCGTCCACGTAGCGTTTCGGTGATTGCCGTTGGCTGTTCGTGGATTTCTTTGAGCATGAAATCGTCAAAGCCGCCCTTTTCAGCTGCATCGAGATCCCACGTAATGTGACGAGCTTCTGGGGTAACCACTTGGCCATTGAGGTTGGTAACACGGATCAGGCCGGGGCGAAGTTCAACGATGTTGTCGTCTTCGATGACGTAAATTTCGCGGGTTTCGGAAAGGATTGCCGGGATGTCGGAGGCGAGAAGACCTGCGTCTTCGGTACGTCCACAGATCAATGGCGAACCTCTACGGGCACCTACAACGAGCTCAGGATCATCGGCGTGGAGCACGGCGATAGCGAAGCTCCCATCAACCATTTTCAAGGCGCTGCGAACAGCTTCTACGAGATCAAGACCACTATCCATTTGCTCGCCAATAACGTGAGCAAGGACTTCAGTGTCGGTTTCGGAAATGAACACCGAACCGTTGGCAATGAGTTTCTCGCGGAGTTCTACGTAGTTCTCGATGATGCCGTTGTGCACGATGGCCAACTGGCCGGAACGATCGGCGTGGGGGTGGGCGTTGTGATCGACAGGTTTGCCGTGGGTAGCCCAACGGGTGTGGCCGATTCCGGCAACGGGGCCATCGGGGGCGTGATCGAGGGAGCCGAGAAGGTTGGCGAGCTTGCCGGCCTTCTTCTCCATCCACAAGCCATCGTGCTGGAGAACCACGCCAGCGGAGTCATACCCGCGGTATTCCAGCCGGGAAAGGCCGTTCAGGAGAATAGGAAGGGCCGGTTTGGCACCGGTAACGGCAACGATTCCACACATAGTGAGAACGCTATCGGCGTAAACCCCGTGGCGGGTTGAGGGTGACCGAAACGATTTACCTAAATTCTTCAGTCACGGCTTTCGAAATGCAGAGCCACACCCGAAGAAAACACATGCGGTATTCGAATCGGGAGAAACTCCCAGCAAAAGAGCGCGGAAAGCGAGAAATCAGCCTGCTTTTTTGGCGGCCCAACGGGCACGGGCAGCTTTGGATTTTTCCAGAAGATGTGCCGGAACACCACCGATTGATTCGCCAGCGCCAGTATCGCCACCGCCAGACACAGCCGCCACGGCTCCACCTGCCGCGACCGCAACGACTTCAGCGGATGAACCGGCCTTGTTTTCCCAGTCGGCCAAGGTAGCCAGCTTGGAGCGATCCAGCGTGCCGACGCGAATGCCGTTATCAAACAGCACCCAGTAGCGGATCCAGCTGAGTCCCTGGACAAAGATGACCTTGCCGGTTGTCCCGCGGGGAACGCCTTTCATGTCAACGGTTGAGACCACACGGGTCTTGGGGGCGAGCGTATTCAGCGTTGCGATAGCCATAGCCCTCCCAGACTACGCCACCAGGCCTTAAACTGTTGTGGGCGTTTCACGACTTTCGACGACTCCTGACCAGCAAATGTCGCCCACTAACGCGGTTTTTCTCACTGCTTATGAGAAAAACGGGCTTAAGGGGCGACATTCGCTGCCGTAATGCTCCAACTACCGCCCCATCATCGAGCCGAGTGTCGGCCCCGGCCACGTTCTTGAGCAACAATCGTGGGCGTGAGCAGCATCTCGGTTTCTGAACTTGAATACGCCCCACCCGGACGGGATTCACTGTTTTTTGGCGTCAATTTCGGGGTTAGCCCCGGCGAGCATGCGGCGTTGGTGGGCCCCAACGGCGTAGGTAAATCGACGATTCTGCGCATCCTCAGTGGTGAGCTCGAACCCGATGACGGTGAGCTTTCCATCCGCGGGAACGTGCTTACCATGACCCAAGACGTCGGTATGTCCCGTCCTACCGACACGCTGCGCGAAATGCTGATCGAAGTAGCGCCACCGGAACTTCGCAAGGCTGGCCGCAACCTGGTGGAAAACGAGAAGGCCATGAACGCGGGGGAAGGCGACGGAATGGCCTACGCGGAATCACTCAACGTGTGGAGGATCTCGGCGGTTATCAACTTGAAGATAAGTGGGAAGCCGCCGCCAAGCGCAGCGTGAAGACGCCGATCAAGGATTTCGCCACCCGTTTAGTAAGCGAACTTTCGGGTGGTGAGCGCAAGCGGTTGGTGCTTGATCTGTTGCTCAGTTCGGGGGCCGATACGTTGTTGCTCGACGAGCCCGATA
>JAYSVF010000274.1:0-7411 GCA_043718695.1 Acidimicrobiia bacterium | reverse complement strand
GCCCTGATGGCCACAGTGTTCATCGGCTTTGGATTCGTCGAAACGATCTTCGGTGCCGTTCGCCCTTCTCTCACCACAGAACTGGTCGACGAATCCCTCCACGGTCGGGCCTTCGCTCTGGGTGCCCTGGCCTTCTCATTTGGTTCCGCGGCCTACAAAGCGGGTGGCGGCGCCCTCATGGACCGATCCCTCACCCTCCCTTGGATCATCAGTGCACTTATCTTGCTCCTCGGAGCGGTCGCCTCCCACCGCATGGGCCGAACCATCCCCACAACCTCCGCCCGCAACCCCGACTAGGAGACTGCTGAACAATGTGACCCAGACAAGTCGCCAACTGCGAAATTAGAGCCGAACGAGCAATCCAGTCGCATTTGTGTACCAGTGTCTTAGTGCATATGCGCGCAAATCATCACGTAGTGATTTCGGAGTGAAAGCCTCAGTGACGCTGGGAACCGAGTCGAAAACACTACGTAAGGACCTACGCTTCACTGCACTAAAACCACCTCTGGGATGAGATCGGCCCAGTGCACCGCAGCTAGGCGGCGGGGAGTAGAACCGATCAATTCTTGAGGTTGGACCCGCACCTATTTGGAATCCGGGTGCAGCGTTGCCTGCGATGGCGTCTGCGGTTACCCTTATACGCATGGAATTGCTCGATAGAATCACGATAACTCCCGATGTTCGGAGTGGTAAGCCGTGTATCTCAGGCACTCGAATCACTGTGTATGACATCCTCGAATACATGGCCGGTGGAATGAGTAACGCAGAGATCCTTGGAGACTTCCCGAGCCTAACGAACGACGATCTGCGTGCTGTTTTGGCCTTCGCTGCGATTCGTGAACGCCGTCTTTCCCATGAGGCGGCGTGAAGCTTCTCTTCGACGAAAACATCAGCCAACGACTCGTCGCATTGTTGGAGGGAGAGTTTCCCGAATCATGCCACATCGAAGATCTCGTCGACCGGGGAAGCACTGATACGGGAATCTGGGAAGTTGCGAAAGCACTCAAGCTGATAGTCGTGTCCAAAGACAACGATTTTCGACAACGAGCGTTGCTGCTCGGCCCACCGCCTAAGGTGATTTGGTTGGATCTCGGAAATGCGCGAACCGCAGCAGTTGCGAGCATGCTTCGCTCGAACGTCGAACGAATTCGAGCGTTTTCCGCTGAGGAGGACGCAGGTTTGTTGGTTCTTGAGCTTTCTTAACGTTCGCTGTCCGAGAACGGGTCGGTGGTAGGCCGAGGGGTGAGCCGCCGACGGGGATGACCGTGCCGTGGCGAACCTTGCGGCGGTGATTCATCACTTGAAGGACCTTGGCGTGGGGACCGGATTCTTCAACGATGTGCGACGTGTTGCCGAATCCCTCAGCCGGATGATTCACCAGCAACGAATCGGGTGCATGGGCTACGCCGTAGGAGTCGATCGCCACGAACTCACTCCAACGTACGCTTACTGATGGATCCCTGCGCCCGCAGAACCATTCGGTCCAAACGATAAAACTTTTGACCTGGTTTCCACCAAGCCACAAATCACGGACCAAATCCACAGTCCCCGTCGACAAATCGGTAATCGTGGCACGCCAACCTTTATCTGGGGAGGGAAAGATGCGCAGCCGATAGCGAACCCCAACCTGCCACGGGTAGTCGCGGGTGTTGGGATCGTCGGTCGAGGAGGGGAGAGGCGATTCAGAACCGGTGAGGGTGACCTGCCAGTTGCTGTGCTGCGGCGGATAGCCACCCCAATTCACAGCGCCGGAGTTGGGATGGGGCGGGTACCACTGCAGGCCAAGGTGCGCGGCGCCGTGATCGGTCCCGTTGTTATCGGTGAAGCTGGCCTGCAACGCCCAAAAATACGTCTTGGCCACGGTCGGCGCTTCGAGAATCTCCAACACCGCACTGGCCTCAACCAACGGCCCGAGGTTCGGATCCATGTTCCAATACAGGTGCATTCCTATAACGCTACGCCGCTGGCCGGGAGCGCAAAACCACCGAACCGGATTGCGGAGTCCGGTCAATTTACCCGTGAGTGACGGGCGAATCGACCGCACTCGCGCTTGCCGCCTGGTCTGGGTTTCCTGCCCTCGATCGTGGTTGCAGTGCCGGCCCCATTAAGAGTTGCGAGCTCGGTCGATTTGCCTGCTTGGTATGGGCTTTGTGGCCAGACTCCCCAATTGCGGCGGATGCAAACACTTCTATCAAAGGCGGCCGGGCCGGACCGGCGGTACTCTCAAGCGACTGGCAAACGGATCGGAACGCAATCGCCTTCATCCCGGCCGGTCCGACTACGTCACTCGGACAGTCGGTGCTCCTACCAACCGGATCGGGAGCACGTTCCGTTTGAGCGGCCTTGACACGGTCTACGCCTAGATTGCACGCCGTGTTTGAAGCCCCGAATCCCGCAATGCCAAATTCCGCAGCGCCAAATCCTGAATCCCTCAACCCGGCCGCCCTGGTTGAACTCGTCGATGTAGGTGTGTCCTTCGATGGCAAGGTCACCTGGGCACTGCAGAACGTGAACCTGAAAGTAAACCCGGGGGAGCGGTGGGTGGTGCTCGGCCCCAACGGTTCGGGCAAATCCACCATGGTGCAACTCGTCTCCGGCTACCTGCATCCATCGGTAGGTGCACTTAGTTTGTTCGGTGGGCAGCTCGGTAAGGGTGTCGATTGGCGGCGTCTACGGCTAGGTGTTGGCGTGATGAGTGCGGCGTTCGCCAAGATGGTCCGCCCTGAACTTACCGGCCAAGACGTGGTGATGACGGCCAAAAACGGTGCGCTGGAACCCTGGTGGCACGAATATGACGACGACGACCGTACGCGCGCCTATGAACTTCTCAATGCCGGTGGATTCGGGTATTTGGCCGCACGTGAATTCGGGGTGTGCTCTGAAGGGGAGCGTCAGCAGATCCAATTGGCACGGGTACTTATGGCTAACCCAAAACTGTTGCTCCTCGATGAACCCGCCGCCGGCCTTGATCTGGGTGCCCGCGAACGCCTAGTTGCCCGGATCGCCGCAGTGGCCGCCGATGTAACCATGCCCGGGCTGGTTCTCGTAACCCACCACGTTGAAGAAATCGCCCCCGGTTTCACCCACGCACTGGTTCTCCGCAAAGGCGAAGTGGTAGCGCAGGGCGCCTTCGACGAAACCCTCACCAGTGAAACCATCTCCCACGCCTTCGATGTGAACGTAACCATCGACCGCAACGCCGGCCGCCTCAACTGCCGCTTCGTGTAACCGCGCCGCCAGCGTCAAACAACAAATCCATTGGACGTAAATCCGCTCGGTGAGCCGAATCGCGTCCAATCGATTTCGAACGGAGCGAAAACGGCGTGGTTTGGCGCAACGCAGCGGGGCGAATAACGTTGCAGGCTTATGGAACTCAATGGAACTTCTGCAATTGTGACCGGCGGTGCCTCTGGCATCGGTGAAGGGGCAGCTCGTCTGCTGGCAGCACGGGGGGTAAAGGTCGTGATCGCCGACCTCGAACGTCAGGCTGAAAAGGGTGAGGCGCTTGCCAAGGAAATCGGTGGAGCGTTCGTTCCTTGCGACGTGGTCAACGCCGAGCAAGTAGCTGTCGCTGTGGCAACCGCCGTGGAAATGGCCCCTCTGCGCAGTTTGGTCAACGCCGCGGGCATGGGCTCGGCCGGACGCACCATCGATCGCACCGGCGCACCCCACGATCTCGACGCGTACCGCAGGGTCATCGAAATCAACCTGATTGGTTCGTTCAACTGTCTGCGATTGGCCGCGTCGGCGATGAACTCCAACGAACCCGATGCCGACGGGGGCCGCGGATCTGTGGTGAATATCGCCTCGGTTGCTGCATTCGATGGTCAAATTGGTCAGGCCGCCTACGCGTCTTCTAAGGGTGGCGTTGTGTCGATGACCTTGGTCGCCGCCCGCGATCTTGCTGCCAGTGGTATCCGGGTGAACTGTATTGCGCCGGGTCTCATTGACACTCCCATCTACGGCACCGGCGAAGCTTCCGATGCGTTCAAGGCCAACCTGGGCAAGAACGTGTTGTTTCCGCACCGCCTAGGTACAGCCGCCGAGCTTGGTTCGATGGTGGTGGAGCTTCTTTCGAACAGCTACATGAACGGCGAAACGATTCGCGTCGACGGCGGCATTCGTATGCCACCGAAGTAGGTTCGCAAACACAACGTTGCATGTCATCGCGTCGTAAGGCGCGATGACACGTGAGTTTTGAGACGGTTGGCCTTTCGACCGGTGGCCCGATACCGTTTGCGGCGTGAATACCGAACCAAACGAGCAACTTCCCCCGCCAAGCGTCGCCGCCCGAGGGATGAACGTCGAGCGGGTCTCGGCCTGGCTCGTGGACAATGTTGCCGGAGCCGTTGCGCCATTCCGATTCGATCTCATCGCTGGCGGTCGTTCCAACATCACGTACAAGGTCACGGGCGCCGATGGGACGCGTTTCGTAGTTCGCCGTCCGCCCCTCGGGCATGTGTTGGCAACCGCGCATGACATGGGCCGGGAGCATCGGATCATTTCTGCCATCGCTCAAACGAAGGTCCCCGTCGCCCCAGTACTTGGTCTGTGTACAGATGAAGCCGTGAATGGTGCTCCGTTTTACGTGATGGCCTACATCGATGGCATTGTGCTCGATTCACCCGAAGCCGGACAGGCCTTCCCCGAAGCGCTTCGCCGCCCAGCCGCTGAATCCTTGATCGACGTGATGATCGAGTTGCACAAGGTGAATCCCGACGACATCGGCCTCGGTCAGCTCGGACGCAAAGAGGGTTACATTGAACGTCAGTTGAAGCGGTGGTCAACGCAATGGGCGAATTCCAAAACCCGTGAACTGCCTTCCATGGACCGCCTGCACGAATTGCTTTCCTCGAGAATGCCCGAGCAGATTCACACCGGCATTGTTCATGGCGACTATCGTTTGGGCAACACCTTAGTAAGTACGCGGACGGGTCTGTTGCAGGCGGTTCTTGATTGGGAATTGTGCACACTCGGTGACACGATGGCCGATATTGGGTACCTGTTGATTCACTGGGCTGATCCCGGTGCTGAGCCGAAACAGCTCAACGATCCCTCCGGTGCGATTGGTTTTCCTACGCGCGCAGAGGTTATTGATCGCTACTCCCGCGGCACCGGCCGTGATCTCAGCGGCATTGGCTACTACGAAGCGTTCTCCTGCTGGCGCTTGGCCTGTATCGGCGAAGGTGTTCTCGCTCGCTACAAAGCTGGTGTCATGGGTGAAGCCGGCGAATACGACACCGCCCTCGGCGAAGCCAACGTAGGCCGCCTCGCCGACCGAGCCCTAGCCGCCTTCGAATCCCTCCCGTAATGCGTGGGTCCGACCTCCCGCACAATTCGGTGACGGGCGCTCGTGGCTGAACTGTTTGGTTGTTGACTTGCGGCTGGTATCGTTCCGCCATCACCGCCGTCCTCTGAATGGCTTCTAGAATTTGGGGGTGAGTGCAATTGTTCCCGTGATTTCGTTGGCTGATCCGGATGCGGCGACAAAGTTTGATGATGCCGCACGCAACGTTGGATTTCTGCAGATTGCCGATCATGGTGTTCCTGCGGAAGTGATCGAGAACATGCTGCGCGTGAGCGGCGAGTTTTTCGCGAGGTCGTTGAACGAGAAGCAACGATTCGGTCCACCTTCGCCCGAGATTAATCGTGGGTATGCCGCGAAAGGAACCGAAGGCTTGGCCTATTCCGTCGGCTTGGAAACCCCACCGGATTTGTTCGAGGCGTTCAACCTTGGTCCGAGCGACGTTGACCCACAATCGGCTCTAGCCCAAACCTTGTTCTTTGCCGAGAACATTTGGCCTAGCGATCAACCAACGTTCTGCGCTGCCATCAACGATTACTTCGCACACGTACGATCTCTTGCCCATCAGCTGACGGATTTGTTCGCCGTCGCCCTCGAACTCCCCGTCGGCTTCTTTCGTACGTATACAGATTATTCAACTGACACGTTGCGGATCAATCACTACCAGCGTGCCGCGGCCGAAGGTGATCCTTTACCCGGGCAGTTCGGCATGGGTGCACACACCGATTACGGCATCGTGACGATATTGTATGCCGATCCGATCCCTGGTTTGCAGATCCACTCAGCAAGCGGCGATTGGGTAGATGTACAGCCAGAACCCGGATGCTTTCTCGTGAACCTTGGTGATCTCACCGCACATTGGACCAATGATCGTTGGCGCTCCACCCTGCATCGAGTGCAACCCCCGAACCCCGGAATCACCCGTCGCAGTGTGGCCTTCTTTCACGACGGGAATTTCGACGCCCAAGTGGAATGCCTCCCCACCTGCACCTCGCCAACTAACCCGCCCAAGTACGCCCCAGTAACCGCAGGCGATCACCTCATGGCCAAACTCCTCGGCCCCCGCACCCTCTCTAAATCCGCCCCCACCATCGACACCTCCGCCGACCGCCGATAGCGTTTGGATAAGCTTCACGAGCCCGTTAGCGGCGGGGGAAGCTAAGGCGGTGGGTTTGGGCGATTTCGGTGGTCCATTCGGGAGAAACGACAGCAGAAGCGGCGAATTCTGGCCAGCGTTTCACGGTTGCAAGTACTTCGGCGAGGATGGTTTCGGCGCGACCTTGTTTCATTAGGGCAATGTTCGCGCACGCACGAAAGTCTTCAATCGTGAAATCATCGCGTTTCCCGTTGATGGTCATTTGGTGACGCGATGTCCAGTCCCCTGAAGGATTGTAACCGTAGGTGATGTCGTAGGCTGGTGAGAGGGTCCACTGGCCAGTGCGGTCCATTAAGAAGGCAATGTTTTTGACGTGATCATCTTGGTTGCGTGCAACGACATTGAAGACCATCCGTCTAAATTGTTCCTCCGCCGCAGGTAGACCAATGCCAAGTGTACGTATGATCGTGATGGCCTGTTCATAGGAGTACGCGCCGGGCAGGTTGTAGTCGTAATGTGCCATCGCACCAAGGGTTTGCATGTGGAGCTTTCCGCCAGCGTCGGTGCGATCGAAACGTTTCGTCATGAAGTGTCGCCGACCACCTTCCTCCAACAGTCGACATTCGCTCATGGTGATTCCAGCTGCTCGGGCCATTAGAAAGTACGCATACTCAATCGCGCCGAAACCCTGCGGATCATCGACGAGTTCCTTATCCCGGTTGGCGGCCACACCGTCAAATTTGAGAAGCCAATACGAGTACCCGTCCCCGGCTTTGACGTGCCCGGAGCGTACGTCGTTGGTGGTTCGATTCCAGGCTATGACGGCCTTGGCCCGCGCCCCACCCGCCGATGTGCCAACGCGCAGAATACTCAGCAAGGCCTTCGCCCGGCTCGGTTCAGCAAAATCAACCGACCAACCAGCCCGGTTACTCAGCACCGAAGAGGCCAACTTCACCAACTCCTCAACCTGCAACGCTTCGCTTCGCTGACTGCGGCCACCAATGGCTGGC
>JAYSVF010000273.1:0-7467 GCA_043718695.1 Acidimicrobiia bacterium | reverse complement strand
ATGTGCCTATAGCAAAATCGAGCGGCGACAAGCGAGCCCGGCATAAACAGAAATTCTTTCGACACGAGTTGGCCTCAGCACTAGCTCTGCTTGGAGAGGCCCGCCCTGCTCTGGATCATCTCGCTGATGGGGACAAGTTTCTCTGCATCTATCTGATCGCTGCGCACCATGGCCGGATCCGAATGAGCTTGCGCAGTATGCCGAAGGAAAAGCCTGGCTTTGTATTTGGAGTCGAGGACGGCGAAGTACTTCCATCGGTACGGATTGGAGAAACAACGCAAACCATAGAAGCCACCCTCTCGCCGAGTTCCTACACCGGCTTGGGTCTTGGGGATGACGGGACCGAGCCGTGGCAAGAGAGAGCAGCTGCGTTGTATGCCCGCCTAGGCCCGTTCGCCCTCGCCTACCTCGAAACGCTGGTACGCCTCTCCGATTGGAAAGCAAGTTCGAACCCGACACACGACGAAGATATCTCGATATGAACCGCATCCTCCTTGAAGGTTGCCGACCTGAACCGCTGGCCAGTTACCTAAAGGCTCTCGGCGTGTTGCGCATCATCGGAGCTCAGGCTGATCCAGATGCACGCGGGCACTGGTCCACCGAAGGTTTCGTTCTCACAACAAAATTGGGTCTCGAAGAACTAACAAACTTTTTCGTTTCAAACTACGAACCCACCCCGATCGTGTCGCCCTGGAACGGAGGAAGCGGCTTCGCACCGAAAGACAACACTGAGGCTCTCGAGGTGATCGAGAATTCCTCGAATCAGCGGCTCGCCAGTTATCGCAAAGTAATTGCTCAGGTAAAACGGTTAGGGCATTACGACAGCAAAGGGTCTGTTGAAAAGGCTGACTATCTCACTGCTCTGAGAAACACAATCCCCGATGAAGCCCTTCCTTGGCTTGATGCAGCGGCGGTTCTATTCGCCGATGGCGTGCGCTTCCCAGTGCTACTCGGGACGGGTGGAAATGATGGTCGTTTTGATTTTTCAAACAACTACATGCAGCGCCTCTGCGATGCTCTGAGCCTGCGGCCCGCGAAAAAGAACTTGGCCGAACGCCCGGCTCAATGGCTCGTTCAAGCACTAACGGGGGTGGGAGAATCACCGCTCATAGATGCGGCGATTGGGCAATTCGATCCTGGCAGTGCCGGTGGTTCGAATTCGGCACCACAAGGTAAGGGAAAGAGTCTTGTAAACCCTTGGGATTTTGTGTTCATGCTTGAAGGGGCAATGGTCTTTTCCGGTGCAGCAGTCCGGCGCCGTGGTGAAGGCTCCGCAACCGTGTCGATCCCGTTCTGGTTTTCCGCATCGCCAATCGGCTACGGATCAGCAGCGGATGAGAACAGCAGGGGTGAAATTTGGGCACCGTTGTGGGAGCAGCCGACCAACTTTCGTGGGGTTCTCAGCCTCTTCGCCGAGGGCCGAACCACTTGGGATGGTCATCAAGCTCGAACAGGACTCGATGCGGCCCGCGCCATAGCAACGCTGCAATCCGATCGGCGCATCTCAGCCTTTGTGCGGTACGTGATATCGGAACGGTTTGGGCTCTCCAATATCGCCTCGCCCGTAGCACGAATTACTATGCCCACAGAGGAACGTGAAGACGTAGACGTTACCGTGAACGTTGATCGGTGGTTACAAGGGGTTAAGCGTTTCGCTCCGTCCGGAGTTCAAAGCCTCGTACACGTTGCCGAGCAAGCCCTTTTCAACTTAGCTACTGCATCATTCAAGGATCAGCGCGCTTCTCTCGTCATGTCGGTTCTTGAAAGCATTGCAAGGGTTGAGATTGCTTGTGTAAGATCAACCAGCTTAAGAGCAGATGTCCGGCCGATTTCTCGGCTTTACGCCTCGATCTGGAAGCCGGGTCTCCAGCCGCTACTTGATCGATCAGTTGAAGCGCGGGTCGCCTGGTCCCTCGCAAGTGGTCGCAATGAGTCAAGCCTGGGACAACCAAGAACCCTTCGGGAGTATGTCTTTCCAGTAGACGCAAAAGGCGCCTGGATCACATCGCCCGTTGTCGAAGGTTTTGGTGCCACACCGATAGCAAAGATTCTTTCGGAGGTGGCTGCTCGCCGGGAATGGGCTGGAAACGAACGACCGGCCGGCGATGAGTCCCAGGGCCGGAAAGGATGCCGCGTGGCGTTCGAGAGTGGAGGACGCATCCACGTAAATGACGCGATTAGCTTCGCTACCGGCGATCCGGGCGAGTTTAACGAAGAGTTCCTTTACCGTTGCCTAGTTGCCTTTTCAATTCTCGATTTCCGGTTTCATCGGGGCCGAGACTCAAACCCGGACATCGCCAGCGACACTGGCCTCACCACTGAAGCTGATTCCGATGGAACAGGAAAACCCTTCGAGCTTGGCGTGGAATCAGTAGTTGCGGCAGTGCTTATGCATGCAGGTTCTGCGAGCCCGGCTATTCCTTCACCCGTTGGTCTGGCGAGACAGCTCGAGACGAACAGCTCGACAGCAATAGAAACGCTGAAACGAAGCGTACAGATCGAAGGGTTCACTCCGCACCTTCCAGCAACACTGTCGAATAGCAAATGGCTGGCAGCGGCTTTGCTACTACATCCAAATCATGAGCACACATATAACCGGTTTCTCGAACGAGCTGGCTATCCGTCTCCGGCTGTAGAACGGGCAATCCATGAACGAAAGCAACTCCGGCGAATCGCCCTCCGCCAGCAGGAAGCCGAACGAGGAACCGAGCCCACCTTGTAGCTAGTAGAGCAAACGAAAAGACTCAGCGAAGTGTCGGCAGGTAGCCCTTGCTAGCACCGACAACGCAACCGATCATCCACAATCGCCAGTCGATCCAGGCGAGCATTTGCGGCCAGGTGCTTGCTAACACCGACAAAGCAACCCGTCAGTAGCAACGTTCAATCCAATCAATCAAAAGGAATCCGTCATGCCAAACCGTCATATTTTCCGTGTTGCCCTCGAACCAGTCGCAGGAACACGTTTTCAACCGACAGGGTTTCCGGATCTCGGTACTGGGACCTTCAAAAAACCGACCTCTGGGCCCGAGAAGTGGATCGAGTGCATTCTCGTGGAATCCGAGCAGTCAATGGCCAATCACCTTGAGTCCGCTGCATGGGATCACGGCACCGATCAGCCGGTACCTGAATTCTCGGGGCTACCGTACGTCCGCGTTGTAGATGACAAGGGTGAGTATTTAACGTCAAGCCGCACTGAAGCGCATCGCCTTTCGTCAGCATTTATCCGTGCGGGCAAGTTGAGCGATGGAACCCTTATGTCTGCTCATCTCAAAACGGTCTTTAACCTTCGAGCTGAGAAGCCATTGTCTGCCCGTGACATTGCAAAGGCAGTGTTTGCGCTCGATCCCGCATGCCTCGTGCACGGTGTCTTTTTCGCCGACAAAGACTTGCCAGGACAACCCAAGATTACCCGTGCACTTACGAGTTTCATTGAAGCGGAAGACGTCCAACGAGCAGATTACGGTGGGGTCAAGAAGGACCATGTCACGCATAGCAACACCGACGAGCGTGGATCCGATGAAGGCTACGGATCGATCCCCTACCACCGCACCATGTGGACAGCAAGAACGATCACTGCTTCGTTCGTGATTGACCTTGATCAGATTCGATCCTACGGCCTGGATGAAAAGGCCACGAGACTCATCGAGGTTCTTGCTCTGTACGAGGTCCGGGCTCTGCTCGAACAGGGGCTGCGATTGCGAACCATGTGCGATCTCACCCCGGTTGATGGCACCAACATTCCCAATCTGCCGTCCAGCGCTGAACTGACAGCCGAAATTGCCAAACTCACCAAGGAACTGTCGGCAGATCTCTCTGATGGCAACGCGTTAACCGTTACCTGGACCGAGGGCACGAAGGCTGCTGGGAAGAAGGCTGCAAAATCTGCAGCAGAAACCGTTGCTGATCCCGAATGAGCACCATTCTGGAGGTCAAGTATATAAACGGGCGCGTCCACGGAACACCCTGGGGCACAAGCCACAATGAAGGTGCCGTTGAGTTCCCACCGAGCCCGTGGCGAATCCTTCGTTCCCTGGTATCGACGTGGTTTGAACGGTCGAATCACCTGCCGGAAACGACAGTTCGTTCACTAATTGATGTTCTGAGCAGAGTCTCTCCCTCATACACCCTGCCCAAGTATTCGAGCGCCCACGTTCGCCACTATCTGCCCGAGAGCGCTCATTTGGAAGGTGTGAGCACCGCAACTGCGAAAGTGCTCGATGCCTTCGCCTCGGTAAACAACGAAGAAGCCCTTTACGTGTCTTGGCCAATCGAGTTATCAACGGCAGAAAGGGACGCATTCTCAATCCTGGCCGACCAACTCCCGTATCTGGGCCGCGCCGAGTCGGTAGTGCAAGCTCGTTTGCTTACTGAAGGTCAACAGCCACAGATCAGTGGCGATTCGCGGACCATTTCGGTAACTGGCACTTCGCAGACAAACGCGAGACCTATCAGATTGCTTAGCCCGACCGCAGAAACGAACTGGGAATCGTTGATGCTTGTGCCTTGGAAATTGCGGCAGCAGGGATTCGTTCTCCCCCCAGGGTCAACGCAAGTTAACTATTTCGCCGACCAAGAGTTGGAATGGGACCCCGGGCAGGCCAGAGCAACCCGTCATCAAAGAGTCAACCTGATTGAGTGGTCGATACAAGGCCAGGGGAAGGTTCCACTTACCGCTGCACTTCTGTATTGCGAGTTGGTACGCCAAGATGTTTTACGTATCTGTAAAAACAACAACGTCAGTCTCGATTGGCGAATCACAGGCAAGGAGGAAGGGAAGAAATCGGAGCGACATCACGAGCACCTCTATTTCCTGCCTGTCGCAACGGGCCCATTCCTCACCGGTATTCGAGCATGGCTCCCTCCTGGTCGAGATGGTTCGGCATCAATCGACGAAACAACAACACGGTTCCTCTCCACGCTTGATGTCCTCGAATTCGTGCCGAAACGCACCATCGGAAGGAGCCTTCTCGATTCTGCGGATTCCCAAGGCACCGAAAACGGGTCGAAAGCACGAAACCGAAAATGGTTGGCTGATTTTCGGGAAGTCAATCTTTTCTTGCATCGCAGCGGATCGGCGGACCCAACTGCACACCCTGCCTTCTCCGAGTCGGCGCTATGGGAGACGTTAACGCCTTATGCCCCACCACGGCACCTGCGCTCAGACGGCCGTTTTGTAAAGTCCCTAGAGGCAAGCGTGCGAAAGGACCTGGCCGAAATCGGGCTCCCCAATCCATCTGCGATCGAAATACAGAAGGTAAGCGCTCAAGGCTTTCACGCGTTGGACTTTCGTCGACACCGATCCACTAAGAACGAAAAGCTGAGGGATTCCCGTCCAGCATTTCATCTGAGTTTGCGATTCAATAAACCGGTTAGTGGGCCGATTTCAATCGGCGCTCACTCGCACTTCGGATTGGGTCATTTTGTGCCCACCAACGCCGACCCGTCCGTAGCTTAAGCACCCGATGCGATGACGAACACGGCGGATAGCGGGCCTACAGACTTTCCCCTGCACGTACCGGCGCGGATGCTTAATGAGTTCGCGTACTGTCCACGCTTGTTTCACCTTGAATGGGTTCAAGGACAGTTCGTGGGCAACGCCGATACAGCCGAGGGGAGTTGGCAGCATCGAGCGGTTGATGTTGAACGCGGGCGAGCGCCAGCTGCCGATGACGCCGACGAACTCAGGGAGGCTCGGTCACTGCTTGTTGGTTCGGATCGGCTCGGGTTGATTGCTCGGCTTGATGTGTTGGAGGGGAACAATGGCGAGGTACGTCCGGTTGATGTCAAAAAGGGTCGGCCACCAGACAACCCTGAACGGGCGCATGAGCCAGAACGTGTGCAACTTTGCGCGCAAGGTCTGATCCTCAAAGACAACGGTTATACGTGCACAGAGGGATTTCTTTACTTTGCCGAGACGAAGGAACGTGTCTTGGTGCCCTTCGATGAAGCACTGGTCGTTAGGACTCTCGAGCTTCTCCTTGAGCTTCATGAAGTTGCGCGGGCTGATGATGTTCCACCGCCACTAATTGATTCACCGAAGTGTCCGCGGTGTTCCCTCGTGGGAATCTGTTTGCCCGATGAGGTCAACCAATTGGCGGTTCGTTCAGAACACAAAGCGCGCAGACTAATTCCTAGCGATGACAACGCGCGCCCGGTCTACGTCACCGATCAATCAGTCAACGTCGCGGTCGCTTCTGGCCGGTTGCGAATGAAAAACAAGACCGAAATCGTGGAAGAGGTGCGGCTCCTTGATGTTTCGCAACTAAACGTTTACGGACACGTGCAGGTCACCACCGCTGCACTGAAGGCGTGCTTCGATCGGGAAATACCGGTCTCGTGGTTCAGCCACGGAGGTTGGTTCACGGGCATCGCCCACGGACTACCCGCCAAAAACGTCGACCTTCGCCGCAAACAAGTCTCACTACCCCCTGAGCGAGCTTTGGCCTTAGCTCGCGCGTGCGTCGTGGGAAAGATTAGGAACTGCCGCACGCTGTTGCGACGGAACGGGCGAGGTGTCCCTGCTGCGACCATGTCGTCGTTACAGGAGCTGATTGCTTCTGCCTCATGGGCTGAATCTCCCGCATCATTGCTTGGCTACGAAGGTACCGCAGCCCGTCTCTATTTCTCTAAGTTCCCGTCAATGATCCGCTCGACCGATGATGACGGAGTCGCAGCGTTTAGTTTTGAGCATCGCAATCGTCGCCCGCCAAGGGATCCAGTCAACTGCCTCCTTTCCTACGTATACGGATTACTCGTTAAAGACCTCACCGTTGTTTGCAACGCGATTGGTTTCGATCCGTATCTGGGTTTCTACCACCGTCCCAGGTTCGGACGACCAGCATTGGCTCTTGATCTCGCTGAAGAATTTCGTCCGTTGATCGGAGACTCTGTGGTGCTTACGGCAATCAACAATGGTGAGGTGCGGGCAAGCGATTTCACGGTTCGCGCAGCGGGTGTCGCCATGACTGCGTCGGGCCGCAAATCAGTTATCGCCGCATATGAACGGCGGCTGAACCAGGAGGTTACCCATCCAACATTTGGTTACACGATTACTTACCGCCGAGTTCTGGAAGTTCAAGCCCGAATGCTTGGGGCCTACCTACTTGGAGAGATCCCAAACTATGTAGCGTTCACAACGAGGTGATTTATGGCGGCTCGTAAGCGTTATCTGGTTTGTTACGACATCCGCGATCCAACGAGGCTAAGACGCGTCCACAAAACCGTAAAGCGGTTCGGTTGGTCGATGCAGTACAGCGTGTTCGTTTGTGATCTGGATCCAATGGAGGTGTTTGCAATGCGTGCAGCCATTGGCGAGATCATTCATCACGAGTTCGACAACGTAGCCTTTATCGATTGCGGAGATCCCCAGGAGCGAGGAAGATCGTGTTTCAATTTTCTCGGACCGATTCCTGAGCTTCCCTCAAGCGGACCTGTCATATTATGAGTCATGCCAGTTTTGGGATTTTC
>JAYSVF010000272.1:0-3177 GCA_043718695.1 Acidimicrobiia bacterium | reverse complement strand
AGTTTCGCCCAGCACGTCCAGCAAGCAGATCCCGTCCAACATTGGCTGCTTGGTCCCACGATGACCCGGTGCAGATCACTGTGTCCTCACCGAAGCTTGTGTTGTCACGCAGGTACTTGAGCGTGCCCGTCCATTCGGGGACCGACGTAATCTCATCTAGCATCCAAACCCGAGCTTGCGGATCGATCGAACGGGTGAGATCCCGCCCAAGCGCAACCACCCGGGACAGATCATTCGCTCGCATAGTATCTACCGGCAGATAGATTATTTGGCGCACGTCGACGTCGGCTCGGGAACAAAGCGCGCTTACGGTGTCCTTTAGTAGAACCGACTTCCCAACCCGACGAGGTCCACGAAGCACGATGAGCTTGTCATCGATCGGGCCCGTAGCGACATCGTCAAGTAGATCGGGACGGTATCCAAGGTCAAAAGGCGCACGGGCTCGAAGTACCGGATCAGTTGCTACCCAATTGAGGGCTTGATCCTTGCTCGTTGCCCTCCACCAAGGATTCGATTCGACCAACCGATTTCTGATTTCATCGTCACGCATTTCCTAACCTTATCAAAAAATGTTGTTTTGGTAAGTTCAACCTACCAAAACAGCCTGTTTTGAGTGATTGAACTTACCAAACGGGTGAGTGGACGCTCAATCCCGGCTATCCAGCGCACGCAGCCACTCCGTCTATCTGGCTTGGAGGGTGCGATTTCGCGATTGCCTGGGCAGCTACTGATTGGGTGTTGGTTGCCTATCGCCCGTAGACCGAAGCGCAACTTGAAGCCAGATGTGCAACGAAGAGCCCCGTGCGTTCAAGCTTGTAGCTAGCCTAATCAACGGCTCCTGGCAGGCGAATCCAGCGGCTAGAGGCACATCTGTCCCACCTCGGTTGATTTGCTGTGTAAATTGTTGAGGTGAACTTATACACTGGACAGTCAGCGCGACGTGGAAGCCTTCTAAGTGAGTTGGCCAAAGCTGCGTCGTTACTGGCTCTTCCGTGTAGACCCAATATTCCCAAAGGGAACGTGAAGCTAGGAGCGACTACCTTCACTCTGGTCGACGACGACACAGTCTCACTTCCACTGGCCAATTGGATTGTCAGTCAGCATTCGGGTGCCAGATCTGTGCTTGTTGTCGCCCGTCGGATCACCGCTGAGGCGAGGGCCGTCTTTCGATCTGCGAACGTAGGGTTCTTCGACGCTCGTGGACATCTACGCGTTACGGGTAAAGGTCTTTTCGTGGACGTCGATATTGACCTAAAGAGCCCTTTGGAGAATGGGCCAACCATTTTGACAACCAAAGCAAAGCGGCCGTTGGCGGGTATCGGATTTGATATCGCCCTTTGGCTCTTAGCCCGGAACGAACCCGCCACCCCAGGGGTCAGAGAAATCGGCCGGGCCATTGGCAAAAATGCGTCGACAGTTTCCCTGGCACTTCGACGACTAATAGAAGCTGGTCTGATCACCGATCGGTATGAGCCATTGCTGCCTGAAGTGTTCGAACTCTGCGCTCAGGAATGGTCGCAACGACAACGCACGGTAACGTTCGCGGGCATAGCAAATGAACAACTTGGAGCCACGCTTGCTCAGCGGCTGAGTGAGCCCAAAAGCGGATGGGTTCTTGCCGGTGCCAGTGCGGATCGTCTGTGGGATGCACCGTGGTTTGAGGCACGAAGGGCACAACCGCCAAGCAAAGTACCCACTGGTGAACTGACAGTGATGGTAACGAAAACAACAGACTTGTCCCCGGTGCGCTCACAGCTGCGCCGACCCGATCCGACCGCCACTGATCAGTCGACAACGTTTACGCTGAACGTCCAATACGCGCCAGCCAACTGGCTTGTGACCGTCCCTTCACTCCTCAATTCGACGGAAAGACTCGGGCAATACTGGTCGAAATGGCTTTCCAAGCCAGTGGCAACACTCCCAGCGATAGGCGTGGCGATGGACCTTGCGTCAACAACTGCGCGAGGCCGCGAAGTCCTCGTGGCGTGGAACCCTCCGGGGGTGCATCGTGTCTGGTGAGCTCCTTACCGATTTTCGCTGTCCAACGTGACCTGCGCGGATCGGCGAGAACTTACGCTGGAGAGCCACCAAGTCTGAAATGGTTTTCGGCGACTGAACCAGGAAACACTTTGATCATGGCAACACCGTTTTGGCCTAGTTCCATGACCTCTCCGACGCCTGATTCCGCGTCTTCGTTGCCAACGATGATGATGTCGCCGATGCACAATCGAAGTCCCGGGCGGAGGTTGCGGGTGTTGGCGCGCGTCAGTCCATCATCGTCTCCACTTTGGATGTCGATCCAGAGATCCCAATTAACAGTCTTTTCGGTCATGGGCGTTCCTTGAGCATATTGATGAAGAGTTGGCCTTGTTCTATTGCATCGTCGAGTGCCACATGGGGTGTGCGGAGACTTGGGAATCCAGCGTTTCGGCATGTCGCGTTTGGTGGAGCCTCGATAGGTTTTGCCGGTCAAAGCCATGGCAAAGGTTTTGATGTCGAGTGCCGAGTGGCTGAACGGGCTTTCGCCGACAAAGCGCATGAGGTACCAGTAGACGAACAGGAAATCGTAGGCAGCGGGATAGCCGACGAAAACCGGACTGCCAGGAAGCGCCTTCAACCAAAGAACATAGGCATGCATAGCAGTTGACGGCGATTGCAAATCGGTTCGTGTTTCATCCCAAGCAGTTGGATTATCAGCCCAAAACTTCATGGTGCTGGGATGCCCTTCGGCACCATCGAGTGTTTCGAGATTGGCAGCAAACGTACCAAGCATGGTGCCATCGGCAAGGAATGCCGCCGAGCCGAAACTCAACATTGAGTGAGGCCCAGGAATTGGACCATCAGCCTCAACATCAGTTGAAACGTAGATTTCCTCGCGTGGCATCAACCAAAGCTAGTTGGCCCTGTTGCGAGTCGAACGTTGATCCGTTGCAGGCGGCCGACTATCGGGGCCGATACACATCGGCGCGATGTTGAACGCGGTGCACGATCAGTACCAGCTCGGCTTCGTCGACTTCGTAGATGATTCGGAAGTCTCCTCGGCGTATGGAATGCAAACCTTCGAGTGCCCCCACCAAAGTTTTTCTACCCGTTTCGGATTTTCACTTATTCCACCAAGTAGCAGTGCAAATGCAGCATCTCTTACTTTGTCCGGCAGCCGATTCAGATGTCTCTGAG
>JAYSVF010000271.1:0-3180 GCA_043718695.1 Acidimicrobiia bacterium | reverse complement strand
AGTGCAGTTCCTCACCATGGTCCGTGGCAACTAATGACTACGGCGACGAAAACAGTCTTCGCCACGAGCGGCGCACCAACCCCTGAAGCGGCGGGAGCGGGAGCACCCTCACTGGGGGCCGGTGGACTGGGGACGCATGCTTCCCTCATGGCGCTGGGCTTTGTTGATCCGGTCGGTAACGCGCAACAGTGTTTCCGGGCGTTACTCGATGCTTTGGGCCAACCCGGAATCCCAGTTGAAATGAGCCTTCTTCTGCCCGACTTTGGGCTCCCAACAAGTGCCGTCGCCACGGTGTTGACTCTTGCTGACTCCGATACGACACTTTGGCTCGCGCCGACCGTCCCAGATGCTCTGCGCGCTTACTTCCGATTTCACACCGGCGTGCGAATTGTCGAACATTTACCAATGGCCAACTTTGCACTTGTGGATTGCGTAAAATCACTCCCACCTCTCAACCAATTCAATGCAGGTACCGCGCTTTCACCGGAGACTTCTACAACGCTCATACTGCCGGTGAAGGACTTCTTCTCAGGAGTTGAGGTGACCTTAGATGGCCCTGGTTTCCAACTCCCCCGCACCGTATCTCCAGCTGGAATTGGGACCGAGCTTTGGGAAGAGCTCTCCGCCAATCATGTGCGGTTTCCCATTGGAATAGATGTCGTTCTGTGCTGCGAAACCCAGGTGGTAGGTCTCCCTCGATCATCCAAAATATCCTTGACAGTGCCCGCCGAGACCTCGATTTGTGGGCCCGGTTCTGATGCAGCTCACAGGGCCGAACGCCACGCACGGAAACCGCTCTTTGACGCAGCCAATGCCTTGCGTTCTGCAAGCAGCAATCTTCAGGAGGCTTGAATGTATGTCGCTACCAAAGGCGGCGAGACCGCTATTGCCAACGCCCATCGTTTACTCAACGAAAACCGAAAGCCCCGGGCGGGGACAACCGAGCTAACAGTCGAACAGATCATCGATCAACAATGGCTTGGAGTTTCAAGAGTCATGACCGAGGGGTCAGTGTATGACCCTGAACTTGCGGCGTTGGCCATCATTCAGTCTCACGGGGATCTGGTAGAAGCCGTATTTCTCGTGAGGGCTTACCGAACGACACTTCCAAGACTTGCGCTAACCCACCCCATAGAAACGGGAAACATGACGATTCTTCGAAGGGTGTCGGCGGCATTTAAGGATGTTCCTGGAGGGCAAATCCTTGGTCCAACGTTTGACTATTCGCACCGACTCATCGACTTCAAAGAAACGGTTGACCAAACGAACACCGTTCAAGAGCGCCCTAATGCAAGGGTCAAGAATGACCTGGGAGGGAACGAGCCTATTGACCGGTTGCCACGGGTGCTCGATGTCTTGGATCGCGAGGGTCTCATCGAGTCAGCTAGCGACGCTAGAATCGAACCCAGCAGCCACTCTTTGTTCGAAGGTTTAGCGAACGATCTCACCCGGGAACCACTGACTTTTCCGGCACCACGCCCCTTGCGACTTCAAGCACTGGCTCGCGGCGATGAGGGGTTCCTCTTGGGGCTCGCCTATTCAACGCAACGAGGGTATGGATCGACCCACCCCTTTGCCGGTGAGATTCGAATCGGGAACGTAGAGGTCATCGTGACACCTGATGAACTGGACTTCCCAATTGTGATCGGTGAGATCGAAGTAACGGAATGCGAAATGATCAACCAGTTTCAAGGCAACGATTTCACGCCTCCGCAATTCACCCGTGGTTACGGTTTGGCATTTGGGCAGGCTGAACGAAAGTCGATGGCCATGGCGCTTGTGGATCGCTCAATGCGGGCCACGGAGTTGGGAGAAACCCTAAGCGGTGATGCCCCCGCTCAAGATATTGAGTTCGTACTAAGCCACGCCGACAACCTTGAAGCCTCGGGATTTGTTCAGCATTTAAAGCTCCCCCACTACGTGGATTTTCAAGCCGAACTTGTTCTGGTCCGGGATCTCCGTGATGACTGGGAAAAGGTCAATCAAGATTCAGGACGATTGGCCGTGCTCTCAAAACAGCAAACCGAAAGTGCGGCCTCGGCGGAAGAGATCTCGGACTTATCCGACGCAGTAGCGGAAAGCTCGAAAGCTGAAACCAAAATCGAGAAGATGGTCGGCGTATGAGTACGGGTTACAACTTTGCCTACCTCGATGAGCAAACGAAGCGCTCTATACGTCGAGCGATGCTCAAAGCCGTTGCCGTGCCGGGTTACCAAGTTCCCTTCCCCGGACGGGAGATGCCCCTTCCCTATGGCTGGGGTACCGGGGGAATCCAATGCACCGCAGCCATCATTGGCTCAAGCGATGTTTTGAAAGTGATCGACCAAGGTTCTGATGACACCACCAATGCCGTGTCGATCCGGAGCTTCTTTGCCAAGACCGCTGGAGTTTCCACCACTGAGCTAACTCATGAAGCAGACATCATTCAAACAAGGCATCGCATACCTGAAATGGCGCTACGTGCTGGGCAGATCATTGTGTTTCAGGTTCCCATTCCCGAGCCGCTTCGCTTTTTGGAGCCCCGCGAAACCGTCACGCAAGGTATGCATGCCACCGCCGATTACGGGCTTATGCACGTTCGGCTCTACGAGGACATCGCTCAGCACGGGAGGGTGACAAGCGCATACGGTTACCCGGTGATGGTCAATGACCGATACCTGATGTCGCCATCACCGATTCCCAAGTTTGACAACCCGAAACTTCACCAATCACCGGCCATGGCGATCTTTGGAGCAGGTCGAGAGAAGCGAATCTACGCGGTTCCGCCCTACACCGACGTAAAGAGTTTGGATTTTGATGATCATCCTTTCACCGTGGAGAAATGGGATGCGCAGTGTGGGCTGTGCGGGTCTAGCGACAGTTTTCTGGATGAGATTATTCTCGACGACCTCGGCAAACGCCTCTTTGCCTGTTCCGACTCCGACTTCTGCCGATCGGTGCTGGCTACGGAAGATACCTCCAAGAGCCACGAAGTCACCAATGATCCCGGCTCGTTTGAGGATTTGATCACAAGTTCAAACACGACGAACGACCATACCGATCAGGTTTTCGCGTGACCGCCCTACTTTCCGTACGTGGACTTACGAAATACTATGGCAATCGCCTTGGTTGCAAAAACGTAGATTTCGATCTTTGGCCAGGAGAGGTGCTCGGAATCGTCGGTGAGTCTGGCTCGGGCAA
>JAYSVF010000028.1:0-5515 GCA_043718695.1 Acidimicrobiia bacterium | reverse complement strand
TGACCCTCGCCAACGTGACCACCGGAACTGTTGGATTGACTGGCTGCGGGTTCGGTGCCTTGGTTGAATTAGCGGTGGTTACACCAGTCGCTTTGACGGAGCTAGAAACGGGAGCAAGTAACCCAGCGGCGGTGGTCGGCGACATCGACAGCGCAGGACCCGTGTTGATGCTCGTAACTATTGGAACATTTGTCGCAGGGCGAAGCTTGATGGTTGGGAGGGGTGTCGCAAGGGGTCGAGTTCCGGCAACAATCACGGGAGGAGTTGCTTGCCCGACGCCGATTCGGGGGATCTCAGGCCCAGCACTAGCACCCGCGGCGTTCACCAAACTTTCAGAGGGGGCTGTTGATGGGCTCGTTGAATTTGCAGCACGGATTGGGAGATTCGGGCCCGCAGAGACAGGTGACCCAGATGCGCCTGAGACCGCAGGGGACACCGAACCCGGCGCTGGAACCGCGAGGGAGGGCGCAATCGGGGCAGCCAGAGGATCAAGGAGAGCGGGATCGGTGGGCGCAATGGTGACCGGAAGGAGCCGCGCTTTGGCATTCGGAGCCGCCAACGCCGGACTGGCTGAGGTGTTGCTCGGGTTCAGTGCGGCAGAGAGCAGAAGCCCCCCAGCGCTGGTTACCGAAGCAAGGGTGAAGCTAATGAGTTTGACGCGCAGTCTTGCCATAAGAGGTAATTCAACGGCTGCGCTGTGAACTGCTGACGAAGGTGTCGTGTTGGGTTGACCAACATGTTGTGAGGACTTTGGTGCCGTGAACTCACGGGCACGCGCCAACAACTGATTCCCAGACCTCTCGCCCGGCAGTGAGGTTGGAGTCTTTCTCGGCGGAACCACAGAATCGTCTTCGGCACCTCAGCGCCAAGCAGTTACGACATCAGGTCACCTGCACTACCGAAGTGGTCCAAACGAACTACAGCAACAGGCCCGCACGGCAACGAAGCGGGGAAACCTCCGTGAGATGAACCCGCTGAATTACCCAATCTGCTCGCTCAAGACTTGCTGCAGCGCAGAGGGACTTGCTTCAGAGGAACTGTTTCAACCCTGAGGGACAGACCTTTTAGCCTTTGGCGGAGGTGCCAGCGAAAGAGCCGGGATCACGGGGATCGGGCAGAATGGGGCCGATCCAACGCATCTGGCGGGCCACTTCATCGGTGACGGTTTGCCAAGCATCAGCGTTCCAACCTTCAGTGGCCGAAACAACTTTGCCGTCCATGGCGAGGTGCACCAAAGCAGGAACCGTGTCGAGGCCTAAAGCCCGGGTGATGGCGCGATCGGCATCGGGGAAGGTCAGGATGCTTCGTGCGTGAGGCCCCAAAAACTGCCTGGCCTCATCAGGATTTGCACCAGAAACCACAAACGCCACCCGCACGTCGGCTTGTTCGAAGGTCTCAAGAACCCGAACTGCAGTCGGCAGAATCCACGACGACTCATTCGTAAACGGGTCAACCACGACAAACAGAAGGTGGTATTGCACCAAATAAGCCGAAAGAGGAAGTCCTTTTCCAGTCAGCGGGGTGAGTACCAAGTCGCTAGGGGGGTTCGAAGCCACGGCGGAAAAAGGTAGTCGACCAACCAGGAAGAATCGAACCTTGTGGGCATGTTGTTGGAAGTTTTCTTGTCACTTTCTCGCTGTAGGTGCCCTAGTTCCTCCCTGTAGGTGCCCTAGTTCAGCAAAAGTTCCACGAATCCTTGGGTGCAGAACTTTGCGTTTCGCGCTTCTCGACCAGTTATTGAGCGGTCTGGCGCTACCGTAAAGACTCGTGTCATTCACCTACTGGGCGCTTCTGGTGGCCCACATTGTCTCGGTGGTACTTGCATTCGGGTCACTGCTTAGCCTGCCCGTGATCACTCGAATGCTGGCGTCCGGCCTTTCGCACACACACCCCGGGACCGCTGGCTTTGCCGGTCAACTCGCACAAAATAACCGAATGAGCCAGGCATGGGCCGTCTTGGTTCCCCAAATTCGGTCCACCCTGAGCGAACGAGCCCTGCTGCTTATTGGGTTATTTGGCATTGGCCTTACCGTTACCCATCCCGACGGAACCTATTGGCGGCAATTGTGGTGGAGGTTGGCCGTCGCGTTTTACCTGGTAGCACTCGTTGCCATTCTTGGCGTCCAGCGATGGGCCCTTGGCGTTGTAGCCCGTTACGCAGCTGCTGCGGGTGACGCCCTGAATATGACTTCTTTGCCCGAAAGTCACGCTGGCTCGGGAACACCTCTACCAAGCCTTACCAAGATTGAGGTTGCGGAGCTTCGGCGAGCTGGGTTGATTGCCGAGTTTGTGAGCGCCACATCGGCGGTTGGCCTCGTGGTGATGGTGATTTTGATGGTTGTTCGCCCTACCTAGAGGATCGTGGTGAACAATGCGACCTAGGCAAGTCACGAACTGCGAAAACAGAGCGAAATGAGCATTCGAGTCGCATTTGTTCAACAGTCTCCCAGTTGGGGTTAGCAATCAGCACAATGCGTTTAGGGGCAAGCGCCACTACGTTGTTGGGGTGCATCCAATTGAACGACTGCGATATGTGGCTCGAGCCAGCGAGGACGCCGGGCCGTCCCTGTTGGTTCGCGAGGCCGCTGGGGCCTTGGCATCGTTTAGTTCTGATCCAGCCGCGCTCGTAACCGCCTGTCGCCGCTTGGTCGATCGCCAGCCCCAAGCCGGAGCGATCTGGTGGCTCGCCGCACGGGTACTGGGCTCACCGGATCCGGCCTTTGAAGCATGGTCAGCGGCCGAGGAGGTTGAATCAGACCAAACACCCCTGGTCTTGATTGAGAACCTTCCAGAGGCCGCCACGATCGTTGTCTTGGGTTGGCCCGAACTGATTGCGCCCGCACTCGCCAAACGGGGTGATCTTGATGTGCTGGTGATCGATACTGCTGATCAGGGACACGGGCTGGCGCGTCGCTTAGACCGCCTGGGAAACAATGCCACCCTGGTCGAGGAACGGGGCCTCGGCGCTGCTGTTGGTGCCAGCGATTTGGTGTTACTTGAGGCGCAATCCTTTGGTGGATCGGGCGCAACCGCTCTGCCCGGTTCCCGTGCTGCGGCTGCTGTTGCTCTCGCTGGGGGCGTTGCCGTTTGGACGGTTGTGGGCGTGGGTCGTGTGCTTCCCGGGCGTCTGTGGGATGCGTATTTGGGTCGCCTCGATGACAGTGCCGACCCGTGGGACGGTGATCTAGAGCTTGTCCCCGGAAACCTTCTTGGCACAATCGCCGGGCCAAGGGGACTGCAGACTCTCGCCGAAACGCTGTTACGCGCCGATTGTCCAGTAGCCCCCGAGCTTCTCAAATCAATTCAGTAGTTCGCGTTTTCAGCAAACCCTGCGCTTAAACTATGCGCGCATAGCCTCGATGGCTTCGGCCATTGCGATCGCTCGTTGGGCGTTGGCCACGTGAAGATTTTCAATCATCTTTCCGTCGACAGTAGCCACACCTTTTCCTAACGCAAGTGCTTCGTCGAAAGCGGCAATCACCCGGCGTCCGTAAAGAACTTCGGCTTCTGAGGGAGCAAACGCCGCGTTTGCAGCGTCAAGTTGGCTGGGGTGGATCAGCGTTTTGCCATCGAATCCAAACGCTGCGCCCTGGGCACATTCGTTGGCGAAACCGTCGGCATCGTCAATGGCATTGAACACGCCATCAAGGATGGATCGGCCTGCAGCTCGAGCAGCGGTCACACAGGTAGACAATGCGTGAAGTAACGGCGCACGGCCAGGAATACTTTGTGCACGTAGTTCCTTGAGTAGATCGTTTGTGCCCATAACAAACACCGTCAATCGCTCCCCGGATTCGGCGATGGCAAAGGCATCACGAATGGCGATTGGTGTTTCGAGCATGGCCCACAACTTGGTGTGTTGTGGTGCGTTGGCAGCGGCCATGGCTTCTTCGATGCGCTGTACATCGTCGACCGAGTTGACCTTGGGCACCACGATCGCGCCAGGCCCAGCTTGGGATGCGGCCCGAATATCGTCATCGTGCCATTGGGTTCCCAAGCCGTTTACCCGGATGGTCAATTCACGATTTCCATACCCTCCGTTGCCGACGGCGTTGCAGACGTTGTTGCGGGCTTCGCCTTTTGCATCGGGTGAAACCGCATCTTCAAGGTCGAGGATGAGCGAATCGGCGTTGAGACCTTTGGCTTTTTCTAGGGCCCGCAGATTTGCGCCTGGCATGTACAGCACGGATCGCCGAGGACGAAGACCTGCATCAGAAACTGGAGTTGTCATGGTGGTCTATCCCGGCTCTAGTTGCCGTAGCGTTGCGCGAGTTCGGGATCACGTTCACACAGCGCAGCGGCTAGCTCAACGACCACTTTGCACTGCTTGAAGGTTGCATCGTCTTGCATTTTGCCTTCGATCATCACCGCGCCGCTGCCATCACCCATGGCTTCAATGACCCGCCGAGCCCAAAGCACTTCCTCAACCGGGGGCGAAAAAACGTTCTTGGCAATGGCAATCTGGGATGGGTGCAGTGACCAAGCGCCAACACAGCCGAGTAGGAACGCATTTCGGAACTGATCCTCACAAGCAAGGGGATCACCAATGTCACCAAACGGGCCATAGTAGGCATACATACCATTGGCCCGACAGGCGTCAACCATGCGCGCCACGGTGTAGTGCCACAGATCCTGTTGGAAGATGTTGCGCACTCCCCCGTCGGCCTTGGCGTCTTCACGAACCAAGTAGTCGGGGTGTCCTCCACCTACCCTGGTGGTTTTCATTCGGCGGTCAGCGGCCAAATCCGCCGGACCCAACGACAGGCCTTGCATGCGAGGCGAGGCACCGCAGATCTCTTCAACGTTGGCCACACCACGAGCGGTTTCTAGCAACGCATGAACCTGAATCGGTTTGGTGATCCCAGCCTTCGCTTCGAGCTGGGCCAGCAAACGATCGACGTAGTGAATATCTTCGGCACCCTCAACTTTAGGAACCATGATCACATCGAGCTGGTTCCCAATTTCGGTGACCAACGTGGTGAGGTCATCAAGCGCCCACGGTGAATCGAGCGAGTTCACCCGGGTCCAGAGCTGTGCGCCGCCAAGATCAATTGTGCGAGCCACGTTTACCAGCCCATGACGGGCGGCGTCTTTGCGATCGGTAGGAATGGCATCTTCGAGGTTGCCCAGTAACACGTCGACGGTGGGGCCAAGCGCAGAAAGCTTGGACACCATCTTCTCGTTTGAAGGATCAAAAAAATGGATCATTCGGCTAGGGCGGAATGGAATCTCTCGCAACGGCATGGGAGCGCCAACAGCTAGAGGACGGAAGAAGTCTTTCGGATTACGCATCGGTTCCAGTTTCGCAGTTCAACCCCTCAGGTAGCGAACCAGCGTGCTGTGACCCGCACCACTTCCCCACTACCTTCAACCGAGAACCGAGCGAGCACGGACTGATCCCGAAAGTTTCGTGCGCGAACACACTCAGGAGCCGCAGATCGAACGTCCCATTCGTCCATTGACCTCCAGTTGCTGAGCCAAGTTGGCAGCAGCGCAGAGTATGAGATTTACCTAG
>JAYSVF010000270.1:0-42045 GCA_043718695.1 Acidimicrobiia bacterium | reverse complement strand
CACCTTCGCCAAGACCGTTCAACACACGGCGCAACTTCCACACCACGTCGAGTTCGGCTTTGTCGAACAGCAATTCTTCGTGACGGGTTGAGGACTCGTTCACGTTGATCGCTGGGTAGACACGCTTCTCGGCCAAACGGCGATCGAGACGCAATTCCATGTTGCCGGTACCCTTGAATTCTTCGAAGATCACGGTGTCCATGGTGGATCCGGTTTCTACGAGGGCGGTGGCCAGAATCGTTAGCGAGCCGCCTTCTTCAATGTTTCGAGCCGCACCAAAGAACTTCTTCGGCGGATACAAAGCACCGGTATCGATACCACCGGACATGATTCGTCCGGTCGCTGGGGCCGCCAAGTTGTAAGCACGGGCCAAACGGGTAATACCGTCGAGAATAATGACTACGTCTTTGCCCTCTTCAACCAGGCGTTTTGCCCGATCGAGTGCGAGTTCGGCGATCATGGTGTGCTCGTCAGATGGGCGGTCGAACGTTGAAGCAACCACTTCTCCGCGGACATGGCGGCGCATGTCGGTGACTTCTTCGGGTCGCTCGTCGATCAGTAGAACCATGAGGTGCACATCAGGATTGTTGGCCTCGATCGAGGTGGCAATCTGCTTCATGACGGTGGTTTTGCCGGCCTTTGGTGGCGAAACGATCAGGCCACGTTGGCCCTTACCAATTGGCGACACAAGGTCAATAATCCGGGCGACCATGTTGCCGGGCTGGCCATGCTGTTCCAAACGCAGTTTCACGTCGGGGAACAGTGGAGTCAGATCGTCGAACTTGGGTCGCAGACGGGCAATTTCGAGGTTGTGGCCGTTGCAGGTTTCCACCGACACAATGGCCGGGAATTTCTCCTGCGGGGTGGCCGGGCGGTGCTTGCCCACGATTTTGTCGCCCTTGCGAAGACCCAATTGGCGGACCTTGTTGACGGGAACGTAAATATCGCCGGGGCTGGGCAGGTAACCCTTGACCCGGATGTAGCCGTAGCCCTGATCCGAAAGATCGAGCAGGCCTTCAACGTCGATCAGTTCGCCCTGGTAGTTTTCGCTCAAACGGTCAATGGCCCCGTCGCGCTCGGCGGTAACCAGGCGGTCACGGTCCTTGCCGCGGCGGCGCTTATTGCGGCCTCCACCTTCACCGAATCCAAAGCCATCACCATCGGGCTTGTTGAATCCGCCCTGCTTAAAGCCACCCTGACCACCCTGGTTGCCCTGTCCGCCCTGTCCGCCCTGTCCACCTTGGCCGCCGCCACCATCACGGTTGCGTTCCGGGCGATCTCCACGGGGAGGACGCTCACCGCGTTCGAACCGGTCGGGTCGAGGGCCACGCTCTGGACGGTCGGTGCGTGCTTCGCCTTCAACTCGCTCCGGGCGAGGTCCGCGATCAGGTCGGTCTTGTCGCTCAGGACGATCCCCGCGCTCAAACCGCTCGGGGCGAGGGCCACGTTCTGGTCTGGGCTCGCCACCTTCTGCCGCCGGAGTAACCGTGGCACCTTCCGGGCGGTCGGTTCGTTCAGGGCGATCACCGCGTTCGAAACGGTCACGGTTACGACCCCGGTTGCGTTCCCTGCGTGCCGGGTAACCAGTACCTTCGGCGCCATCTTCACCTAAATCGGGGGTGGCGACGGCTGCGTTTCGTGGTGCTTTGGCTGCCGCGAAGGCCCATTCTTCCTCAGCCGGATCGAAGCTTGAGGTCGATGTTGGGGCGTCGGCGAAGGGATCAAACGATGCCTGGGCTGGGGGCGCATTTCGAGGCGGGCGAGCCGAGGTGATCAGCCGATCGCGGTTGCCCCGGTCATTGCGGTCGCCGCGATCATTTCGATCATTTCGATCAGCCCGTCCACGGTCATTGGTTCGAGGCTCGGTCGCCACGGCGGTTTCAGCCGCAGGAGCCGCATCGGATGGGGAGGCATCGTCAAAGGACAGGGTGCCTTCGCCTCCGGAGTTTTTCTTCGGCCGACCGCGACGGGGTCGATCTGAGGATGCCGATGCATCTCCTGCAGATTCTGGCGATGAAGCAGCCGATGCGCTTGCCTTTGCCGAGCCCTTTGATGATTTGGGAGCCGGCGCTGTGCCTATACCGGCCGACGTGAGAATGGCGTCGATGATCTTGTCCTTGCCAAGGCGGGGGGCAACTTTGATGCCAATGGCACCGGCGATAATCGCCAATTCCCCACGCTCCTTTGACTCCAGGACCGACCGCTCCATGGTTTCTGCCATATGTGTACCTTCTGCGGGAGCGTTCCCGCTTGCGTTGCCAACGGTTTCGTTGATCAACTGATTCGCTGGTGGATTCCCTCAGATCGTTAGTGCGAGAACCGGTTTGCGCTTTACCGTCACTCTGCAAAGCAGAATTTCACAACAAAGAGGTAACCGGGCGTTCCGTCTACGGGGAGGCTTGCTCACCATGAAAGGAGCCGCAGTTCTCGACGCAACGAGTCGAGGGTTTGTTCGTGGCATTGCCGCCGAACAGCCACTACCTTAGCCACACTTTTGCGTCATGCGCAATCCCACCGAACAATTCCCCAAATCGGTTGGACGAAAAACAGGTCACCGAGCGGTAAAGAGATCCAATCGATTGGTTTGGAAACGTAGGTCAGCCAGCGATACCGGCGACGTAGGCCATTACGGCGGCCGCGTCGTTGTCGATTGGGGTGACGCGTTGCGGGAGGTCTTCGAGACCAATGGCCGATTCGGGGCGGGGTGCATCAATTCCGAGTGCTTCGACAATGGTTTCGCCGAACTTTGCCGGGAGAGCCGTTTCGAGGCACAGCGTTTTCACTCCAGGCGTGGCCCGTTCCAAAGCGACCTTGACGCCGTCGGCCGTGTGGGTGTCAATAATTCGCCCCGTGCGTTCGTGGACCAAACGGATGGTGGCGAGCCGATCGGCATGGGAGCTTCTGCCCGACGAGATTGCGTAGTCGCTCATCTGTGCACGTAGTTCTGTGCCATTGAGGTCGAAGCCCATGGAAGTGCGCACGTCGTCATACAGGGCACGGGTTCGTTCGCCATCGCGCCCGGTGAGATCAAACACGTACCGTTCGAAGTTTGAGGCCTTGGAAATATCCATTGAAGGACTTGACGTGGCGGCAACTTCGGCTGAGGCTCGAACTCGATACACGCCGGTGCGGAAGAACTCGTCGAGCACATCGTTTTCGTTGGTAGCCAAGATCAATTTTTCGATGGGGAGGCCCATTTGGCGGGCAACATGGCCGGCATAAATGTTGCCGAAGTTTCCGCTCGGTACGGAGAACGCCACCTTCTCGTCACTTGATGTGGTGACGGCGAAATAGCCCTTGAAGTAGTACACAATCTGGGCGACGACGCGGGCCCAGTTGATCGAATTAACCGTGCCGATGGAGTACTGGGATTTGAATGCGGCGTCTTCACCAACCACTTTTACGATGTCTTGGCAGTCATCAAACACGCCGCGCACCGCCAGGTTGTGAATGTTCTCATCTTGGATGGAGAACATTTGTGCTGCCTGGAATTTCGAGGTCCGACCCAATGGGCTGAGCATGAAAACCCGTATGCCCTTCTTTGAGCGCATGGCGTATTCGGCCGCTCCCCCGGTGTCACCGCTCGTTGCGCCCAAGATGTTGAGTTCCGCCCCGGAGCGCGCCAACACATATTCGAACAAATTGCCCAGGAACTGCATGGCGACGTCTTTGAATGCTAGCGACGGACCGTTACTGAGGCGCAGCAAAAACAGATTGTCGAACAGCGGTTCCACGGGCGTGATGTCTTCCGAACCGAAGGCCTCTGCGGTGTAGGTCCGGTTAATGATGTCGCGCAGATCGTCGGCGGGAATATCGTCGATAAAGCGTCCAATGATATTGAACGCCAGTTCGGGATAGCTAAGCCCACGTAGTTCTTCGATTTCGGCAATCGTTAAGTGTGGATAGCTTTCCGGCATGCAGAGCCCGCCATCAGGAGCGAGTCCTTCGAGCAAAATTTCAGTGAACGGACGGGCGTCCATACCGCCCCGAGTTGATACATATCGCATAGTGATCCTTGGGCTTTGGCTCAGGTTTAAGGGGCGATTACGCGGAGCAGCGAGTTCACACTGGTAACCGCTTCGAGGGTTTTCAGTCCGGCAACACAACCATCGATATCGGCTTGGCGGGCGGCGTGGGTGATGAAAATGATACGGGCACCCTCACCGATACCTTCTTGTTCCATGGAGCGAATCGAGACGTTGTGGCCGCCAAATTCGTTGGCCACCGCGGCAAGTACGCCCGGTCGATCGTTGACATCGATGCTCAGGTAGTAGGCGCTACTTAGGTCATCGGAACAGATGAAAGAGGGTTCGGCAAACGTGCCGATGCTGGCGTGGGTGCCTTTTCGCAGGTTCACGGCAGCGTCAACGAGGTCACCAAACACGGCGCTTGAGGTTGGTCCGCCACCGGCGCCACGTCCGTAAAACATCAGCTGGCCGACGGAGCTTCCCTCAACAAACACGGCGTTGAAAGCTTCGCGGACCGAGGCGAGAGGGTGGGCTTTGGGGACCATAGCTGGGTGTACTCGCACCGATTGTTGGCCATCGATTTCTTCCGCCACGGCCAAGAGTTTGATGACGAAACCAAGCTTTTTTGCATAGTCAACGTCGACAGCAGAAAGGCCCGAGATACCCTGTGCGCTTACATCGCCCGCGGTGACGTTTACGCCAAAGGCAATCGTGGCCAGGATCGCGGCTTTGGCGGCAGCATCGTGACCTTCAACGTCGGCGGTTGGATCGGCTTCGGCGAACCCGAGGGCTTGGGCTTCTGCGAGGGCATCGGCGTAATCAGCTCCGGCCTCGGTCATGCGGGTGAGGATGTAGTTCGTGGTCCCGTTCACGATGCCCATCATCCGGGTCACTTCTTCGCCAATCAGCGATTCGCGCAGGGGGCGAATCAGCGGGATTCCCCCAGCGACCGCGGCTTCAAACAGCAGGTCGACCCCGTTGGCATCGGCGGCGGCAAACAGTTCGGCACCGTGCGAGGCCAGGAGTGCCTTGTTTCCAGTAATGACTGGTTTGCCACGGTTGAGTGCATCCAGAATCAAGGTGCGGGCCGGTTCGATGCCCCCGATCAACTCCACGACAAGGTCAACCTCGGGGTCGGCCACTACCGCCGCGGCATCGGTTACCAACAGCGCAGGGTCAACACCCGGGCGGACCGTGGCGAGGTTCCTTACCGCAATCCGCGTGACATCGAGCGTGATTCCCGTTCGCAGGGCTACCGAATCCCGGCGCGCCGTCATCAGATTGACCAGCGCCGCCCCCACGTTGCCGCACCCTAATAAACCAACCTTGACCGAGCTCGAATCCACGCCGTCCACGGTAGTCGCCACCCACCCCGGGTCGAGGTTGGGTTTTCGTCACCAGCTGTACGGCTAAATGTAGGGTTGATTGACGTCGAGGCGGAGGAGGTCTTCGTAGGTTTCGCGTCGTACGACAACTCGGGATTTGCCGTTGGAAACGAACACGACGGCGGGCCGGGTGACCTTGTTGTAGTTCGAGGCCATCGAGTACCCGTAGGCGCCGGTGACGGGGATGGCCAGGATGTCACCCACGTTGAGATCGGCTGGCAAAGCGGCTTCTTGAATCAGGAAGTCGCCGCTCTCGCAGTGCTTGCCCACGATCTTGACCGTTTGATCACGCTCGGCAGTGGCTATCCGGGGCAAAAAAGCCTCGTACACGGCGCCGTACATCATGGGCCGGGGGTTATCGCTCATGCCGCCGTCGACGCTTACATAGGTGCGAATCTCGGGCAGTTCCTTGATGGTACCCACCCGGTAGAGGGTCACACCTGCCGAGGCAACGATTGCGCGCCCGGGTTCTGCGCCGATACGCACGGAGCGGGCCAACCCAGCGGCTTGCGCGGTTTCGCGCACCACGGCTCCCCATTCCGCCATCGTCAACTCGTGCTCGATTTCGGCTTCGGCATAGGCGACGCCCAACCCACCACCAATCACTAACTCAGGAAGACCAAGGGGTTTGAAGAACGCCGTCATCACCTCAACGATTTTACGAAACGAATCAATCGCGGTGACTTGGCTGCCCACATGGCAATGCACACCAACCAACTCCACACCACTGCCTTCGGTGCGACACTGAATTACTGCGTCAAGCGCAGCACCACTGGCAATGGAGAACCCAAACTTAGAATCCTCTCCCCCGGTAGCGATGTATTCGTGCGTGTGCGCTTCTATACCCGGGGTAAGCCGTAACAACACCTTGGGTTTTTCGTACCCAAATCCGTTGAGCCTCCGCAGCCGTTCCAGTTCATCAAGACTGTCGACGACGATCCGCCCGATCCTCTGCTCCAGCGCATAGTTGAGCTCGGCCGTGGATTTGTTGTTGCCGTGGAGCACCAAATCTTCTGGCGGTACTCCAGCACGTAATGCCACGAATGCTTCACCGGAGGTGGCCACATCGATATGCATACCTTCTTCATTAGCCAGCTTGGCCATGGCCATGCAGGTAAATGCTTTGCTCGCATAGGAAACCCCCGTACCGAATGCCCACAGAGCATCGCGACACTTTTGTCGGAGGTGTTCTTCGTCGTACACAAACAGCGGAGTGCCGTGTTGCTCAGCCAATGATTCCAGTGACACACCGCCAACGTACGCGCGCCCATCATCATCGAACGTGGTGCTGCTAGGCAGAAGCTTGGTTGAAATTGGGCCACTCACTAGTTGCTCACTTCTTCGATTTCAGTCTCAGCATCGAGTTTGTCAAGTTGTTCGGGCGCACTTACACCGAGCAGATCAAGCCCGATGGCTAGGCCGATACGGGCGGCTTCCACCAACCAGAACCGGGCTTGGCGAATGTCTTCTGGGGTGTCAGACCGCAATACTGGGCAGTGGGCGTAGAAGGCTTGGAATGCCGTCGCGAGCTCACGCAACCACGTGGTGATTTTGTGGGGTGCGCGTTCACGGGCGGCCAACGTGAGCGCTTCGGGCAGATCCGCGAGCAACCGAACAACGTCGAGTTCGTGCGAATCACTAAGCACGGAGAGGTCGACGTCGGCCAGCGGTTTGCGGATGATGCCAAGCTCTGCTGCCTTGCGTCCGATGCCATGAACTCGTGCGTGTGCATAGTGAATGTAATGCACGGGATTATCGAGTGAGTTGTTGACCAGCTCGCCCAGATCCACGGTTTGTTTCGTATCGATCGACTGGAGCAAGAAGGTGAGTTTCGCCACATCGGGGCCCACCTCGTCGAGAATTTCCGCCAGTTCGAGGATGTCGCCAGTCCGTTTCGAGAGGCGAACTTCAACGCCATCACGCATCAGGATACAGAACTGACCGATCAAAATTTCGAGGTCTTCGCGGGGGTGGCCAAGGGCTTGCACGGCAGCAGTCATACGGGCGACGTAACCGTGGTGGTCGGCCCCGAGAATGTCGATCAGCAGCGAACCACGGGTGAACTTATCGCGATGGTAGGCAATGTCGGGCGTAAAGTATGTGTACGCACCATCGGCCTTAATCAGCACCCGGTCACGATCATCAACTAGTTGCTTTTTCGCTTTGTCACCAAACGATGTGGTGCGCAACCAGGTGGCGGATCCCGATTCTGGAGTACCTTCTGCGTCGTCTTCGTCGTCTTCGTGCGGGTAGTCACCAATTGCTGCGTCGCCAGGAACTTCGCCCTGGGTTGCACCATCGGAAATGTGAGCACCATCGATGCGGGCCCCGTCGACCGGAGTCTTGAGATTTTTGGTTGAAGCCCCCGTGGGAGCAACTGATCCCCCGACCGCGTTGTCAACAACGCCCGCACCATCACCAACGGCGTTGGCAGCACCGGATCCTGCGCCAGCGAAGGAGTTGTTGCCGGAAGCCTCATAGACGTGACCACTAGCCCGGAGATCGGCGAGAGTGGCTTCCACCGCTCCACTATCGGCGATGGCTTTTTCGCTCGACCACGTGTCGTACTCAACGTGCATGCGCTTGAGGGTTGACTTTTGGTAGTCGAGTGCCTTGGCATAGCCCCAGGCGAGCGGGTCGGCATCGCTCGGCATTTCCGCGGCCCATTCGCGAATGTATTGGCCGACATAGCCCCCTTCGGGCACCTCGGTTCCAGCCTTGCGAGCCGCCAGCGACATGGCGAACTTTTCCATCTGCACGCCACGGTCGTTGATGTAGAACTCCCGATGAACGGCATAGCCAGCCCGCGCCAACACCCGGCTGAGCGCATCGCCATAGGCCGCCCATCGGGCATGTCCGGCATGGAGTGGCCCGGTGGGGTTTGCGCTCACGTATTCGACCACGACTGAGCGAGCCTCCGGAAGCACTAGGCGCGCATAGTTATCGGCACCCTCGGCCAGAACCTGGGTGATCACGTCATGCAGCCAAGAGTCAGCCAGGCGGAAGTTGAGGAACCCCGGTCCCGCGATTTCCACCGCGGTTACGTGCTTGGGTAGATGCTCGTTTAGGAACCCCGCAAGCTGCGATGCCATCTCACGAGGATCTTTGCCGAGCGCCTTTGACGTCTTCAACGCTACGTTCGAGGACCAATCACCGTGCTCGGGGCGCGCCGGACGCTCAAGTTCCATCAAATCGGGAACGGCAAGCTCCAACGACGCAAACGCCGCCCGAACTGCCTGTGCAAGTGAGGACCGGATAGGAACAGACATAACCATGAGATGTTAGGCGGACCCCTCCCCAGCTCCCACACGTTTTCGAAAACGGGGCGACGACTCCTCGCCAACCCAACTAAGGTGGCCTTGCTGTCCCGCCCTCGTAGCTCAGGGGATAGAGCGTCGCCCTCCGGAGGCGAAGGCGCAGGTTCGATTCCTGCCGAGGGCACAGACAGAACAGAGGCTTGGGTTACGGCTTGGGTTACGGCTGAGGTGTCGACCGAACTGCCCAAGCGACTAAAAAGGGTTGACAACAACTGGACTGCTCTACGGGTGTCGGTATCAGGCCCGTTGTCATGAGTACCCTGCGAATCTACGGCTGCGTCTGAGACTTAATGATTGTTTCCACGTCGGTAGGTCTCGCACGTCGGGATCCATTGTGTCGTTTCTCGAATAACGAAACGTAACAAGGATCGTTCCCGTGAAGGGTGTTGTGAACACGACCAACCGATCGAGTCTCTTTCAGGAAACAATTAGAAAGAATTGTTGCTTACAGGTTTCGATGCTGGACTTCTGGGGTAAATAAAGGTGCATGAAAGTACTCATTGCTGTTGATACGGGATCTGCCTCTCACGAAGCCACCATGGAGGCCAAGCGCCTGTTTCCCAACGCGGAGCATCTCATTGTGAGCGCGGCGGCGATTGCTCCTTACATGGCAGTTGATCCACTTGGTGGTGGCGTGTTTGCCATGGGTCAGTCGATGGACTCTCTGAACTCTTCAGAGGACCTCGCCCAAGAAGCCCTTGAGTCTGCGCAAGGCGTCATCGGGAAATCCGAAGAAGATTCAGTGGCCTTAGGCAATCCTGGCCAAGTCATTTGCGACCAAGCTATTGACCATAAGGCCGACGTCATCGTGATGGGGCGAAGCTCGAAAAACTGGTTTTCTCGAATTTTTGACCCGTCCGTCTCCGACTATGTCGTCGCCCACGCGCCTTGCCCAGTGCTCGTCGTCCGAGAACAAGTAAGCGAGCCGTAGGCCGATGTTTACATGATTCGCACAACAATTTCCCCACTGGTCTAGTGCGTGTGCCCGTAAATCATTACGTAGTGATTTCGGTGTGAATTCCGCAGTGGTGCTGGGAAGCGGGAGGAAAACACTACGCAAGGATTTATGCTTCCCTTGCACTAGCAATGAGGTAAGCAGCAGAGGAACGGTCACGAAAAGGTTAACGCGCCCAATAGATGGGTATAGGGGAACTACTTGAGAAAAAACCGGGCAAGCCCGGACCACTCCTAAACAAAGGAAAGCACCCCATGGGAATTTCAGTAAGTATTTTGCTCATCGCCGCCGGAGCCATCCTTAAATGGGCGGTTACCGCATCAACGTCTGGTACCAATCTCCAAACCGTCGGAATGATTCTCTTCGTTGTCGGAATCGTAGGTCTGGTAGCCAGCATGATGTTTTGGTCGAGTTGGGGTGGCTTCGGGAATCGCCGATCCACCATTCACGAGTAGAGAGAGTTAGACAAGCAAAGCATTTAGGCCGACTATTCGTCGTCACGGCCGGTGAGGACTGACACAAAAGGGATTCAAGGCGTAGGTACACGAACCGTTCACCATCGGCGCCAAGCGACTGAGTTTTCATAGTGGAACTACACAAGGTTTAGGGTTTCAAAAACTTGGGTACCTAGTGGAAATGACCGATAGTGAAACCTCAAAAACCCAGGCCGACTTGCTCGAACACGGAACGATCATGCTAGGAAAGCAATGAAGTCTACCTTTGCACTCGCTCGCACCTTGGCAGCGCCGCTTTTTGTAACTGGCGGATTGGGATCGCTGAGAAATCCTGCGGCCACGGCCGAACTGGCCAAATCGACGGTAGCGCGTTTGAGCAAAATAGGGTTACCAAATGACCCAACAATGCTGGTGAGAATCAATGGTGGCCTCCAGCTTGGAGCTGGCTTAATGCTCTTTTCAGGCCGGGCACCCCGTCTTGCCTCAGCGGCTCTGGCCGCCAGTCTCGTCCCAACGACCTTGGCCGGGCATCGTTTTTGGGACGAGAAAGATCCCCAGCTTCGATCAATGCAAAAAGTTCAGTTCTTAAAAAACCTAGCGATTCTCGGTGGACTCGTTCTTCTGGCGTGTGACACCAAAGGCGCGCCGTCTTTGGGATGGCGATTAAAAAAGAACGCCAACAAAGCAGCGAAATCGTTGGAGGATTTTGGGGCAGAGTTTGGCGCTACCAGCAACTCCTTTGCTTCGTCGGCCACCGATCATTTCAACGAAGTGAGCCAACGGCTAATTGCAGCGGCAAGTCCGCTACTCGATCAGGCCCGGAAGGTACTCAATGATTGAATCTCAAAATCCATCGCCCGACGCAGAGCTAGATGCTGACATCAGATCGAAGGACCCAGGTGCCAAACGCCCTGACCGGGAGACAACCACGAATCAAACTGAACCTTCGTTGGTTGACGTGCTTGACGCTTACTCCGAAGCTGGATTCAGCGGCGACGCGTTTGCTACTGACGGAGGAATGATTCTTTGCGGTTCGTGCCAGTCGAAACTTTCCCCAAACCATATTGACGTCCATTCAATACGTCGCCTTGAGGGCGCCTCCGACCCTTCAGACAACATGGGTGTTGTGGCAATTATCTGTCCAGTTTGCGGCTCGCAGGCAACCATGGTGTTGAAGTACGGTCCGGAAGCCACCTCAGACGAAGTTACAATTTGGCACGAAACCAACGACCGCCGAAACAGCTCGATCCTCCCTGCCGACATGCCCTCAGGAGAGGATCAAGCTCATGTAGGCCCTCCCACGATCCGGTTGCCTACCGTTCAGCCCGAGCTGCCACCGCCGAGGGAGTTTGAATAACGTTTACTTGTGTCGCAACCGATCGAGCAAGCAAAAGCTCGTCAATGAAGTTGAGAGATGGAACGTGATCCTTTAAGCGAACGCCTACGGATTTGTAGGCCGGGGTGGGCGAGAAATGCGGCCTTCACCATGCACGAATGCCAGTGGAAATAATCGCTCACACTCCGGAACGGTTCGCGCAGTGGTTGGCTCGCCAGCGCATGCCACCTCGCACGGTTGAAAACTAGTCATGCAATGGGAAGCGTGGTTTTTGGCACTGTGGGTTGCGCGAACTGCCACACCGTTGGGAATTGGTCGAAATCAGCGACGGCGCGAACGACCCAAGGACCCGACCTGACCCACCAAGCGAGTAGACCGATGCTGACATCCTTACGACAAAAACGGACCCGAGCGACCGTGGCGAGATGGATTACGAATCCCGAGTCGTTGAAATCAAAAAGCGGAATGCCAGCAACGAAGATTGAACCAGACGACCTGCAAAACCTGCTCGACTATCTGGAGAACCTAAAATGACCGGTCCAGGGCCGTTCGTCGTCGAGCCGGTGTCAAGTTCATCGAAACTCCTCCGCACGTGGTCGGATCCAACTGAGTGATCGGCCGTCTGATGTCGGTGCAAAACGACGTGATTGGCAAGCGTCTCTTGTTTTGCGGATTCTTTTTTCTTCTTTTAGGCGGAAGCAATCGACCGAGTTTCTTTTCGTACTCTGCGCTAGATGCGCCCCGCAAAACTAGAAAACCTGAAACCTTGCTCTTGCCCAACGCCAGCGAGGCCGGCGCACAGACCTGCGCCCGTCTATCAGAGAACTTGAGAAAAATTCATTCCCAGTTCCACACCGATGTTTACCTCCCTCGAAGTTGGGTATCGGTGGGATGCGCTCAGGCGCTCAACTCGTTGTGTACGAGATTACCTACCGAATAGAAATGAGGCTCCATGTTTACAGTTCAGTACAGTCAGGGAAATGAGGGTGCTTGGTCGAAAGTGACGACGTTCGCACCGAAGTTTGTAGGCAGCGCACTCGATCAAGCGATATCGAAATTGCTCAAGGCTTGGGGTGGTTTAGTGGACCGTACCCAAGCTTGCGCGGCACACCTCACATCGGCGGTTCGTTCATGAATGAGTTTGTCTTGGACATGGCTGCCATTCAGAAACGAGCAAGAGAAAATTACCAACAAGGACCAATCACCGAATCGTACGGTGCTGACCGCGAGCGTGTCATCGAGGTACTAAATGACGCACTGGCAACCGAGCTTGTCTGCGTGTTGCGTTACAAAGCGCATTACTACCGAGCCTCGGGGCTGGCGGCAAGCTCGATTGCAGACGAGTTTCTCGAACATGCAAACGAGGAACTAGGACATGCTGACCGCATTGCAGAACGAATAACACAGCTACAGGGCAATCCGAATTTAAACCCCTCGGAGTTGTCGAGCCGGGCGCACTCGACCTACGACGACGCCGCAGCGGTTAAGGACATGCTCCTTGAGGATCTTGTAGCGGAGCGCATTGCCATCGAGACTTACACTGAGATTGCCCGTTGGCTTGGTGACACAGATTCAACCACCCGAATCATGATTGAAGAAATCTTGGCCGTGGAGGAAGAACACGCCGATGACCTCCTCAGCCTGCTCGTTTCTCACCAGGGCACTGTTGCCCAGTAGTCAATGGGGTTGAAGGAACGCAGCTGTCTGCATCAGTATTGGCTAGCCAAACTGGGGAGTTCGGATGCGTTTTGGCAAACTGCTCCAAAACGCGATCGGCGCCCATTGACCGCGAAAAACCGGCGTTTCGTTTTGCAACCTCCACTACTTCCCCGCGAAATCCAAGCATCGATTCCGCAATGGAAACCGTTTGATCGGAACAACTATCAGCAACTACCACAATCCAAAGCGCCCCCCGATGGCGAACTTTAAGCAGCGATGTCAAACACCGTCCAAGAAGTTCCTCTTCGTTGTGTGCGGGAACTACGATCCCGACGACCCAAGACGTTTTCGGTTCAATGTCCTGTTGTAGTTTTCTCATGCGTTTGCGTCTACCCGGTAACGGAAAATTCAAACGTGTGATCCATGCGACGTCAGGTGGATTGTTTCTCCTCACCTTTGGCTGACAACGGGATGTTCACCGAGACAGTTGTGGTGCCATCGTCGTGCTCGATGCTCAGATCACCAAGCGCCCCAGCGATCTCCAACCCGCGGCCGCGTACGTCCTTTACTTTTGGGGTCTTTGGGTTCGGTTCTAACTCGGCACCCTGATTCGTTACGCTTAAGCAAACGTCATCGTCGGAGAGTTCCATCGAGAACGAAACTGGGTCACTCCCCTTGCTGGTGACCAACGCTGTGGAGGCAAGGAAGTGATGAGTTCCACGTCGGTAATTTCCTCAGCGTTGGCATGATCGTCCTGCAAAGCTGCCGCTGCAATACGTCTGGCCACGGCGCCCTCCCGAACGGTCGGCTGTACTTCAGGCTTCACCACTCTTCGCATCGAACCTCTTCTCGCTCTTGAATTCAAGGCACCGCCTCATCTTCGCTAACTCTCTGCTACCCCAATACTGAACATTTCAAACATCTCGCATGGCACATACATCGATCCGGCCCAGAACTTCATCCCGGGGCTATGCGGTTCGGTATATCGAACGGAGCGTTCATAGCCAACCGATAGGCGCCGAACGAACGAACCAGTTTCGACATCAACTGGTCAATTGCTCAAACTTCTTTTGTGCTTCGGCTTCGGCCAGCATCTTGGTGAGCTCTTCGTATGCAGCACCGACTATTTCTGAAATGGTGGGAAATGGTTGCACCAAAAGACGCAGACGTTGGACCGGCCATTGGGTTTCCATAGCCACGGCGAGCTGACCAATGACCTCGTCCATCGAGTGTCCGAATCCGCTTGCTCCCAAGATGGCACCCGTTTTACGGTCGGCGATTGCGGTCAAAAGACCGGCGCCTAAAGAGTCTGTTGTGGGCCGGGCGATATCGTCAAAGGTCTTCCTGGCCACAACAATGTCTGCATCGTCAAACTCGGCCGATGAGCGCCCCACCGCAACAAGCGGCGGGTGGGTATAAACGCATCGCGGTATCACCGGACCACGAACCTCGCGAGTCCCTCCAACGATGTTTTCGGCAACCGTCAAAGCCTGCGAGTTGGCGCCATGGGTATACGGCGCTATCCCCGTGACGTCCCCAACAGCCCATAGATTCTTGGCACCTACCACTCCGCCACGTTCATCGATTGCGAAGACATCGGGATCAATCCCAACACTTTCCAAACCGAGGCCGCTAACCCGAGCGGTCTTCCCGGCGGCAACAAGCACATGAGTCGATGACAAAACTGTGCCATCTTTCAGCACAACCTCGTATGCGCCTTTGGTTCCTCCAACGCGTTCTACTTCAACCCCAAGGCGTACCGTAACACCCCTGCTTCGGAGATGGTCGAGCATGGCCGCACTAACTTCGGGTTCGACGCTCGCTATCAGAGTCTCCCCAGATTCCACAACGATAACTGCGGTGCCGAAATTGGCGTAGACCTCGGATAGCTCACAGCCAATAGCCCCTCCCCCAACGATGACCAGAGAGTCCGGAAGTTCATCGGATGCCATTGCATCGGCCGACGTCCACAATCCCTCCCCGCCCTCAACGTTCAACGGCCGATGGGCAGCACCGGTAGCGATCACAATGTGCTCAACTTCGAACGTCTCGTTGCCTGCCTGGACGCGTCCGGGTCCGGCAATGATCGCGTTCGCCCGAATAAGTGTTACCCCCGCAGCCTCTAAGTCGCAAGCGTGACCCTCATCATTGCGATGGTTTGTTACTTCGCCTTTCCGCTTCATGGCTTCATCCCAAGAGTTTGGAATGCGGTTGGCTTCAAACAGCAATTGCTTAGACGGTATGCACGCATAGTAAGGACACTCCCCACCTACAAGACCACTCTCAAACGCCACCACGCGCTTTACTGGCGCCTGATTCATGCCCCCGCCTAACAGCATGGCCAAACGCTCCCCTCCAGATCCCGTACCAATGACCCCTACGTCATAGCTGTTGGAGCGATCACCGGCTGGAGCTTCCCATTTGTTCATGGCGTCTATATACCCCGTCTCAAAATTCCTAATCACTAAAAATTGGGTTCCATCGTTGGGCCCTAAAATCGCCTTCTACAAAGTCCACAGCAACCTTCTTTTATCCAACTGCGGCCAACGCAAGGTGTAGTGAATCGCTTGCCGATAATTCGGCGGCGCTTGAGTGAAATGGATACGGTCCCAAGCGAGGTCGGTCACGCTCAACGGTCCGCCATCGTTATCACTGACCCGATCAGGGCAGAATAGGTGGTCTCGTCGTGATTCGCTAACGACTTCTTTCGCGAAAACCTGAAGCGATCCCGCTAAAGGAATGGCAAAGATCGCACCGATGAAACCGAACAACTCCACGCCGAGGAGAACGCTCAGGAGCACCACGAGGGGATTCACCTTCACGGTTCGAGACATGACAGCGGTTTGTAAGACTGAATTTTCAAACTGTTGGTGCACGCCTGTCGACGCTGAGGAGTTATAGCCAAGATGGCTCGTCCGATCACAGATGCTTGTGTAAGAAGGAAACACCACGATGTACCGCTCAAGACTGGGGCCTACCCGTTGATGCGGCATTGGAAGCGGGCGGCGTACTTGTCAGCGAGCGTAGCGGGAGCGATGCGAGATGCCATGGCTCGGGTGCCAGTGGTAGTTGCTACTCGCTCGATCCGCCAAGGTCTCTATCGGAAATGCCGGCTCCAGAAGTCGACTGCATTGGGCGCACAATTTGGCTCTGCAGATCCTGAAATTATTGAATCGGCCTCAACCAGCACCTCCAAACAGGGTGGTAACGCCTGCAACGCAAAGCGCGAACCGCTTCATCTAATTTCCGTGCGACCCGTCCGTTGCCCTAGATCGGGCGAAGGTATCCTCGTCTTGCGCTCGTTCTGCTTCAGCATTGAGTTCTTCCACGATCGGATCGATCTCCTCTCTCGCCGTTCGATCCTCGTCAGACTCAGGTGTGTGTGCCTCACGCTCGGTTTCTCCGTGCTGGTTTACTCCAAGATAACCATCCCCTGGATAGTCATCGAGATCGTTTTCGGAGCTGTAATCGGGCGCAACATCGCTATCCCCATCGAAAACTTCGTCGTCTAGAGCCTCTGCGGTATCTTGTTCGTCTCCCATCATTTCCTCTTTCTGTTTGGTCCAACATTCTCTCGATCAACCTCGGTTCGACCGCCCATTTTCGACCGACCCATGGGAAACATCTGTCGCGGGGTCGAACGGGCGTGGATAGTCGTTGCGCCTCGTTAACTGTGTACCCAAGTGATGGTGCATCCAAACGTCAACGCACACCGGGGAAGCCGCAAACAATCACAGACATGTGCTGTTCGGTAGCTATTGGTCGTGCGTGGGAGGAGCAATTCCTGCCGCTTCATAAGCAGCCCTTTCATCGAGTGTTTCTGCGGCAAGGAGCGCCAAGGCAAGTTGATTCAGTTGCGGCCGATGCTCCTCAAGTCGACTGATGGCATCCTTGTAGCAGCTATCGATAAGTGTGCGTACTTCATTGTCTACGAGACTCCGAGTTGTTTCCGATGCCGAGCGCGAATCGGCGGGATACCAGGATGCACCGTCGGCGGCCGGGAAGATCGAGACGGGACCAATGGCCTCGCTCATGCCCCAGCGACCGACCATCTGTCGAGCGATTGAGGTGCATTGCTCAAGATCTGATTCGGCTCCCGTGGTCACCGAACCGTAAACCAATTCCTCGGCGGCTCTGCCCCCCAATGCACCGGTGATGCGCCCACGGAGATAGGCAACATCGTATCCGTAGCGATCAGTATCGGGAGTTTGAAACGTAACACCCAGAGCGTTGCCTCTTGGGATGATGGAAATTTTTCGAACGGGATCTGCCCCAGTGATAAGCATACCTAGTAGTGCGTGACCGCTCTCGTGGTAGGCGGTACGTTCACGGTCTTCTTTCGATATGGTGATGTGACGCTCTGCCCCAAGGATGATCTTCTCGAGTGACTCAGTGAAGTCTGATGGCTCCACCGATTCTTGACCGTTCTTCGCCGCCAACAGCGCTGCCTCGTTGACCAGATTCTTGAGGTCGGCACCCACCATTCCCGGTGTTATCGAAGCCACGTGGTCAAGCGAAACCGCCGGACTCATCGGAACGTTTCGAGAGTGAATTTCTAGAATCTGTTTTCGCCCAGTTCGATCGGGGGGATTCACCACAATCCTGCGATCAAATCGGCCGGGGCGAAGGAGAGCGGGGTCGAGTACGTCGGCACGGTTGGTTGCGGCAATCACCACCACACCATCGGTCTGAGCAAAGCCATCCATCTCGGTAAGGATCTGATTGAGCGTCTGCTCCCGTTCATCGACTCCACCGAAACTGGCCCCTCCCCCACGAGCTCGACCAATCGCATCGAGTTCGTCGATGAAGATCATGGCCGGGGCAACCTTCTTGGCTTGATCGAAGAGGTCGCGCACACGGCTAGCTCCAACTCCCACAATCATCTCAATGAATTCCGATGCCGATACCGAAAAGAACGGAACTCCAGCTTCACCCGCCACTGCCCGCGCGAGCAAGGTTTTCCCCGTGCCTGGAGGACCAGAAAGCAGCACTCCATGGGGAAGCTGCGCTCCAACCTTGTGGTATCTATCGGGGTCGCGAAGCATGGCGACGATTTCCGACAGTTGTTCTTCTACCTCATCGATTCCTGCAACATCATCGAAGGTGGCCCGTTTTGTTCCGAGCTCATCGCCCCGAATCGCTTTCGATTTACCGATTCCGCCTATACCGCCGAGCCCACCGGCACTTCGCATCGACCGTGTAGCGAGCACTACCAGACCAACAATGAGCAGCGTGGGACCAAAGTTGACGAGCAGACTCACCCACAACGGCGAGTCGGTCATGAGTGGCCGCGCCGTAACGACAACTTTCTTTGCTTGCAACTGAGCGAGAAGATTATCGTCGGCAAATGCTGGGCGCTGGGTGGTGAATTTCGTAACCGATTTCCCTTTTACCAGAATGGCCTTTTTCAACACTCCATCAATCGCGTCGCCCTTGGCACTGATGGTGCTCACATTCGCTGCGTTCAATTGTTGGTTGAAGACGCTGTAGTTGATAGTTGTGGCGGGCGTGGGCCTCGTCACAAAACCCGCAATGACCCAGTTAAGAATCAAAATTAAGCCGATCCATTTTACCCAGGGCGGAATGCTCTTGGGCATTTGGGGTCTCTGATTCCCATTCGGTGGTTCAGTACCTTCAACTTTCCACGGAGGTATCACCGGTGGCGGATTTGTGGGTGGCGTGCTTGCAGATTTCCGCTGCTCCGCTTTCGTCACCGAATCCTTGGATTGCCGCGCAGCCTTCATGCTTGCTCGATTCTTTCGTCAGGCGTTGCGCCGATCCAAGCCGGGACATCGGTGTACTGCGCTGCTTGATACCAAGCTAAATGCCGATCCTGAGTTACAGATTCAAGATAGACAGATTCAAGATAGGAGCCGTCTGCGTAGTCGCCTTGGTCAGCTTCTCCCACGCACTGAACCGCGCCAACACGAATATTTAGCATTGCGGCAAATTTGCGGACTGGTTCTACCGCTCGCTCGGCGTACGAGGACCCATCGAGGGGAACGAGGACTGTGCTGATGAAAGAGGATTGCATACGTACCTACTGTTTTGAATAGAGCGCTTTATTTGACGAATGCTTTCGGTCTCCCATCGATGAGTTCCCTGTGGTTCTTTTGTCCTCGTCAGTTCTCTATGCCCGGTTCGGAGGACTTTCAAACATGAACTTCATCGTTTGTGACCAGCCGGTGGGCGGCTTTTTTGAATCTTCGCAAGCTCTACCAAGAGGTTGCTGGCAAAAATAGGAGCTTCGGGACAACCCTGGGGATTCGATTGCACGCCAATTTCGAGCGTGGAACCGTAGCTTCCGATCGCCACGGAGATAGGAAGGCTCGGGGCCAACGGGAGAAACGGCACAACGCTTTGGACCCGCGCTCCCATGAACGAGAGCGGCTCAGTTGGGCCACGCAGGTTGGTGATCACAATGTTCACCAAATTTTGGTGCTGAACGGAGAGTTTGGAAATCGGTTGCAGCAGAGCAAAAGGAACGAACGAAGCTGCGGATTCGAGAATTGACACGGCCGTAGCCACGTGATGCTTCTTGCGATCGTTGGTCGACGAGTGAATACGAAGCAAGCGTTCATGCACATTCTCTTCCCAAACTGGTAGGGGTACTTGTAGAACTGCTGTTCTATTTCCTGATTCCGAGGTGGTTTCTGGTGACCTCATTGAAACTGGGACAAGGGCCTCAAGCGTGAGCTCAGATACATCTTCCCCCCTTTCTTGCAGCATCGTACGTAACGCGCCGGTAACCATGGCAAGGATGATGTCGTTCAGCGTGACATGAAGTTTGTGCGCAGTCTCCCGCACCATGTCGAATTCAACACTGGCTATATCGAGGCGTCGTTCCGGCGTAATTGTTTGGTTGAGAGAACTTTGCGGTCTGGAACGGGTACTTGTTGCGAGAAAGGCAACTCCGTCGGCCAATTCAACCCCGAGTTTTGCTGCGCTTACCCCTTTGTTTGCAAGGTCATAGAGTTGGTGAACCACCCCGGTCGCACGACTGGTCAAGGAAGTTCCAACCTGTTCAAGCATCTCGCTTTCGTGCTCGGTTTCACCGCTTACTTGCTCGTTCGGGCCGTCCATAAGTGAACTTAGTAATGCAGCGGCACCCTGTCCGTCGCAAAGCGAATGGTGCATTTGAAAAAGGAGCCCAACCCGGTTTCGAGTGAGCCCCGCCAGAAGGTGGATCCTCCACAGGGGACGGTCTCTGGGAAGAATTGGTGACAGCGCAGTGGCGCACCAGTCAAGAACCATTCGATCGTCGCTTTGCACCGACAGCTCGACCACATCGACACAGTTCCGCACATCCGCTACATGCTCCCAAGAATGAGGGTCGCTCTCATTCGCTTGGGGCTTGAGCCGAGTGTGAACCGCCTCTGCCGTTGCCCACTGCCGTTCGATGTGTCGATGAATTGCTTCCGTACGTAGGCGACCGGTCCGGGTAAGTAGCGGCTTGGCATCGAGGAACACGAGACAGGCAATGTGCATTGGCGCATCGCGTGTTTCGGTGGTGAGGTACACACTGTCGAGGGCGCTAAGCGGAGAGAGGCGGGAGGGGGTGGGGTCCTCCTTGGGTGTAGGGCGGCTCATAGCCCATCATTCTCTGAGGAGCTAACCGACGACACCGTGGGGTTCGCGTACAGTTCTTCAATTGCTTCGGCGAAATTTTTGGTGACCGTCGAGCGAACCATTTTCAGTGTGGGGGTTAACTCGCCACCATCTACGGTGAGGTCCCGAGGCAAGACACGCCACCGCTTAATTTGCTCGGCATGGTTGAACTCCGCGTTCACCGATGCAATGCCACGAGAGATTTCGCTGAGCATGTCGGGATCGACGGCCAGTGCTTCAAGTGAAGCTGGTTTGCCACGGTGGTCAGCCCAGGGACCGGTTGCTTCTGCGTCGAGGGTTAGCACCGCACTCACATAGGGCCGACCCTCGGCGATGATCATGGCGTTGGCTACGAACCGCAAAGAACGAAGCCTTGTTTCTAATTCTTGTGGCGCTATGTACTTGCCATGTGCCGTCTTCATGAGATCTTTCTTGCGCCCGGTTATCCAAAGATAGCCATCGCTATCGATTCGTCCAAGATCACCTGTTCGCATACGACCCTCGACATCAAACAGTTCCGCGGTCGCCACGGGGTTCTTGAAATACCCAGGGCATACATTGGGACCCGAAACGAGAAGTTCTCCATCGTTAGCGATATCTACATGCATTCCGGGAAGCGGTCGTCCGGAGGCGCCGATTCGAATGGCATCGGGAGGGGAAACACTCGTCGGCCCGCATACCTCGGTCTGGCCGTAGACCTCACTCACATGAAGTCCAATACTTCCAAGCCATGCCAACAGCTTTGGGTCGATTGGAGCCGCCCCCGAATACAGACCCCTCGCGTGGTCAAGTCCAAGTTTCTTCAGAATCGCCCTACCAACAACCCTCCCAAGAATTGAATGCTCAACGCGTGCTCGGCTCGACGGTTGAAGTCCTTGAGAAGACAATTTGGCGCATTGCTCGTTTGATCGTTGGTAACGGCGGACAAGCCAGCGCTGGGGAATCGATGATCGATGTTCTGCAATTTCAAAGGCGTCACGGATCTTTTCCCAGACGCGAGGCACGGCGAAGAACAGGGTTGGATGGCAGTCAACAATATCTACAGAAACCGTGGTGAAGCTACGAGCAAACCAGGTCTCTCCCCCGCTGGCGATTTGTCCAAAATCGCTGATTATCCTCTCGGCGATGTGACTAAGCGGAAGGAAGGAAAGGAACCGGTCAGTTGGAAAAAGACCAACAACAGAACGGATCATATCGACGGTTGCTGCAATGTTTCCGTGCGTCAGTATCACCCCTTTCGGCGGCCCGGTCGTTCCACTCGTGTACACAATCGTGGCGGTGTCGTGACTCGCAATACGTTCAGCGCGTTGCATCAAAGTTTCCGCGTGGCCAATGGAAGCCTTGCCATTTTGGATGGCTTCTTGCCAGTTGCTCGTCGGGAAAAACGCCGCTGGCTGACTCACTGAATCCATAGTCAGAACATGGGTTACCGAAGACTGATCGCGTTCGATTGAAGCGACCTGGCGGTACTGAGCTTCATCGCTTAGGACACAAAATCGAGCACCACAGTCCTGGAGAATGTAACGGACTTGCGAGGATGAACTCGTGGGATAGATCGGCACGGAAATCGCCCCAAGCGACAGAATCGCCACATCCGCCACGTGCCATTCCCAGCGATTCTCCGACAAGAGGGCAACTCGGTCACCGCGTTCAAGGCCCCACTCAAGCAACGCTTTGGCAACCAGGCAGACTTGCTCCCCGTACTCGCCCCAGTTCAGTGTTCCCCAACCAGCATCCGCGAGCATCGTCTTGCTAGCTCCACCATGGTGGGGTTCGGTCCCCTTGGCCATGTGAAGCGTGGTGTTCTTTGGTAAATCTCGTGAGCGCAAGGCCGGACGCAATGCGTTGTTTTGCACTGCATCCGCGAAGCGTTTCACAATGTTGTCTCCCGCCACAGGTTCCCGGGGTGCGGGTCGGCGCAAGCTTTCGTGAGGAGTCTGTTTTTCCACGTTGGGTTGCTGGTTGGAAGAAACGTTCATCTGCGGCCTCTGGGTCCCGATGCGATGCATCGTTGTCCATTCATCCTGAACGAAGCCTGAGCCTGCGGTGAGAGCAGAAGGACCTCAACGGGCAGGGTCCTTAGTCATCGAAACTGCAGGTTATGAATTCCTACGCGTCACAACAAGCGTTAGTCGAAACCTGGCTCCTTGGATCCATGGGTTAGGAGATGTTCAAGCAGTTCTCGAAGGCTGGCGTCTGCCACGGCAATGGAAGTATCGGCGGCTCCGTAATAAATCCGGACAGTATCGCCGTCATCCAACAGGATCCAGCCGCACGGAAACACCACACCGGGTACGTCGCCGGCAACCTCGTAGCTGACGGAAGGTCCAAAGACCCATTCGCTGCTCCGTGCCAAAACCCGACTGGGGTCATCCTTGGCAAGCAGGGCAAGACCGAGCCGGTAGAGCGAACCTGCGGCGGTGATGCGGACTCCGTGGTAAAGCAACAGCCAACCCAGATCAGTCAACATTGGGGGTGGGCAAAGACCGATCTTGTTGGAATCCCACCAGCCCCCTTTTCTCGATGCAAGCAGAAGTTGCGGGTTTCCCCAGTGCCGGAGATCTGGGCTCGTGGACAGCCAAATGTGCGCCCCCATACTTTCGTTTCGGGGAACGGGTCGGTGTATGAGAACCCAATGGTCATCAAATTGACACGGAAAGAGCGCAGCATCTTTATCTTCGGGAGAACTCAAAACGCCAAGACGACGAAACTCCCGGAAGTCCGTGGTTATGGCCAAGCAGACGAGCGGCCCACTGCTTGAGTACCCGGTATACACAATGTAGTAATCATCTCCACACTTAGTAATTCTCGGATCCTCGATTCCCCACTGTTCGTCGTGAGTGTCCAAAAGGGGTTCCATGCATCGATCCGGTTCGATGATCCAGTTGGTGAGGCCATCGGCACTTCGGGCCACGATAAGTGACGAAAACCCTGTTCGGTGTTCCACCCGGCACAGCAGCAGGACCTCACCATCAAAGATCGTAACTCCCGGGTTGAAGACCGAATTCACGATGAAGGGAAACGATGCCGCAGTGATGATGGGGTTGCCCTCGTAGCGACGAAAGAGTTCGCTAGCGATTGGTTGATCGGTTGGCGTCTGCGTTGAGGTCTTTGCCATGTGCGTGCTCGTTCCGTTTCCTGTTGCGAAGTGATGACCAATACTGATTGTCAGATTTACCCAGATCTCTTGCTTGTCAGATCTCTTGATTGTCAGATCTCTTGATTGTCAGAACCTGCTGTGCACTCGGGTTCACAATCCGAGTACAAGAACACCGCTCCTGCCCCGATTGCTTCATCAAGGATGGCCATCACGTGGAGCATCGCGAGCGTTGACTCTGCACCTTGGTTCTCGTTTCTGCCCGATGGTTGGAGCCCGTCAAAGCAGCCATGGGTTTCCCAATCAACAAGGGCGATCAACGAATCGTTATGACCAACAAACCACGATGCGGAAAGAACCACAAGTTCCAACCAGTACGTGTCATTGGTGAGAAGCCACGCTCGCCACGCCGCCGATGCAAATGCTTGGGCTTCTATTGGTTGCTGATCAAATCCGGGGCGTTTGTCTCCTTCTCGAAGTCCGTTGGTTGGAACAGCGCTAAATCGCCCATTTTGGATAGTCATTGTTGCCAACCATTGCAACAACATCATTCCTTCTTCGGTTCGAGACGGGTCACAACAGCTCAGGGCCAGGAGGGCGTCGGGTAACACTGCAGAGGCGTAGGTGAGGTGAGGCTCGTGCCATTTCCAAGAGGAATCTCGGGGTGGCTTCGGCAGGCTTTGGGCTGCTGAAAACATGAACTCATTTGCGCCAGCATTGTCCGGGTAGCGGTCAAGAACCGCTCTTGCTCCAAGGGTTGCAAAGGCCGTTGCATGCCAATGCGCCGAGCGAAATGCACAGCCGCGGTCAAAGAGCATCAACGCGCCGCGGCGCACATGCGGCCACGGGGCGTGGCTCGATGCAGTACCGAGACACCATAAGGCTCTCCCAGCAGCATCATCAGACGCGCCATCGTCTTTCCATATGCGCGCGTAGTTCATGCGCGACCGAAATCGGCCTCGTTCCAATCCGGCGTGGCGAAGAAACTCCAATGCTTGTTCGGCCATAGCCAAAGCGCCCGCATCTCGCGGGTACAACGTGGCAACCAGCAATTGCCTTGCGACGTCATCGGTGCAGTATCCGTCTTCTCTTCGACCGATTGCTCCCTCCGCGTGCTCAAGAATTCCGGTGCTATCGCTCAGTCGGCGCACATGGTCAAGCCCGATGGAGAGAGCTAAGTCCCCTGCCACTGAACCACTTACGCTGAGCGCTTTCGTCGTGTGATCGTGATGAAACTCCAGTGTCCCCTTTGACGTTCTCGGATGAGCCATTACTTTGCCCGATCGAAGAAATCGGTCGATTTCACCAACGATTCCATTGAGTTAGCCAACCAGTAAGGGGTCAAGAATTACGTGCTCATTCACCTTGGTGGCCCGCTCAGTTCGCGCCGCCACGCATCGATCAACAAGCGCGCCGAAACTCCGCCCGACCTCGGGCCAATACAGCGATGGTCCAATTCTTCTCGCGGCAGCACAGAGACGGAAATGCAATGATTCATTGGTAAGAACCTCCTGTATCGCCGCAGCCATGGCCTTCGGATCGTCGTGTTGAACAACAAGCCCGCACCCTTGCACTAAAAGCTCACGGGCGTGAGGGAAATCAGTCGCGACCACGGGAAGACCTGCGGCGATCGCTTCCACAAGAACCCCCGAAGTGACTTGTTCGCGAGACTCATAAGGAAGTACAACAAGGTCAGCTTGCATGATCAGTTCGTGCAGTGCCGTCAGGTCACGATAACCACCAAAAAATTTCACAAGGTGGCGAACACCGGCTTCAATCGCCCGGTTCACCAGTGACTCTCGGTAGGCTTCGCCACTTGCTTCGCGAACTTTTGGATGGGTTTCACCAACGATCCAATACTCCGGTGCCTGCCCCAGGTCTTTGAGCAGGGCAAGCGCATCGATCGCATATTCGAGTCCCTTACCCGGGCCGAGAAGTCCCCAGGTCAATATGACTTTCGGTTGATCGCGTTTCGGTTGTTGGGTAGCGGGCCACACCAAGTTTGCGAACGGCAAGTTGCTACGGTCCCACTTCATCGGCGAAGAACTTGGGTTACTCGATGAGACTGAAGTGCTCTGATTCCCGAGTTCCTCAGATGGCTTAAGCATCTGAAGAAACGATACAGAACCACCGGTGAATGTGGAGTAACGAGATCGGACTTCGTGCGCTCCATGCGGAATCACAAACACTTTTGACGGTTCGATCGAAATGGAGCTGAGAAGACGACGGCGCCCAGTTTCGGTAAGAGTAACCACCGCGTCGCAACGTTGCGTTAGTTCTTCGAGAATGAAGCGCTGATGCGAAGATGGTTGTTCGAGCACCGTGTGGATTACAGACACTATGGGGATCGGGAGCAGGCGTGCGAGATCAAGAGCCTCATCTCCGTCTGTTCCGCCGTAAATCCCAAACTCATGCTCCAAAATGACAGCGTCAAAGGTTCGAAGCGCTGCCGCGGCGGCGAGCATCGATTGCCGGTTACCTCTAAGCCACGAGCCAGCAACTATCGACGCTGCATTCCCCCGAGGTACGTCAAGTAGTTCGATGACACCCACTCTCCGGTCCTGCGACATTGCCATAGCGCTCGACCTAGTGAAGGTGGCCAGGCCACACTGTGTCGGCGGATAGGTTCCCACCAGGGCAATTGAAGCGTGGTTCATTGGTCCTCCGAACTCAGTTGCTCGCCAACTAATCGATTCGACTCTTTGTGGCTAAGTGTGCACTTGCTTCCCTAGCGCGGGACCTGTCGATTATCTACTTTTTCGCGACAGACCTCAAGAGACCAATGACCCTTACTCAGAGGACGAAGGAACCTTTTGGGAGAATTCACAGATGTTGGAGCATTCGCAAATCCATGCTCGTCGGACGCAACCAGTGACTTTCGGCGACGACAAGAGGGCCGAGCGGACCTAGCGGCGCGATGGGCGGATGCCGCTAAATGGGCATAGCGAAAGTCGCCATACAACCGGAGGAAACAATGCGTGTCATCGACCTTGCCACAAAGATTCATCACCCTCTTGTTCGGGACCATCTCCGACCCGAAACGGGTCGATCAGGCTTTTGGAGTTGCGATTTTTCCGATCCCATCAGTCTGGTTGAGTTCGATGCAGATCCCCTCTGGGTTCATCCGCACCAGCCGATCGCCTTGTTGCTGAGCTAACGGCCATGTCACACAACGACCCGTTTGGATCATCAATTGAGCATGCTCGAAGGTGGCTTAACAGCATCGACGAGCAGCTAAACCTTGACGACCGTTTCGAGGCTCTATCGATTCTTCGTAACGTTCTTCAGGCCCTTCGCGAACGACTACCCCTTCCCGTAGCGGCACACCTATCGGCTCAACTTCCGTTGCTGTTGCGTGGCGTATTTTGGGAGGGTTGGAGTCCCCACGACGGTATCGACAAGATGACCGTTCAGGAGTTTGTCGACCGAATCGACAATGCCACTTCATTGAAAGGCGTCTCTGAGACAGAAGACGCAATTCGCGTGGTCACAAGCGTGATGTGGGACGAACTCGGATCGGGCATCGTCGGGAAAATCGTTTCGGTACTTCCTTCCGATTTCGGAGTTCTTTTCTGAGCGAGCACTCTTGATTTTTGGCCTTGGCAGGGCACTCAAGGTTGGTGTCGTCTACTGGTTCATCTATCTGCGTGAGTCGGACCCTGAGAAAGAGATGAGACCGTAAGTGTGTCAGGTAGGGCAACAGAACGATATGGAGATCTCGTCCATCGTTTGTTTACCGATCAACTCGCATGGGTGCGAGATGCAACGCACGTGAGACTCGTTGACGAAGCACTGAGCCGCGATGCTGTCGTCTTGGCGTGTGCCGCATCAACCATGGCAAACACCATCGAAGAGACCTAACTCAAACCGACAACGAGGCAGACAGGATCGCCCGGAACAGATCACAAAGCGATGTTGGTTTCTTGCGGTCGCTTGATGAGTGCGGCGATTCGTTTGTCGTTGGTGATGAGTAGCGAAAGGCCTCCGAATGAGTGCCCCACAACCGCGGGCAACGGATACAACGACCATTTTCACTTCGTCGGTGACTGACTCAAAGTCGGTGACTCACTCAAACCTTCCCTGCAGCACCGAAGCACAGGAGAATTTAGGAGGACTGGATGTTCATCAATCGCAAGGATGCAGGGCGCCGACTTGCCATACGACTTGAACATTTACGGGGCCAGGATCTGGTGGTAGTAGGGCTCCCGAGAGGGGGTGTGCCCGTTGCGGCCGAGGTCGCACAGGCGCTGGGAGTTCCCTTAGACGTGATCATTGTGCGCAAGATCGGGGTGCCGTGGCAACCGGAGCTAGGCATGGGTGCCGTCGGCGAAGATGGCGCACGGATTATCAACCCCGAAGTGGTGAGGATCGCCGGTGTGAGCCAGCGGGATTTGGCCGCGATTGAAAGACGGCAAATGGCTGAGGTTGAACGTAAGGCAAAACAATTTCGGGGTGACCGTCCTCAAATCCCATTCACTGGCAAAACCATAGTCATCGTCGATGACGGTATCGCTACCGGCTCAACGGCCAAGGCGGCGTGTCACATTGCGCGAGCCCGTGGTGCAAAGCGAGTTGTACTTGCCGTACCCGTCGCTCCAGCCGATTGGAACAAGCGGATGATCGACGATGCAGACGAACTCATTTGTGTCGAAACGCCAGAGAACTTTTCCGGAGTCGGCCAGTGGTACAGAGACTTTTCCCAAACCACCGACGACGAGGTTCTTCAATGCCTTCGCCATTCTTCTACGGTCTCATCGACAGGCGACACCGGCCCGAAAGTCAGCGCACAAATCGACAACAGACAAGAAGATGCTATGCATACAGAAGACCCAGTGAGCCGTAACGTTGCTGGTTCTTGCCGTCGCACGTCAAAAGCTTCGACCATCGGCGACTGAGGGCATCCTTATCGCAGCGGCGCACTAACTAGTACAGGCACTTGTTTCGGCTTTGGATCGCTTCCAACACACTTAGAGGTCGTCGCTGAATTCAAGCTCGTCTTCGGGAAGTTGATCATGTTCGCGAAAGTCCTCAACATGCCATGGTTCAGCCGCGACAAACTCCGCTCGTGTCCCTTCCTGTTCGTTGAGTTGAGCCAGCATCGAACGGGCCTCATCCATGCCCTCGACCTGGAGGATGCTCGGCGGATTTCCGTTTCTATAAACCCGTAGCTCAATTGCAGGAGAGGCGTTCTCCGGTAGAACATCCTCAAGATGACGATCGTTTCTGCTCATGGTTTTCCTCCTGTTGGCTGTTTTAGTGGGCATCTTTTCTGCTGAACTGATTGCTTCTCGGCAGATTGCTGCTCGGTGATTGTTGACGGGTAGATTGCCGTTGAGTATCGACCTGAAGAAATGATGAAAGGCCGCGATGCGGCCCGGCTTGATCGCAAGTCAACTCAATGCTTCCTGGGATGCGCGCCCCGGCCCAACTTCAGCGTTGATCATGCGATCGGGTGACATCTGAAGGTCTGTCCTGATCATTGGCATGTTGATCCTTGAGACCGCAGTATTGCGGAGTCACCTCGCAGATGGGTTTGAGCCACACGGTCGGCTCAAAGAGAAAGTCAACATCGTGTTGTTTTGCGACTCCGATAACCGAAAAGTTCATGGTCCCTCCGCTTCCGTTCGAACTGGTCATTGTTCGAGTATTCACAAATCAAACAATGACCGATGAGACTAGAAATGTTGGCAGATTCTCAGCGGTTGGCCTAGGGCCAAAAGTCCCGAGCAGATGTCTCGAGAAAAAGTGTCCAATCCGAAAACGGATGCTACGTCTCAGACGAAAGTCCCCTTGTTGTGGCGAGACGAGAATCTTTACATCACAGGTCAACGGAGCCTAGAGCCATGTTTTTTCGACAGTATTATCTTGGATGCCTTTCGCACGCGAGCTACATGGTCGGTGACACGAAAACAGGAAGAACGGTGGTGATCGATCCACAGCGCGATATCGCCGAGTACCTGAGCGACGCCGAGTCCAATGGCCTCACGATCGTGAAGGTTTTAGAAACACACTTCCACGCCGATTTCCTATCGGGCCATCTGGAGTTAGCAGCTAGTACTGGTGCATCAATCGGGTTTGGTCGTGCTGCCATGGGACGCACCGAATTCCCAATCGAGACGTTTAGTAACGGAGATCGAATCGATTTGGGTGACGTGATGCTGGAGATTCTCGAGACTCCCGGACACACACCCGAATCGATAAGTATCGTGGTGTATCCAGAGGGCACCACGAAGGAACCCTACGGTGTTCTCACGGGAGACACGCTGTTCATTGGTGATGTCGGGCGCCCTGACTTACTCGCGTCAGTTGGAGTGACCGCCGACGAGTTGGCCAGGCAGTTGTACCACTCGCTTCATGAACGGCTGCTAATTCTGCCCGACGAGACAAAGGTCTTCCCCGCACACGGTGCAGGGTCGTCATGCGGCAAGAACCTGTCAACGGAGACGGTATCAACCATTGGCGAGCAGCGGCACACCAATTATGCACTCTCACCTATGAGCGAGGCCGAGTTCGTCGAGGCAGTCACTTCCGGTCAGTCAGTTGCGCCCCTGTATTTCTCGTTTGCAGCGAACCGCAACCGGGAGCTTCGTGATCTGCTAGTTGATGGTGCAAGCATTGCTTCGCTTAATCTCGCCGAGGTCTTAGAACAGCAAACCAACGGGGCGATTGTTCTCGACGGGCGAGACCAAGTGGCGTTCGCGGCTGGCCATCTCATTGGATCAGTCAACGTGGGCATGGGAGGGCGTTTCGCGGAGTACGCGGGAGAGGTCATGCAGCCTGGAACTCCGATTGTGTTAGTGACGGACCCCGGTTTTGAAGCTGAAGCCTCCGTTCGCCTGGCGCGGATCGGTTTCGACAATGTACTAGGTGCACTTGCTAATCCAATCGAGACGTTCGTGATGAACCCTGAACATGTCGAGCCACTCTCGAGGCTGTCAGCTGACATGTTGGCCGACCGGATGACGACGGTTTCGGGCTTGGTGGTTATCGATGTACGAAACCCTGGTGAAGTTGCCCAGGGCACCATCCCTGGTGCACTCACAATCAGCCTTCCGGACCTACTTGAGCGCCTAGGTACGCTCGATCCCGCAGCACCAACCGTGGTGTACTGCGCTGGCGGCTACCGATCAGCCATCGCTTCGAGCTTGCTGCGATCACAAGGTTTTCGCGATGTTTCTGATGTCATCGGCGGTTATGGCGCATGGACAGGCCGGAACGGTTTCTGATCTCAAACGCACATTCCGGCACTCTCGTTGAAGTTGCAATCGGCAGTCGGCTCGCCAGCACCCACGAATCCACTTCACTGCAACGCTGGTTCATCGGCCTGTTGGTAATCGTCGCGACTTGTCAGGTCCTCGGAGATGGCGTGTTGCGATCAGCCGTTCACGGGCGCGATCACCGTGACGGTGCCGACAACGCGTACTGGACAGCTGACGGAGGTCCCGACGTAGCAGCCGCTCGATGCTGCGGCGTGCAGGTCCTGGGCCATGACGGGGTCACCTTTTGAGATGGCAACTTTCGGGTGTAATTCAAGGGTCGTGAACTTGCCACCCGACGCACCTTCGACCTCAAGCGTGGCCACGGCGTTGTCCACGTAAGACTCAACCACAATGTCGGCTCGCGAACATAAATAGAGGTAGGTAAGCATATGACATTGGCTCACGGCTGCGACGAAGAAGTCCTCCGGTGACCAGTTGCGGCCATCGCCACCGAACTCACGAGGCGCCGACCCGAGAATCGTCGGCTTGTTGCTCGTGGAAATTTCGGAGTCCCTACCGTACTTCGGCGTGGACGTACCCGATCCACCGTTTCCGGTCCACTCCACACCGACGATGTATTCGAACCGTTTCATCAACGCTCTCCATTCCACTGCATTTGTGCATCGTAGGTCAGGCGTCGCTCGCTGAATAGGGTCGAAAGTCCCAGATCAAAGGTGCACAGACAACCCTTACCGGCAACACCCACATCTCACCAAGAGCAAAGTGTGTTCGGTACTCAGACATCCGAGCCGTTTCGTGAACCCGCATCGGTGGTCACAGACGAAAGACTAGGTGGGTTGTGACTTGCCGAAAGCAGGGATCGTCCCCAGCGAGTCGTTAGCCTTTAGGGGCGTGGACGAACATGGGGACTATCCAGGTGATGTTGGAGGTATCAAGGTAGGGGATGGTGATTGCCACGAGGTCAGCGTAAACCTTGGCGAGCCATTCTCAATCGAGGACTTGCCAAAACATATACTGCAGAACGTCAGGCAGACTGAGGGGATGGGACAAGGTCAGCTGCGTATCTACCTCGGGGCAGCGCCGGGGGTAGGCAAAACGTTTGCCATGCTGAGTGAAGGCATTCGCCGTCAAGAACGCGGTGCCGATGTGGTGGCTGGGTACGTCAATGATCATGGCCGACCGTTGACGCACGAGTTGATGGGACAGATCCGACACTGCGGTGAAGCCATCGAACTCGACACCAAAGCAGTGCTGGCCAGAAGGCCCCAGGTAGTTCTGGTTGATGACTTGGCAAATCACTGGCACGATGTTGAGGACATCTTGCATGCCGGAATCGATGTCATTACCACCTTGGGGGTGGAACACATCGAATCGCTCGCCGATGTGATGACCGCGGCCCTGGGCCGAAGACCAGCTCCGCTCGTTGCCGATCAGTTTCTGCGCCGTGCCGAACAAATCGAGCTCGTAGACATGACTCCTGAGGCACTGCTTCGGCGCATCGCCCACGGGAAGGTTTTCGGGGCCACCGATCAAGCTGACTTGGTTTCTCAGTGGTCCTCTCCCGAAACGCTTATGACGCTGCGCAGACACGCGTTGTTGTGGTTAGCCGATGGTCTCCGCGGCGCGAATGCTGATTCAAGCGAACCTGTGGTGGTGGCGGTCACTGGCGCACAAGGTAACGACGTTCTGATTCGTCGAGCAGCGCGCCTTGCGCTTCGCACCCGAGCTGATCTAGTCGGTGTGCATATTGTCGATGCCCACAGCGGGTTGACCGATTCACTGGGTCGCCCTCGACGCTCCAGTACATTGCTCGATGAGCATCGAGCCTTACTAGCCGACCTTGGCGGATCATTTCACGAACTCGCCGATGATGACGTTCCTGGTGCACTGGTTGAGTTCGCGAAAGCCATGCACGCATCTCGTCTCGTAGTTGGCGCGTCTCGACGAAGCCGATTCTCGGAACTCACCAGTGGCTCGATCGTTCGCGAAGTGATTCGCCGCGCCGGCCCGTTGGAGGTGCACGTCATTGCTGATGAGGACGTTAAGAAGGCTCGCCCGGCCACGCTGCTCCGCCGTCCCACGACTGGTGCCCTAGGACGGAAACGTTTGTGGCTCGGCACCGGGCTGTCATTGGCGGCGTTAGTTATCGTGACGGCCATTGCGTCGAAACACAACGGGGATCTCGGCACAACACTCAGTGTTTACCTGCTCCTTGTGGTGGTAAGCGCTGGAGTTGGTGGGCTTCGCCCTGCGTTGCTTTGCGCTTTTGCTGGGCCGCTGCTGGCCAATTGGTTTCTCGTGCCACCGCTGCACACACTCCGTATCAGCAGCGGAAGAAGCCTCGGAGAATTGGCGATATTTCTCACTGTGGCGATCGTGACGTCGTCGTTTGTATCCAACAGTTCACGGCGTTCCGCTGAAGCACTCGAAGCGGTAGACGATGCCACAATTCTCGCCGAACTCGCTGCTGGTCGAACTGGTGATGGCCAACATGATCTTGCGTTGATTTCCAATCAGATGCGCCAAGCTCTTGGCTTGCGACGGGTCGAACTGCGAAGCACCCTGGCCACCGACGAACAACATGGCGACGCTAACGAAACCCCCGTGGTGGTAGCCAAACTCGATCACGATACTGAGGCGGTTGGTTTTGGGAGCGCACTTTCCGCTCGTGGACAACGGCTCGTTCCCATCTTTGCTAGCCAACTCTCCTCAGCACTTCATCAAGCCCGCGCCGGTGAAGTCGTTGAAGAATCAGCCACACTTCGCGAAGCCGATTCGTTGAAGACTGCGCTCTTACAAACGGTCTCTCACGATCTTCGCACCCCGCTGGCCGGAATCAAGGCTGCAGTGAACAGCCTTCAAGACCGTGAGGTTCAGTGGTCGCCCGAAGATCAACGCGATTTTCTTACCGGCATAGAAACCAATACCGATCGTTTAAGCACAATGGTCACCAATCTCCTCGATTTCAGCCGGTTGCAATCCGGAACGCTTCGCCCAATTCTTCGGGCTACGTCGTTGGAGGAAATCTTGCCATCAGTAATTGGTGCACTCGGAGCCGATTCCACGAGGGTTGTCTCGACGGTTTCGATGGACCTTCCCGACATTTTGACTGACGCCCCGTTGCTGGAACGAGTCGTAGCCAATCTCGTCGCCAATGCCCTAACTTGGTCACCCAACAGCGAGCCAGTCACCATCTGTGCGGCAGTGCACAACAGGGAGGTACGCGTGCAGATTATCGATCGGGGCCCTGGGATTACTGCAGCTGACCGGGCCCGGGTTTGTGAACCTTTTGAACGCATCGCTCCCACTGCGCCGGGGCGAACAACCGCCACAAACTATGGAGGCGGCGTGGGGCTCGGCCTGGCGATCGCCGGTGGGCTTTCTCAAGCAATCGGTGCATCGCTGAATCTGCGAGATACGCCTGGCGGTGGTTTGACCGCCGAGTTAGTGCTGCCACTTTTCGACCAGCATGAAACGAAGGCCCCCGCATGACCTCACCCACCCACATCGTGCTCTGCGTCGACGATGACGAGCAAATACTTCGTGCACTTCTTGCCAATTTGCGGGCCAGAGGGTATGAGGTTCTGGGTGCTAGCACTGGGGAGGAGGCTCTTCGCCTTGCGACTGAAAAACGTCCCGATGCCGTGATCTTGGATTTGGGCCTACCTGGGATGTCGGGCATTGAAGTGATTTATGGGTTGCGCGGCTGGACCGCTATTCCAATTCTCGTGCTCTCCGCACGCGATGGAGAAAGCGACAAGATTGTTGCGCTCGATGCCGGTGCTGACGATTACATTTCGAAACCTTTTAGCATGGGCGAGTTATTAGCAAGACTTCGGGCATCGTTGCGGCGCTCAAGCGCTGGGGCCGACGGATCAGAAACCGAAGCAAAAATTGTTACTCCGCATTTCACTATCGATCTCGTAGCCAAACAGATCAGCAACGAGCACGGGGAAATTCGCCTCACCCCAACTGAATGGGGTCTTGTTGAAGTGCTCGTGCGCAACGCAGGTCGACTGTTGACGGGACGCCAACTCCTTCAACACGTTTGGGGCCCGGCCTACGGTGATGAAACAAACTACTTACGAGTACATATGGCCCACATTCGGCGCAAGCTCGAACCCGTGCCAGGGCAGGCGCGATACTTCATCACCGAAGCCGGTATCGGCTACCGATTCGAGTTGGCGAAGCAGCTGCCAAGGTAGACCACCAGGTCACGCTCGCCGTTAAGCCAGACAATTCAGTGGCGAACCTAGAACGATAAGAAGAAGCTTCTACGCGCTAAGAACACGTTAAGACCCTAGCTCCCTCCCCGAGGTCTGGGCATACTTCACCATATGGCTCTACTTAAACGGGTATTGCTCGGTCAGCCGATCTCCAGCGCCGAAGCACAACACCAAAGGCTCAGAAAACTCATCGCACTTCCGGTGTTTGCCTCCGATGCCATTTCCTCAACGGCATATGCGACCGATGAAATCCTGGTAGTGATCGTTCTGCAAGCCAGCGTGGGCACAATGGCATTTCGTCCGCTTGTGCCCATTGCCCTCGTGGTGTGCGTACTCATGGCCATCGTGGTGGCTTCCTACCGTCAAACCATCATGGCTTACCCCTCTGGTGGTGGTGCCTACATTGTGAGCCGCGAAAACCTTGGAAAAATTCCCTCGCTTGTCGCCGCGGCTTCGTTGCTGGTTGATTATATTTTGACTGTTGCCGTGAGCGTTGCTGGCGGGGTGCTTGCTATCCGTACGGCGACAGGTTTTGGTAGAGCGTGGATCGTGCCCGTGTGCCTTGCGTGCATCGTAATCATGACGGTCATCAACCTACGCGGCGTAAAAGAATCGGGAACGGCATTCGCTGGGCCAACGTACTTCTACATCGTCATGTTGATTATCCTTATCGTTACCGGTTTGTACCGGATCTTTGTACAGCACCTCGGCCCCATCCCAGCATCGATGCTTTCCGAAGAAGCCCGCGAGTTGGCGAACAGCCAGAAACAGCTGGGCTTGTACATGTTGTTACGGGCGTTTTCTTCGGGCGCGGTCGCACTGTCTGGCGTCGAAGCAGTATCAAACGGGGTTCCAGCATTCGAAAAACCGGAAGGGAAGAATGCGTCGACGACATTGGTTTGGATGGGCGCAATCTTGGGGAGTTGTTTCTTGGGAGTATCAGTAATCGCCTCCCACCTCAAGCCATTCCGCGGTGAGTCTGATGGAAACGGCATTGGACTTATGGCCCAGCACATTTACAACGGCAAGGGCCTGATGTTTTGGCTCACCATGATTGCTACGTTCCTCATCCTGATTCTGGCGGCCAATACGGCCTACGCCGACTTTCCACGCCTGGCGTCATTCGTTGCCCGTGACCGTTACCTTCCAAGCCAGTTCTCTAACCTGGGCGCCCGCCTAGTGTTCTCCAATGGTGTGTTGTTTCTCGCTCTAATCGCAGGTGCACTGATCGTAATTTTTGATGGTGACATTTCAAAGCTGATTCCTCTCTACGCGTTTGGTGTGTTCACTGGATTCACCCTCAGTCAGAGCGGCATGGTGAAGCATCACCTCAAACTGAAAGAGAAAAACTGGAAGTTCGGAATCACCATCAACGCCATCGGCGCAGCCACCACGGGGCTTATCGCCATCATCGTGGTGGTCTCCAAATTTTCTGAGGGCGCCTGGATCCCAGCAGTGTTGATTCCAATCCTGGTTCTTGCGTTTAATGCCGTCGGACGCCACTACAAACAATGCAAAGAATCTATTGCAGTACCAGTTGGGTATCGAGCTCGACGGGAAACGCACACCATGGTGGTTTTGGTGGGAAGCGTAAACAAAGGCGTGCTTCATGCTGTTACGTACGCATCCTCTTTGCGGCCCGATCGCATTCTGGCCGTGTCAGTGGTCTCAACCGATGAGGAACGCGAAGAGCTGGAAAAGCAATGGCACGAGTTCGATATGAAAATCGAGCTTCATACGCTCTACTCCCCTTACCGCGAACTTACCGGCCCTGTTACTGAGTTCATTGATGAATTAGATCGTCTGTACGCAGATGACATCATTACCGTGGTCATTCCAGAATTTGTCACCGCCTGGAAGACGCAATGGCTGCACAACCAAAGTGCCTTCGCCCTTAAAGCAAAACTGCTCTATCGACCGCACACCGCCGTTGTCTCCGTCCCGGTTCACCTCGACATTGAGCAGCGCACCACTACCGAAGATCTCATCGAAACAGGCAAACTATGAGCGAAGAAACTAATTCTCAGCAAGTGACGCCCACCATAGAGGGCGCAGTTGGAACTGGTACCGCGGACAGGCACGCCGTCGATGCCGTCATCGTTGGATGCGGTCGAGTTGGGTCCACCCTGGCCCATCAGTTACTCCGGGAAGGCTGGCGCGTTTGTGTCGTGGACAAGCGAGCCGATTCGTTCCGTCGTCTAGGTGACCACTTCACAGGGCGCACCGTCGTAGGCATTGGTTTCGACCGAGAGGTGCTTGAAGCCGCAGGGGTAACGCAGAACACCGCAGTTGCTGCGGTCACCAGCGGCGATAACTCGAACATTCTCATCGCCAGAGTGGCCCGTGAGTTGTTTGGAGCGCAACGAGTTGTGGCCCGGATCTACGACCCGCAACGAGCAGCTGTTTACGGACGCCTAGGCATCAGCACGGTCGCCAGCGTCGCCTGGACGGTTGGGCGGGTATCAGGACAATTGTTCCCAGATATCGGCAAGTCACAGTGGTCTGACCCAACGGAAACCATCGACATTCGCGAACTGCGGATCCCTTCATCACTAGCAGGTGTGTCAATTGCTGCGTTTGAGTCCCTCCACGACGCTCGAATCATCAGCCTGAACCGAAACGGTACCGCAACGTTGGCCAACACCACAGCACTTTTGCAGCAAGACGATCACATCCATATTGCAATTACTCGCGGTCACTCAGTTGATCTGAACGCAACCACAGAACGGGGTCACTGATGTTGGTACTTCTTGCCGGAGGTGGAAGCGTTGGTCGCCATATGGCTAGCCGCCTGGCAGGTTCGGGCCACGAGGTTCGGATCATCGACAAAACCGCTGCCGTTGTGGAATCCCGCAGTAAAGAAGCGACATTCGGAGTCAGTTGGATATTCGGTGATGCCTGCGATGTGGGAGTGCTTAGTGCTGCGGGAGCCAGAGAGGCCGATGTCTTCGCCTGCGTTACCGGTGATGACGAAGACAACCTGGTGATCTCATTGCTTGCCAAACAGGAATTCGGTGTCCCCCGAGTAATCGCTCGTGTCAACAACCCCCGCAACGAATGGTTGTTTACCGAGATGTGGGGCGTCGATTTTGCCGTATCTACACCGCAACTACTTTCAGCTCTGGTCGAGGAAGCGGTATCGGTAGGAGCACTAGTGCAACTCCTTTCATTGCAGCGCGGCCGAGCCAACATTTCCGAAGTTACCCTCACTGCGGATTCACCTGCGGTTGGTCGACAAATCTCCGAAACCGGTATGCCCCGCGAAGCTGCGGTTGTTGCCGTCATTCGGGCCGGCCATGTGCTCGTTCCTGCGCCCGACATGGTTTTGCTTGCAGGCGACGAAACCATTGTGTTGCTAACTGGATCCGCCGAAGATGAACACGCCGTGCGGCACGCACTCTTATCGCCAACCGTGGAAGGAAAATAGCCATGGGACTTTTTGATCGAATGCGACCCAACACAGATCGCACAGATCGCACTACTCAACCAGCTAACGAAGCCTTACCTGAAGCCACAGCTATCCGTGACGTTGTCGCACGCTCAGAGGTAACGATCAGAGGCACGATCACACGCATCAAAGCGATTCCAAAAAGCGGCATGCCATCGCTTGCCGTAACCATTGATGATGGCACCGCAACCGCCACCGCCATTTGGTCGGGACGACGAGCGATTGGTGGCGTTTCCTTGGGCCGGCTTATCGATCTCAATGGAACTGCTGTGAGCTCCGCTCGCGGATTTGAGTTCTACAATCCTCGCTACACACTGCGAGAATGACCCTGCAAGCCAGCAAGATGGTCAGCCAGCTTGCTTCAGTCGTCGCGGGTAAGGACTGGGTTTGTGAAATTGCTTCTTGTTCAGGATGACCGGCGTGAAGGGGTCATGAGGTTCCACTCCTAGGCATCAGAAGCCGTATTCCTTCGTTGACGATGAACATCCGATCAGGAGTTTTTGCGCGATTCATCGTCTCTTCGTCAAGCGGTTGCGGTTTTTGCGGGAGGTAGTTTGCTAAGCGTTTTTGTCGTAGGCGCGCTTACTACCTGCAGTGGGCGTGGTGTTTCGGGCCGAAAGAGGGCATCAGACCGAGCGACGGCGATGTGGTCACCGAGTGACCACCAACCTTCTTTCCCCAACGCCTCCTTTAGTTGCGGAAGCACCTGACGCTCGATGGACTTGACATGGTGCTTGAAACCACCACCCAACATGGCAACAGCCACACAGAACTCCGGGGAAACGGCGAGGTCATGAAGATTGCTCAGCGATCGGTTGATCAGTTCATGCTCCAGCTCGCCTTGACGAGCGGCCGCCTCGCTGATTCCTGCGCTCGCAGAAGCACTCATCTCGCTCTCCAGCGTGGCATGCAACGCAATGGATCGGTCAAGATCCGCAAGCAGCGAACGGCGAGTCGGACCTTCCTCGGTTCGCCTTAACGCCTTGAGTAGCTTCTTGACCTCTTTATGATCTTGTTTCAGTAACGTCAATGGATCGTTCATCGTCCATCCTCCTTGAAACTATTTGCACCACGTAGTTGCGATGCTTCCTTTTCTCTCATACCCATTACCTCAGCGTTCTAAACCACTTTGCTCATCCCAGACGAGACCGGTCTCACCAAAGGTCTCCGTAACCTCACGCCGGTCATCGATCGCGGTATTAGACGACGAATGCAGAGCAGCCATGCCTTACTATGCACACAGACAGATCTCGAAGCACAGGACCAAAGTAACGAAACGCCCGGGCAAAGGTCATTGCGGAAATCGCGGCACCTTCAACGCAGCTGTCAGTGCCGAGCTAGGGCTTGGAGGATGTTGAGCTTTGCAGCCCGTCGAGCTGGTCGAATCGCCGCGATAACCCCCGCTGCGATGGCGAGCACAACCACGGCAATCAACGTCGTGACCGGGAGACTAAAACGGAGAGCGCCTTCGCTACGCAGGGACACAATGACGGCGTAGCCAAGCAAAACTCCAATGACGATCCCTTGCGCTGTGCCCAAAAGCGCGGTGATCACCGACTCCCAGCGAACCGTCGAACGCACCTGAGATCGAAACGCGCCAACGGCACGCAACAGGCCCAGTTCTCTGGTGCGTTCATAGACCGAGAGGCTCAAGGTGTTGGCGATTCCGAAGATGGCAATCACCACCGCCAACGCGAGGAGTCCGTAGACGAGGTTCACAAACTGATCCAACTGTTTGGCCTGTTCCTTGATGTAGGAGGATCGGTCGAGCAGCTTTCCTGTGGGGTAGTCCTTCGTCACGGTCTTGACGGCGCTAAGAAGCTTCGACTGGCTAACACCCGGTGCAGCCTTGCCAAAAACAGCAAAGTAGAGCTGGTCCGCCCCGCTCGTGCGGAACAACTCGTCACTGATTGTGTAAGGACCGGCGAGCTCATCCTTTTCGTAGATGCCCTGCACCTTCAGTGGGTGTTCAACACCGTCAAGCAAACTCACCGTGACAATGGACCCCATGACAAGCCGGTCTTGGTCTGAGCGTTTCTCGCTTACCAGGATCCCATCTGCGGTGAGGTCACTTGCCTTCCCCTTCACAAATCTCATATCGAAAACGGAAGCCACCAATTTCGGATCAACCACCGAAACCGCCGCGGCGTTCTTCTTGCCCTTTATTTTTCCAAAGCCAAGTTGCAAACCTGCCGCCGATCCCACTTCGGGTAGCGCGTTGAGTTTCTGGACAAGCTCGGGAGGAAGCCCACCGAAGCCCTGGGTGCGAGTGTTCACCACAAAATCGCCAACGAACTGATCACTGATGATCGAGCGAATAGAGGTCTTTATCGAAGCCGCCATCACCGAAATCCCGGTGATCAATGAAACTCCCACCATGAGCGCAGCAGCCGTGCGTGCCGTGCGCTTCGGATTGCGCATGGAATTTTGGCGAGCCAGTATGCCAGTCACGCCGACTACACCGGGAAGCGGTGAGCCAATTACGCCGGCGACGGGACGAGCGATCAGGGGGCCCAGTACAAAGATTCCGATGAAGAGCAGCGGGATACCAACACCGAGCTGCTTGGCGTTTCCGCTAAGACCGAAAGCAAGAAGTACTGCCCCGATGATGGACACAATGGCCCCGCCAAGCAGTCGCTTTTTGGACGTGGCCGAGCGATCAATCGCCACATCACGCATGGCAGCAACTGGCGCAATACGCGAAGCCCGAATGGACGGAAACACCGCCGCGAAGACGGTCATTAAAACACCTACGCCGAACGAAGCGATCGCGGTTCTGGCGCGAAGTACCGTCCCTCCCGCGGGTATCTCAAAGCCAATTGTCGACATGAAACCTTTCAGCACTGAGGACATTCCAATACCGGCAACGAATCCAAAAGCCGACGCGATCAGTCCCACGATGACGGATTCGACAAGTAGCGAAGTGACAATTTGTGTCCTGCTGGCACCAACGGCTCTGAGGAGCGCGTTTTCTCGCTGCTTTTGCGCGACGATGATCGAGAACGTGTTGTAGATGATGAACGAACCGACAAACAAGGCAATGGCTGCGAACACCAACAGCAAAATATTGAAGAAACTCAGCCCGCTGGCAATCGCATCTTGCGTCTCTTTCGTAATCTCCGCGCCCGTCAACACCGTGGTGCTCGTTCCCAGTTCCTTCTGAACACGATTGGTAAGTTCACGTTGCGTTACGCCCTGATTCGCGGCGATTTGTATGGCGTCTATCTCGCCTGGTTTGCCAACGAAGGACTGGGCCGTCGGCAAATCGAACAGCGCGAATGTCGCACCGCCGGGAGAATCTGCATTGCCAAAGCGAACCGTGCCAACAAGAATAAACGAACGGCTTCCGCCTTGGCTGATCACCGTTACCT
>JAYSVF010000269.1:0-18689 GCA_043718695.1 Acidimicrobiia bacterium | reverse complement strand
CTGCGCTTCTGCAACGAACTTCGCCCGATGCAAGGTCGAGCTCTAACCTTTCGGCACAATTGGCGGCAACCCCGTCGACCAGAAACCGGGCCATTGATGCCTACCGAGCGGTGGCAATGTGCGCGGTTGCTCTGGGACATTGGATTGCCGCTGATGTGCGGATGGTTAACGGTTCGCTCTCGGGTGCCAATGCCCTCGATCAGGTTCGGGGCCTGCACATTCTCACCTGGGTTTTCCAAGTGATGCCGGTCTTCTTTTGTATCGGTGGCTATTCAAACGCTGCTTCCCTTGACGCCCATCACCGGGCCGGGAAAGAAAACGCTTCGTGGGTTCGGGCTCGTTTGTTGCGGCTGACCACGCCATCGATTTGGTTGGCGGGCACGTGGCTTTGCGTGATCGTGGCCGGGCGGTTCCTAGGATTTTCCTCACTCGCTGACAAGGCGGTTGCGGTGGCTGCCATTCCGTTGTGGTTCCTAGCCAACTATGTGGCTGATACGGCGCTTTCACCCATAACACTGCGTTTGTACCGTGCTCATGGAATGCGTTTCGTAGGTGTACTTATCGCACTGTTTGCCGTTGGTGAAGCAGCCCGATTTTCTGGTATCCATTTCGTTCCGCAAATCAATATCGTGTTGGGCTGGTTGCTGTTCCAAATGTTGGGCTTTGCTTGGAAAGATGGGCATCTTCCAAGTGGGGCTCGCTTGGTGACCTTCGGTGCAGGCTCGTGGACAATTGCCGGGCTGCTGGTGGCTTTCGGTCCTTGGCCCCTTGCCATGGTTTCGGTTCCCGGTGCTCGGTTTGCTAATACCTGGCCGCCATCGTTGGCGTTGATGTTTTACGGATTCGGGCTGTGTTCGTTTGCCATTGCTGCAGCGCCACGGATCAGCGCGTTTCTCACCAAAAATGCCAAGGCTTGGAAGCTTGTCGTGGTGGCAAACACCATGACCATGACGTCATATCTGTGGCACTTCACGGCACTGTCAATTGCGGCGGTGATCTTGAGCCGTTTCAACCTTCTGCCGACGGCGACTGTCGGCAGCGGTGCCTGGTGGCTACAGAAGCTCCCCGTCATGGCTTTGGCGTTGGTAGTTCTCGCCGGGTTGGTGCTGGTGCTTGCAGCGAAGGAACGGAACGGTTTGCTGGGAAGCGGGTCAGCTCCTGGGGCTTTGCGGGTTCCTTCTCGGTTGCTTGCCCCCAAAGCCGTGGGTGTCCTTACCGGTTTGGCCGGGTTCGTTCTTGCTGGAGGGTTTGAGATTTGGACTGCGGCGGGTGGCAAGCCGATGTTGGCTATCCCCGGCATGGTTGCGGTGCTTAGCGTGCACTTTGGGCTTCGATGGGTCAACCGTTACGCCGCTTGAACCTTTGGGCGCTTCCATCTCGGTGAAGGCGGCACACCCGAACGCTGTGGGATTGGGAACTTGCTCAAGGATTTCTTTGAGGCGGGAACTGCATTGTCGGCCAGCGGCGTCAAAGCAACCGTACGATCACTACAAGCCACCTTGGTCGTCGCCAACATTTGATGTCGACGACGCTGCGGGGTTTCGATTTTGCGGTCTCCCCGAGGCTGCTGGTAACGGAGTAATTCATGAGCATCCACAAGCCTGAAGCAACACCCGATGAGGTCTCACTGACCTTTTCGCACCCCTTTTCGGCCCGGGTCGCCAACGCGTCACCGGTGAGGTTCCCCTTGGTGCGACGAGGAGGCTTTCGGGTTGTGGTTGGGGGAGTGCTGGTTGCTCTGTTGGCTTCGGGTGTTGGTGTTTCTGCGGCCCGGGCCCCGATTTCCCCGGTTTCGCCTGCCTCACCACCGGTTCTTGCTCCTGAACAGGTACCGGCAGATCGTGGGGGTAAATCGACCCCAGCGCAGTTAAATGACCCGGGCGCCAATCCCTACCGTGTGCTGAAGGCCCCAAAGAGTGATGGCCGGCTCCACTTGGTGCTTGCGTCACCGAAGGGCCAGTTGCGCCTGGTAACAAAATCAACCGAACTGCGTTGGGTGTTTGACCGGCCCATCGTTGCGTTATCGACGATTGACCAACGAACAGGACAAGTGTCCGGTCAAGCACAGGGCAAAACGCAAACGACGATCGCCGCGCTGGCCAATGCGGACCCAAAGAAGTATGTGCAAATAGAACCTGCTGTAGACGGCTCGTTTCGGTGGTCGTCCACGAGAGTCTTAACGTTTACGCCGTCAAACAAGCTGCCGGCCTCAACGCACTTTGAGGTCAAACTGTCCGGTGTTACGGCACTTGATGGCACCACGCTTGCCACGCCAATCGATTCGTCATTTGATACACCACGGGTTAACTGCACGCAATACGGAACCGATAAAGCGTGGAACACCGGGCGGGCTAACGGTGCGGTTCTGGTTACGTGCGATCAACCGGTCGACGGAGCCGATGTGGCTGCCCATGTCACCTTCGCTGCACAAAGCGTGGTGGAGGATCTCGATCGCTACCGTCCGTCCCCCGCCGATTTTGCGGCCATGCGCTTGGCCGATCCAAAGGGCGCGGCGCTACTTGTTGCCCGGCTTAGCGAACTCTCTGCAGCGAAAATAACCGAACGTCCCGCCGAATTAGGAAAATCTGGTCCTTGCCCCGATCGTGGAACCCGCAAGAGCATCTGCCATTGGTTGACACTGGGGTCTGATCCTTCCGCAACAAACGCCACGAGCGCAAACAGAAGCGATTTGCCGCTGGATGCCGATGTTCAACTCCGATTCTCCGATGGGATCGCCAGTAAATCCGGACCACTCACCAGCTTGCTCATCCAGCCCATATCAGTACGTACACCTACCGCTTTGCTGGCATCGATCGACTGCACGAAAGAGTGTGATCCCGAGGGCGGCTTGAACCTTTCGGTACGAAGCGAAGTGCCTAGCTCGAATTTCAACGGCAAGATCTCCATCACGGAGCTTGATGCTGCGGGGAACGCTGGTGCCACCGAAACCTACCGGTACAAAGATTACGGTGATTCCCCGCTTTCGCTTAATTGGGCCACGATTGCCCCGGGTGGCACCTACCGGGTGGAGTTGGATCCAACCATCACTGATGTCAACGGACGGCAGCTGGGATATCGCTACATCGCCACAGTGAGCTTCGGTCGGCGGCGGGCGTATGTGCAACTCCCTTCAGGCGAGTTTGTCAGCGCGAATACCTTGCGACCTCTCACCATTCCTATCCGCAACGTTACGGCCATGGATCAAGTAGTTCGTGAGCTTACGATCGACACGCTTCAGGCAACATTGCTTACCGCTCAGTTGCCCGATGGCATCAAGACGCTTGGTCTCGATCGAGACGCCAAAGAAGTAGTGCTCACACGAGCAACGCAGTCGCCCGATACTTCGTTTGATTTTCCCATCAATTTTCCTGGTGGACCCCAAGCCACGGGTACGTTCCTGGTGGCGATTCGAGGCAAACGTTTTGTGCCCCAGAGCAGCTATGGCAGTGTGCCCGATTGGCAGGTTGCCATCATCCAACGTACCGATCGTGGCATCACCATCAAACGTTCACCACTCGACGTTTTGGTGGCGGTTACTTCGCTTGCCACGGGTAAGCCTGGAATCAGCGTAGGAGGTGGCTCCTTGAACACGGCTGCTGCCACCGGCGCTGGTGATCTGGTGCGCGTGGCCGCGTTGCCAGTATTCAACATGCCAAACGACGGGTCTGCGCCGGTTGCCGTGCCGGTCCCGGACACGAAATCCTTGCGAGTTGACACAACCGATGCAAAGGGATTTCTAAAGATCCCGGCCCCATCGTGTGTGTCAAGCGGCGACGCGAAGGGGGGAACCGGTGGGGCGGCAAAGCGCACGGTTCAGTTTCCCCGGGAATCATGCGAACTGGTGGCTATGGTGACGGCTGGGGATGGATCGGCGCTGGCTTACAACCGAACCTCGTGGAATGTTGGCGGTGGGCCGATCCCGTTTGACGATGGTTTGCGGGGCCTGTCCCCAGGGGGCGAACCCTCTGTCGTGGAAGGAGCAGTTTCTGGGGATCAAGGCTCGGCAGCGGGTCTTGGTGTTGTGCTGCCTGAGGTTCCCACTCTTCCCGTGGGCGAGCGTTTTATCGGTGCGTTATTCACCGATCGGGGGGTGTACAAGGGCGGGGAAGAAGTACACGCACGAGGTCTAATCCGTGTGGAGTTCCCGCGAGACGTTAAGCGTCTGGCCGCAAACTCGCTCCAGAAGGTTGGCGTTGTGGTTACCGACGATACGGGTAGCGAAGTGTGGAAGGGCGTAGTTGCTGTTGATCAGGGCCCCTCGCTCGGTGGATTTGATGTGGTGTTCACGCTTCCAGCTACTGCCCGCCAAGGGAATTACATCATTGCGGCACTGAACGGCTCGGTAACAACCTCGTTCCTTTCGACCACCTATCGCCGACCGGATTTTAAGGTGGACGTTGTGGTGGATCGTCCTGCCTATTTCCCCGGCGAAACCGTTACTGGCTCATCGACGGGTGCGTACCTCTTCGGTGCACCAATGGCTGGTCTGGAAACCAGATGGGTAGCCACCGCTTCGCCAACATCGTTTGATCCAACCGAAGGTCACCCAGAACTTGGCCTCCGCAACTTCTCGTGGTCCTATGTGTGCTTTTGGTACGAAAACTGCGGTGACCAGAATGCGCAAGGTCAAATTGCTGAGGCTGTTGGCAAACTCGATAGTGCCGGGAAACAATCAGTAAGCGTACGAATTCCCGTCAACAACAAGCGTCACTCTCCCTCTACGGTCACTGTTGAAGGCATTGTTACCAACGTTGATCGACAGGTGATCGCCAACCGAGCAACCACGCTCGTGCACGTTGGTGACTACTCGCTGGGTGTGAAATCGCCGACGTATTTTGGCAATGTAGGCAAGCCGATTTCCGCCCAGGTGGCTGCCCTCACGTCTGAAGGAAAGTGGCAGCCCGGAGTGGCCGTTAAAGCTTCCTTGGTTCGTTGGGACTGGCCCGAACAAGCCAACAGTGACGGATCATTTGCACCCAAAGCCACCGTTGTTTCTACTGCCGCGCTCACTACTGCTTCTGCTATTTCAGCCTTCGCTGTAACGCCAGACAAGCCAGGAACTTACGAAATCCGCGTTGAGTCCACCGATGCAAGCGGTAACTACATTGAAGCGGGGACCACACTCTATGTTTTGGGTCAAGGCGCATCGTTTGGTCAACGGGATTCCAGCACAATCGAGCTCAGCACGGGTGCTGAAACCTATGCCATAGATGACCAAGCGCAGGTGCTAGTGAAGTCGCCATGGCCAGCAGCAGAAGGTATCGTAACGGTTGAGCGTGATGACATTGTGTCTTACCAGCGAATCTCGGTAACCGGTGGCGCTGCCTCGTTAACGGTTCCGATCTCCGCCGAATCTCTACCCAATGTGCACGTAGCCGTTACCCTGTTCCGGCTGTCACCGGCGATCACTGAGACGCCCGACGGTCCCGCACAGGAGCCTCGACCCGAAGTGCTCTCAAGCTCGATTTCATTGCGGGTTCCACCAACGACGCGCAAACTGGGGGTGAAGGTAGCAACTGATAAGTCCACGTATCGTCCGGGATCGGCAGCTACGGCCACGGTTTCGGTAGCTGATGCCAAAGGTGGTCCCGTCGATGGTTCTGTAACCCTGTGGGCGGTCGACGAAGGGGTACTGCGGCTCACGGGCTACACGGTGCCTGATCTGATGGCCCAACTGTGGGCAGAGCGTCCGAACCGCGTGCAAACGTCGGACAGCCGCACGCATGCGTTGTTCACAGAACGAGCAGCCATGCGCGACAGAGAAGTCAAGCAAAAGGCGCTTGGACGGGTGCAAGCCGAGAGCGCGTTAGCGCAGAGTCCCGCGCCGTTGTTTACGGGGGATGGCCTTGATGCCGCGAAACCTCGTGCCGACGATGCGGGTGGGCCCCAAATCACCCTCCGCACAGACTTTCGAGTGCTTGCCCATTGGCAAGGTAGTGCAACGATCGACGCCTTCGGAACCGCAACAATCCCCATGAAACTTCCCCAGTCGCTCACCAGCTATCGAGTGATTGCCGTGGCCTCCAGTGGCAACGATCGTTTTGGAGGCGCCAGCAGCGTGTTGGAAATTGCCCAGCCGTTCATGGTTCAGCCAGCTTTACCTCGTTTTGTTGCTATCGGCGATGCTTTTGAAGCGGGCGCAGTGTTACAAAACCAAACGGGTAAATCTGGTGAAGTCACGCTCACCCTGGAGCTTCCCGCCGATTCTCCCGTGTCTATCGATGGCCCTCCCTTTCAAACAATCACCCTTCCGGTTGGCCCAACCGAAGTTCGATTTCGTCTGCGCGCAAACAAACTCGGCAACTGGAACGCGCAGCTCAAGGCAACCCTCACCGGCGGAGGTACCGGCCAACTCGAAAGCGACGCCGTGCAAATCTCCGTACCCGTCTTGCTTACGCGCCGTCTCGAAACCGTCGCTGCCGCCGGACAAGTTGTCGCCACAGCAAGCGGGGCGCAAGAAGTAGAGCAAATCGTTCCACCACTCGGCGTCGTTCCTGATTCTGGGGGCCTAGAAATCAGTACCGCGAGTAGTGCCTTAGTGGGTTTACAAAATGGCGTCGATTACCTGGTTGAATATCCCTATGGGTGCTTAGAGCAACGTTCCAGTCGCCTTCGGGCCCTTGTGATGCTCAACGATTTGCGTGACCAGTTCCCGTTACCCTCCTTGGCGGGGGAGAAGTTCAAACAATCGATCACGGCCGAAATGGCTCGTATCCAGAACTACCTCACTCCCGATGGTGGCTTGGCTTACTGGGAAGGCAGCAACTATGCCGACGTCTATCTCTCAGCACGCGTACTAATTCTGATGCTTGATGCACGTGATCTTGGCATTGCTGTTCCCAACGAGGTGGTTACAAGGGTTACGGGCTATCTCACCGGCATCGTGGCCAATGTGAAATCGCAAAGTCTCCGTCGGCCCCTTACCGATGTCGATGGGGTTTGGCCCAACCGTGCCCACATCCTCTATGCCCTTGCCCGCGCCGGTGCGCCAGATCCCGAGTTGATGGCCAAGCTGTGGACCAGGCGAGCAGAACTGCCGATTCTCGAACAACTACACCTCGTGAATGCCATGGTGTTGGGCGGAATGAAAGGCATCCGGGTCAACAAGTTGTTCGGTGAACTATTGAGTTCGGTGCGGGTGGAAGCCGATCAAGCCTTCCTCCAAGACGAAACCTCACGCGAAGCATGGGACCGGTTTGTCTGCCCGTGCTCGGCGTACCTGAATGCGGGCGATGCCCACAACACGGCCGAGTTGCTGTCGCTGCTGGTGAAGGCCGATCCCGAGAATCCGTTGGCCCCACAAATGGCTCGTTGGTTGTTGGCGCAGCGTGACAAGCAAGGCCGTTGGGACAACACCTTAGAAAATGGTTACGCGCTCACGGCGCTGGTGAACTACTACCGTGCCGCGGAACCAACATCGCCAAACTTCAAAGCCGAAGTGCTACTAGGTACCACGAGTGCTTATGAAAAAGTTTTCAGCGGTCGATCCTTAGCCGCCCAAAGCACCCAGGTTCCCATGAGCAAGCTCTCGCCGATGCTTAACGCCCAATCCAGTGGTGCTGCAAAGGGTTCCGTGCCGTTGACCGTCAAGGCCACAGGAGCAGGGACGCTATTTTGGAATGCGCGCCTACGGTACGAACCGGCGACGAAAAACCTCAAAGCACTCGACGCAGGCTTTGCTGTTGACCGTACCTACCTGCCTTACCAAGGCTCAGGCGGCCGGACAGTGAACGGCGTGTCAACGTTCGCCGCTGGAGATCTGGTGAGGGTGAGCCTCAAGATCCGCACTGCCCAAGCCCGCCGCAACGTGGTCATCGACGATCCCATTCCTGCCGGACTCGAACCACTTGATGCCCGGTTGACCTCCACCTCACGAGCTGAAGTTTCTGGCGGGGAAGCTGTTGCTGATGGCTCCTGGTTTGGCATTGATCACGTAGAGATCCAAGACAACCGCGTGCTGCTGTTCGCTACCGGCTTGGCCCCCGGAACCCTTACGTACACCTACGTTGCCCGAGCCACCGCCCCCGGCACGTTCATCGCCGCCCCAACCCAAGCCGAAGAAATGTACCGTCCCGAAATCTTCGGCCGCACCGCAACCGCAGCGGTAATCATCACCCCGCCAAATCCCTAGTCAGGCCTTCCAATTTCTCCTTCACCCCCTGGTTGATATTCGACTGGGGTGAAGAGTTCGTTCCTGGAAACCATGCTTGCTTACTTTTGGGCCATGGGCCGGCTCCAGCCTCGGCGGTTTGTGGCCGGAACGGTTCCTTCGTGTGGCCGAAGCCCGTCATAAGCCGGAGTTTCCTTGTTTCGTTGCCTTCCGTAGTTGAACCTTGGTTCAGTGGTTTGGTTTTGCTCATGTAAGTCGGTAACGAGGGGTGACTGCCCCTCGCGCTGGCGTTCACTTAGGAAAACTGGCGCCACAACTAACTCGACGACTCATGAATCAACACGGAGGAATCATGAATCACCACAACGCAACACCGAGCCCAAAACCCCACCTACAACGTAGCTGGCTCAAACGAATTGGTGCTGCGGTTGCGGCCTCGTGCTGTGCGATGTTGGGTCTTGCGCTGGTAGCGCGGGCAGATGTTGGCTACCAAGATCCAACAAAACCGATGAACGTTTCACTGACGACCAATCCAGATGGCTCCAATACACTCACGATTTCTGGTGACTGGCTTTGGCCGAGCCTTCTTGCTGATTGCAACGTTGAGCGCTACGCCATTGGCTGGGCCGTCGATTGGCAAGACCCCGATCCAGTTTCGGGCGCTGGGTCGCAGTTGCTTTCGCCGACTGGCGTTTCCGACGGTGGCACGAATCCAAAAATTGGGGACGCTACCTCGGTGTACCCCGACGATCCTTCGGTCCCACTGGTCTTTCGGGGAAAGCAAAAGGTGTTCTACAACGACGGACCAAACCCTCCACGGTGCGGTGTATACGGTTCGCACACTAGCCCTGCTGGAAACTATTCAACCGGAACGTGGGGTCCGATTTCCCATACCTACGCGAAATCGGTAACGACGTTTTCGGCCTGCGTTCTTCTGTATGACTTAAAAGGCCCGGGCAACGGAGCGCTAGGACAAGTGCTTAACGGCGATCCCGACTACGGAGGGTTCCTGGATACCCGTGCGCCGATAGCCACCGGTCAGAGTCGCAACCGGGACAACAGCCGTGAGGACAGCGCCGCTTCACCGTTTCCAAACAAGTGCATTAATTACAAGTTTGTGAAGTCAGCACTGAGCACCCAAGCCTCTGGACCCGCTGGGGGCATCTTCGATACGGCTACCTTGAGCAATGTTCCCGTAGCTGCTGGCGGTACGGTGACGTTCAATCTTTACGGACCATCAGTCGCACCGAACTGCACCGGAGTACCGAAATTTACTTCCACGGTTCCGATTTCAGCAGACCCAGGGAACTCAGCCGCTTCGTTAGCGAAGTCCGCAATTGCGGGTGGGGCGTTTCAAGAAGGGAACTACTGGTGGGTCGCCTCGTATTCCGGTGGATCGACCGGTCCCTCACTCGATGGATTCACGAGTTACCTTCCCGTGAGCGGCAGATGCGGGGATCCAAACGAAGGGTTCACCGTGCTACCACCCGATGGAGACCTAATCCTGCGGAAGGAAGTGAATAAGGCTCCAGCTACGCCTGCGACCTTCACCTTTGGGGCACCCTGTCTCGGCGCGCTGTCTCCAGTAACCCTGACTGTGCCTGCAGGCCAAACGTTCTTTGAGACCCCGCCGTTCCTGCTGCCTGCAGGGACGAAATGCACCGTGACCGAACAATCTGGTGGCGACCCTCGGTACACGTTGAACCTCACGCCGCAACCAGAAGTGACCATTACCGGCGGGGCTTCGGTCAAGGTTACGATCACTAATACCGAGAAGCGTGGCAGCGTAACGGTGACCAAAAAGGTGGTCGGTGCTTTGCCGGGTGATCCGGCCGACTTCACTTACACACTGACCTGCGGTGGCGTAAAGATTCCATTCGGCACGACCGGCAACGACGGTGTGCTGAAGCACAATGAATCTGAAACCTATACCGACATTGCTATGGGAACGAAGTGTTCCGCGACCGAAAGCCCGTCCGTTCCCGACGTGTTCGTCGCAACCATCTCGCCCGAGGTTACGGTTTCCTCGGATCCGCAGACCATCACTATTACCAACACCCGGAAGGATGTGCCAGTTGGGAAACTTCGTGTACATAAGGTTGTCACGGCTGCGCCCTTAACCGATGCGAGTTTCACATTTACCGTGACCTGCACGAATCCTGCCGCAACCTACTCGGTGACCGCCAAGGTATTGGCCGGACAGCTTTCGGCTGATTCGCCCGACGTTATGAATATCCCCGCCGGTTCCAGCTGTGGGGTTCAGGAAATAGCTGCTGACTCTCAGTACTTCCTGAATGGAGTCCCGAGCTCGCCGGTGGTTATCCAAGCGAACAATACGAGTGTTGTGGAGATTGTAAATACTCGCGACACCGGCGGCAGGGTGTTCGTCAAGAAGGTCGTCATCGGCGGACTCGTGGGTGACCCTCCAAATCCTGTTGGTGGCTTTAACTTCGATCTCACTTGTGGCGGAGTTCTTGTTAAGCCAAACGGACCCAATCAACCTAGCGGGAGCGTTCAAGCCTCACAATCGATCGGTTTCTTCAACATTCCGACGGGTACTATTTGCTCCGCTGTAGAAACGAATGTTCCCGCAATGTTCACGTCGACGGTTTCTGCGCCCCTCGTCGTCGTCTCGGGTGCAACGCAGGCGAACCAAACGATTGTCATCACCAATACCCGGCGATACGTCTCTATTCCAGTAACGAAGACCCTCAGTGGTGGGGTCGGACCGGCCACGTTTGGTTTCACGCTGAAATGCACGAAGCCGACCTTTGAACCCGCCGAGCTTGTCATTACTATTACTGCTGGCCTAACCGTCGGCACCGCTGAGTTCACGAACGTTCCCGCTGATGCAACATGCTCGGTTAGCGAAACGAGTACCCAGGACGGATACTCCGGTGCTAGTGCAGTGAACTTCAAAGCGGGAAGCGGCCCTGCTGCTTCATTCACGAACCGACGCATCGTAAAGCCGGGAACGTTGCTAGTAGAGAAGAAGGTCAACATTGCCCCCGTCGGCGCTCCCGCAACGTTTACCTTCTCCATCGAGTGCCCGCCTGCTGCGATAAAGCAGATCTCCGTGACCATCAAGGTAGGCGAACTTACTGGATCGACCCCAGAAGGTACGGCGATACCTGCAGGGACATTGTGTGCGGTAACCGAAACGACCCCCGACGATCGCTACAGTCCGCCAGGTGTTGTCTTGCAATCAGCAACCATTGCTGAAAACGAACAAAGCGTTGTGACGTTTGCAAACATTCGACTTACCGGTACCGTGAAGGTGAAGAAGGTTGTCCAGGATGCGATCGCCTCTGACCCGACTTCGTTTCCGTACACGTTGACGTGCGGAGGGGTGCCAGTCCCATCGTCAAAGGGTGATGGCAACGGGGAACTTACCAATAGTGAAACGGAAAGTTATGCCGGCATCGAGACAGGAACACTTTGTGTCGCCGCTGAGCCTGGCGTTCCGGTCGTGTTTTCCGCCAGCGTTTCACCCGCCGCTGGCGTGGCTGTAGCTTCAGGCGACAACCTCATCACGATCACCAATACTCGCAAGACCGGAAAACTCGTGGTTGAGAAAACCGTAACGAGCGCCCCCACAACGAATCCCGCCGCGTTTACCTTTTCAATTGAGTGTCCCGGCATGAAATCCGAGACAGTCACCGTGACCGTCAACGTCGGTGAAACGAAGGGAATATCTGCAGAGATTGCCGGCATTCCAACCGACACAATTTGCAAGGTAACTGAGCAGAGCGCCGATGATCGTTACTCATTGAACGCAACTCCAGTGGATTCCGAGAAGGTACAAGAACAGTCTCGAGCTGTGGTTCGAATCAGCAACTCGCGCCTTACCGGAAAGGTGAAGGTCGAGAAAGTTGTCGTCGGTGGATTCAGCGGTGACCCCGATACCTTCAACTACACGCTCACCTGCGACGGAAAATCGATCGTCATCGACGGTACCGTCAAAGTTGGTGACCCGCAAACCACCAGCGGGATTGAGACCGGCACCGTTTGCACCGCTACGGAACCGAATCCACCTTCAGTCTTTACCTCGATCGTTTCCCCGGGAGTGACCGTTGGGTCCGACACCAAAATCATTACCATCACCAATACCCGCAAAGTGGTGTCGATTCCTGTGTCCAAGACGCTCCAGGGCGGAGTCGGTTCGGCAGTGTTTGGATTTACTCTCAATTGCTCGGGGCCTACCTTTGGCCCGATCGTTAAAACCATCACGATTGGAAATGGTCTGTCGTTCGGCCAAGAAACCTTCACGGGGGTTCCTCTGGGTGCGAGTTGCACTGTTTCTGAGTCCTCGACAGATCCCGGCTACCTGCCAGCCGCTGGAACGAAAACTCTTGTGGCTGGAGTAGAAAATCCAACAGCGGCGTTCACAAATAGGAAGAAGGTTGCCTTGGTTGATCTCGTGAAGAGCGCGGATCGATCCACCATACGGCCCAACGAGCTAGTGACCTACACCGTGGCGATCACCAACCGTGGAAACTATGACCTAAAGGCTGGCGAGCTCACGGTTAAAGACGATCACTGCACGTTGACTGGACCCGTAGGCGATGTGGGTGGAGACAATATTCTTAGCGTCAACGAAACTTGGACCTATTCCTGCGCCGCAAAATTGGCTGTCGATACAACCAATAAAGCCACGGTTGAGTACCCAGGAGGTGCTAAAGAGGGAACAAAGTTTGTCGATGTCATCAATCCGGGAATTCAGATTGTGAAAGTGGCCGACAAAACGACAATTCTCAGCGGAACATCCGTTACGTATACCTACAAAGTCACCAACACGGGTGATGACCCGCTGTCCAATGTTTCCTTAAAGGACGACATTTGCGGGCCAGCGGTGTACATCTCGGGCGATGCGAACTCTAACTCGAAGCTAGAAAAGACCGAGGAGTGGACGTACACCTGCAAGCAAACGCTCACTGACGCAAATGTGAATGTAAAGCCCAACACCGTTCTTAACACCGTGACTGCAACCGGTATCGATAGTTTGGAAGGAACCGTCTCAAGTGACAAGGCAACCGCTTCGGTGGTAATCATCCATCCTTCGATAGCGCTCAGTAAGTCGGCCAGTGCAGCAACGATACATAAGGGGGATTCGGTCACCTATACCTTTGTTGTTTCCAACACCGGAGATTCTCCTGTGGGTAGCGTCACCGTTGTTGATGACAAGTGCAAGCCGCTTTCGGCACCCTCTGGTGACACCAACGGTGATGCCAAGCTCGATGTTGCTGAGTTGTGGACCTACACCTGTACACAGGCTTTGAACGCCACAACCACCAACATCGCCAAAGCCAACGGGAAGGACCAACTCGACAACCCGGTTGCTGAAAAAACGGCAACGGCAACCGTCACGGTAATCAACCCAGGGATCGCCATTTCGAAATCCGCCAGCTCAACCGCGATTATTGAAGGTGCTTCTGTTACGTACACCTACAAAGTCACGAACACCGGTGATGTAACACTGAGCGCAGTAGCGGTGACTGATGACAAATGTTCGCCTCTCTCCGCTCCGAGTGGTGACACCAACAAGAATGACAAATTGGAAATCACCGAAACGTGGACGTACACCTGCACGCAGCCAGTAGCGGTAACAACGACGAATACAGCCATCGTGGTGGCCATCGATCCAATTGAAAAGAGGGTCACGGCCCAAGCGAAGGCAACGGTAACCGCAACCCCAACGACGACGACCACAACAACGACAACAACGACCACGACCACGACGGCACCCCCAGCGGCCATAGTGTTCCCGCCTATTGCGCAACCAGCGGCGGCGGCAACCACGGCCGCGCCTGTCACTACAGCAGCACCATCACCTATTGCTGCTCCAGCTGTCGTAGTGCCGGCAAGCGTTCTTGCTGCCTCCCTTCCCCAGGCGCCGCCGCCCAATGTGCTCGGTGTGCAAGTGGCAAAAACGGAGCCAGCCTTCACCGGTTCGGGATCGACGTCTCAACTGTTGGTCGTTCTGGGATTGGTCACCTTGGTGCTTGGTGGTCTGTTGTTGTTAAGTGCAAAAGGAAAACTGAAAACCAAAGACCGTTAGGCGCTTGTAAGACTGCGCTCTGATCGTATGGGCGAGGTCTTCGAATGCCCGGTTCGCTGTTGTGGAGAAAATGCTCCACGAGCATTCTTTGCTTTGTTCGCATAGCGCCTTGTCTTGCTTTGGCTCGTTCCGTTCTGGCCATCTTTGTGGCCGGGATAGGGCAATTCACCCTTCCGCACTAGTTCCTGTTGTTGCGAAATGCGACCATCAAGGGGCGTAACTCCTGTCCAGTGCGACTTACGCTCAACTCGGTTACCAGGAGACTCGATGAAACGATTGGTGTCTATTTTTTCAAGGGTCAACCCCGATGTAAGCGAGCGCTGCCAAAACCGTCAAACTGTGGCCGCCTTGATCGCCTTAGCTGGCCTCTGAGATGGGAACGGGTGAGGAAGCAATGAATGTCTCCACTGGACCCCAGGTGGCTCGACGTCGCCCAGATGAAGAAACCACTATTGACCTCACTGCTTGGGACCGTGACGGTGAAGAGGAACGCTCACCACTGGTGCAAAGTCTTACGGTAATGCTCCGTGAACTTAGCGATGCAATTGTTTTGTTTGATATGGATGGGCGCTGCCTATTCGCCAATCCAACCTTTGACGCGCTGCTCGGTCACGATGCCTTAGGCAGTGCGGGAAGCGGGCTTTCGCCTGCATGGATCGCGCTTGAGGAGCGGGCTCAATGGGAGTTGCTGCTCGATCTTCATCGATCGGAACGGGCTCAGGTGCTTGGTCTCCTTACCGTCAACTCGGCGCTGGTTCGGCTGAACGGGGAACGTGTGCTCGTATCGGTAACATCGGACCGGCTTCTTGGTGATGACGGGCTTCCTGTGGCCATACTGTTCCTCGTTCGTCATCGGGTCGGAGACCGCCTCAATAGCGCTGCGGAAACTCACATTGCAATCAAGGAACTTTGGGACGTCGTGGACGGCTTAAAGACACGACTAGTCGAACGTCCTCACAGTCGATCTACCTCAGCGCTAAGGGCTAAGTCCTCACAAGCGCATGCTCCCCTCCCGTCAGGAGGCAGTAGCGAAGTCTCTCTAGGCAACGGACAGGCGTCCGGTCTAGAAAATCATGGGGTAGACCAAACGGCATCGTTAACTGCGAGAGAACAGGAGATCCTTGAACAGATTCTCCGCGGTCTACGAGTGGCAACAATCGCTAGTAAAATGTTTCTAAGCGAGCATACGGTTCGGAATCATTTGAAATCCATTCACCGAAAGCTGGGGATGCACTCAACGGCTGAAATTCGCGAGGCATTGCAGTACCGCTCGAACGGTGATGGCCGCAGCTAGGTCGCGTGACCATCGGGCGATGCGGGTGGCGGGCGAAGTGTGCTTGAACGCGTTCGACAGTTCGATTTGCTTACGAAGATTGGCAAGCACCGAAAAAACGCCAAGGTCAAATCTGAAGTGCTCTTCGTTTGTTACACGCCGCTGCAATGCTCGCGAAGCTCTCCGAGTGAGCCAACTCCCAGCTTTCGGTATATACGCTTGAGGTGGTTCCTCACGGTGTTCTCGCTGAGGAACAAGGTGGCGGCTATCGTGCCAACTCGTTTTCCATCAAGAACAAAATGAAGAACTTCTTGTTCTCGCCGCGAGAGCTCGGCGCGAATGGCTCCCTGACCAACGGCTTCGTGGTGTTCGTTGGTATGAGCTTGCCAGCGGCTGTACGCAGTATTTTCGGCGCCCGTTCTCACATCTAACAGTGCATTCAACTCATCACGCAAAACTCGAAACTCCATGATGCGTGACTGCAGTTCGGATTCGACGGTCATCATTTCCTTACACAACAAGAATGAGGCGGCAATCGATGCACTGCCAGGAAATCGATCCCAGCGAACGGCCACGTCAAAAAGCGAACCGTCTGCTCGATGCATTCTGAACTGCGAGTGCAGAGGCACCAACTGAGGTAAATCAGACACATCTGAGGGCATGCCAAAAACTCTGGCCAGTGACGACCAATTTGTTCGTTGCGTTTCTTCAACCTTGTTGCACAGAAGCGTGCCGAGTAACTCCGAACGGCAAAAGCCGGTCAAAGTCTCAAACGCTCGATTGACAAACAAACAGTGGCCGTGGGCGTCGAGCGCAATGATCGAATCGCGCAAATCCTCCAGAAACGCTGTTGCGAGTGGCGATCTTTTGATCAGCGCCGCAGTTTCCGATTCTGCCGCAAACGTCGGAGTGTTGAATCGACAAGTTGGCACGGGTCGTGTCGTGTGGGGTGGCGTGGAAACCTCGCTGCGGACTCTGAACGGTTCTTCCGTTGCAGAAATGTCGTGTGAGGGATTTTCAATTTGCAATGTACTCATAGGGTCTCCACCTCCGTGATGAATGGTTCTTGTACCGCCCGTAAAAACCATTCGATGGGGAAATCCAACTCTCGCGCATTGCGAAGCGTTGAACCTCTCGGGAAAGAGTAACAACCGATCCTCTGGACGTCCAATGAAAATCACCCAACTTGAGGCATTTTCTCCTTGACCTCGTTTTTTTGATACAAAACGGTTGTTGATCTGGTCTTTGTCAAAGGCGGCGATGCAGTTCATGAACCGAAGCCCTCCCCGACGGGGAATTCACTCACGGAGGGTGGTTGTTCTCGAACGCTTCCGTGAGCGGTGGGGGCTGTCCTTTCTGAATACGCCTGACAGCGCTTTCATTCGATACGTGCACAAGCTAAAACCATAAGTGTCTAGAGGAAAACAATGTGTGTACGTAGCAAATGCCCTGATGGTTGGTGTCGTGGTCCGGCGAAGGGCTAAGCGTCAACTCACTTCCTTACGTAAAGAACAACAGCTTGGAAACTTCCGGTAATCACGTAGCTGGATATGGTCAATGTTGTAGCCCAACTGGATCAAGGTCGCCGAAACGCTTGAAATTGCCCCACTGAATGCGTTCAAGTGTTTGCAGGGCGCAGGACACTCCTGCGGCTGTTTGACTGACGGAAGGGCATTACATGATTAAAACAATTCAGACACGCCGCGGGCGGATCGTAGCTTTGGCCGGGGGCTTAACGCTCCTCGCCACGGGCCTCACGGTTCCGGCAATGGCGCAGACAACGACGAACAACGCCACGACTGGGGCCAATGTCGGCGGCAACGCAACCGCGCCGATTATCGAATGTGCTTGGGCTTTGAACGATGTGAACCACACCTGGACCGGTTCGCCGCTCATGAATTACGGCCAAGACGACTCGCCGTCGGTTGGCGCAGGTAGCCCCTGTGTCGATGACGGTGCCGGGCAGGCCAAGATGACCTCAAACCCCTACTTAACGAAGGTCATCGACGTGAAGCCAAACGCCCATGACAAACCAACCGAGCAGTGGGTTGAGCTTTGGGGCGCAATTACCTCGAACAACTCAAACCCAAACGTGTACTTCGATGTTTACCATCCGAACCCAAGCGGACCAAACAACGGTCTGAAGGTTCAAGTTGATGCAGAAAAGTATGCCGATTCTTCGATGCCTGATCGGTGCATCGGTCCTGACCAGGGCGGAATGTTCAGTGCAGCACAGGCCACCGGCCAGCTGACCTACGCAGCCGTCACCAACATGCAAGGTGAGTGCCGATTCCAGCAGAAGAGTTTCTGGTACGGCGCATTCCCAATCTCGAAGCATCAGCCAAACGGTATGTACAGGGTTGTTATGCATGCCGCAGCAGCGAACGGCGGAGAGAACCTCCAAACCTTCTACATCAACGTTGTGGGATTTATGAACCTGGAGAAGGACTTCACCAATGTCGATTTTGGTCCAGTGTCGGCTAACAGCCACTACACGCAATTGGGAACAGGCAACTTCATCTTCGAAGGTGCCGATCTTGCCGGAAATCAAAAGACCTCGGTTCGCAACACCGGTAACTCCGGCGTGAACCTGGGTGTTCGCTTCGCCTCAATGTGTCTCCAAACCGCAGCAAGCTGCACCGACGACAAGCGCATTGATCACTTCGACGCCAAGTTTGGCGTTGGGTTCTTGGCGAATCTGGAAGCTAAAGGCTTTGCCAGCCTTGCCACTTCCCTTGAGTCTGATTTGGCTTCGTCGTTGAAGCCTGCCCCTCTTGGAATCCAGCACAACTTCAAAACTGACCTTGCTCGGACTCTGTGCCCGAATGATGTTGGCAAGCTGGAGTTTTCAATCTGGACTGAGAATATTCAGAGTGGCATCTACAACTCTGGTGGTGGAGCTGGTATCCAGCTTGTAGCAGTCTCAAACACAACCAATTGCCCAACTGACAACGGGCTTGTGTACCCACTTAACCTCGGTTCGCCCGTGTTCCAGGTCCCAGCAACGGTAGCGGTATCCAACACCCATTGGGCGCCGGCACCAATATCGGGACCTTGATCAGTTCGGGCTGATGATCAGCTTGTTGTAGTCCTTCGAGGCGGCAGGCCCGGGCAAACCGGGTCTGCCCTTCGGGGTTTCAGCGTTGAACTACACACAACTGGATTCGTTGCGGTTTCACGAATGAAGTTTTAGTGTTCGAACCAGCGCAGCTGTGGAACTAGGGCAAGTCCGGAGCGACACCTCCGGG
>JAYSVF010000268.1:0-18824 GCA_043718695.1 Acidimicrobiia bacterium | reverse complement strand
ACCCCTTTGACGTGGATTCGGTTCTCACCACCATTCGCGAGCAACAGGCCACGTTGTTGTTTGGGGTGCCGACGATGTGGGTTCGTTTTGCGGCATCTTCACGGGTGAGCGAACTTGGCACCCTTCGGTTGTGCGTTTCCGGGTCCGCTCCCCTGGCTAGCGAGACGTGGGACGCCTTAGCGCTCAATGGCGGCCAGCGCGTTTTAGAGCGCTACGGCATGACGGAAACGGTTATGAACGTATCGAATCCCTATGATGGAGAACGCCGGGCTGGCTCGGTAGGTTTGGCACTTCCCGGAGTTGAAATTCGGATCCTTCAGGCGACACCCAGCGACGGATCAGCTTCGGTAGCTACGCGTCAACAAACCCCAGCAGAACCGAAATTGGGAGAGCCCGCACCGCTCGGAGAACCGAGAGAAGAAGGTAGGCCAGGGGCACCAACGCAAACAGGGAAGCCTGTACAAAAAGGCGAACCGGGAGAGATTGTTCTCCGTGGTCCCAATGTTTTGCGTTCCTACTGGGAGCGTCCCGACGCAACGGCCGATGCCTTTACCGAAGATGGGTGGTTTCGCACCGGGGATCTTGGTGAGTTCGATACTGATGGGTACTTACGGATTGTAGGGCGTTCGAAAGAACTCATCATTACCGGTGGTTTCAACGTTTATCCCCGGGAGGTTGAGGAAACCCTCGCTGCTCATCGGGCAGTTCGAGAAGCCGCAGTTGTTGGTAAACCGCATCCCGAGTGGGGTGAAACGGTCGTGGGGTTCGTGGTGCTCGAACCAAACGGTTCAACTGATACCGACGCCCTAATTGAAGAGCTCTTTGCCTTTACCGCGGAACACCTCGCCAAATACAAACGCCCGCGAGAAATTTACGTGCGCTCGGAGTTACCCAGAAATGCCCTAGGCAAGATTGTGCGTACGGAGTTGTTGACGTAGCGGTTCGTGCGAGTTTCTAGACCAGCTACACCTACCAGGTATCAACCATCGATCGTTTTGGCGGATGCGATTGCCAGGACCCAGCCGTTGTTGCGGCGCCGGTATCGAGGGCGGCCACGATCCATGTTCGCGTATCAGCCGGGTCTATTACCGCATCGATTTCAAAATGCGACGCGATCGACAATGCTTTACCGTTTGTGTACATACGATCGACCATGGAATCAAACTGTGTCCGGCGCGCAAGCGGGTCCTCAATGGCCGCTAACTCGTTCCGGTAACCGAGCTTTACTGCACCCTCAATTCCCATTCCGCCGAACTCTCCTGTTGGCCACGCTACCGTGAAGACGGGAATTTTGAATCCACCACCAGCCATCGCTTGCGCGCCGAGGCCATATCCCTTGCGAAGCACAATCGTGCAGAAGGGAACCGTAACACTGGCGCTGGTCACAAAGAGTCGCCCAGCTTTGCGCACTAGGGCTTGGGCCTCTGCTTCGGGGCCCACCATGAAACCCGGCGTGTCGCACAAGAACACCAGCGGGATCTCGTAGTTGTCGCAGAGTTGCAGAAAACGTGAGGCTTTGTCGGCAGCTTCGGCATCGATGGCCCCTCCCAGGTGCGTTGGATCGTTAGCCACAATGCCTACGGGGCGACCTTCGATACGAGCAAGCGCGGTGATCATTCCCGCACCAAAGCCCCGTCGTAGCTCCAGTACCGAGTCATCATCGGCGACACCTTGCAACACTGTCCGGGTATCATACGCGCGCAAACGATTCTCAGGGATCGTCCAGCGAAGTTCGCGTTGATCCCTACACGTCCAGGTTTCTTTGACGCCCTGAAAATAGGAGAGGTATTGCTTCGCAGCTGCTACAGCATCTTCTTCAGTCTCCACCACGATGTCAATCACCCCGTTGCGGCTCTGCACGTCGATTGGGCCGATTTCCGAAGGATGAAAAACGCCAAGCCCGCCACCTTCGATCATGGCCGGTCCCCCCATGCCAATGTTGGAGTTTTTCGTGGCAATGACCACATCACAACAACCCAACAACGCAGCGTTCCCCGCAAAGCAATAGCCCGAGGTAATGCCGATCAACGGTACTTTGCCGCTGAGTCGACCAAAGATATGAAAAGCCAGGCAATCAAGACCGGTAACACCAAGACCATCGGTATCTCCTGGCCGCCCTCCCCCGCCCTCGGCGAACAGAACAACGGGAAGTCGCCACTTCTCCGCCACCTCAAACAAGCGGTCCTTCTTGCGGTGATTTTGATTACCCTGCGTTCCGGCCAGAACCGTGTAGTCATAGGAAGCCACAACACAACGCGACCCTTCGGACCCAAATTGCTCGGCGTTGATCGTACCAATACCGCCGACAAGCCCGTCGGCAGGGGTTCGGGCGATGAGATCCTCTTCGCTTCGGCGTCGGCGTTGCGCAGCGACCACTACCGCGCCGTATTCCACAAACGATCCGTCGTCACACAAATCTGCGACGTTTTCTCGAGCGGTTCTTTGGCTGGTCGCCACTCGTTTCGCTACAGCTGCGGGCCGGTTTTCGTCGAGCCCCACGGCTTGTCGATCGAGAACTTCTTGCAAATCCCGGCGGATGATTGACAAATCGCGTTTCTCCGCCGTCACCTGTGCCGCGGAAAAGGCTTCGGTGGATTCAAGCCGCGTGATTTCCGCACCGTTTGCCAGTGCTTCACCAACTCCCACACCAATCCAACGAACGATCCCGTTACTAGGCGCACGTACCTCATGCTCCATCTTCATGGATTCCAGCACCACGAGAACTTCTCCCGAGCTGACCGTTTGACCGTCAACAATGTTGAGTTCGAGAACGGTACCTTGCAACGGTGAACCAATTCGTATCCAGCCGACCGGCAGGTCACTCTTGACTGCCTTTGCCGCTCGGGAAGATCGGGCCCGTCCAAGATCGAGCACCGCTAAGGGGTCAACTCGATCGATAACCGTACCGGCACGATCTACACCGCCCGACCCACCATCGTTCAAGGCCGAGACGGCTGAGTTGGCTGAGTTGGCTGAAACGGCTGGAACATCGGAAGCGGCTGCAACATCGGAGGCGGCGGCGACGGGGGATCTCTCAGGGAGCCTCATTTCAAGCTGTTCCGCCACCAGCGCTAGTTGCCTGATGTTGGTGTCAAGGAACTGTGTGGTCGCGGTTCCGCTCGCTATTTCGGGGCGCAGGGCCAGAGCCTGCAGTAGGGCAACGTTGGTGGACACGCCATCAGTCACTGCGGCCTGCAAGGCTCGATCGAGCTTGGCCATAGCCACGCCCATATCAGCGGATTTCGTATGCACAATTACTTTCGCGAGAAGTGAGTCATAGTTTTGTGGCGTGACGTAGCCACCGTATGCATGCGTATCAACACGAATGCCCGGTCCGCTTGGCAATTCGAACCGATTAAGCGTGCCTGCCCCAGGCCTCAAAACTCCGTCGGCATCGAGGTGCTCCAAGTTGACTCGACCCTGCACGGCACAGCCCACCGACCGAGCGGGCAGATCGAGGGAACCGAGTACCGCACCGCTGGCTAAAACAATCGCAACTTCCACCAGGTCAACACCAAAGATTGCCTCAGTAACGGTGTGTTCAACTTGCAGGCGAGCGTTGCCTTCCAGAAAAAAGAACTCCCCCTGTTCGCTGTCAACCAAAAACTCCATGGTCCCAACACCGCAATAGGACACCGCCTGTCCCAATGATTTCGCCGCATCAAGCAACGCGGCGGAAAGGGAATCGGAAAGCGCAGGCGCTGGAGCTAATTCAAGGATCTTCTGATGCCGTCGTTGCACACTGCAATCTCGGGTGCCGAGCGTGGCGATGGCACCCGTTCCGTCACCCACGATCTGGACTTCGATATGACGGGCCCCGGCTAGGTAGTGCTCCACATAAAGGCGATCATCGCCGAAGGCCGTGCGGGCTTCTGATCGACAACGTGCCAAGGCGCTGATCAGTTCTTCTCGCTTACTCACGACCCGCATCCCCCGTCCGCCACCCCCGGCAACGGCTTTCACCATGATGTGCACCCCGCTGGCAGGTTCAGCAGTCCCTAGCACTGCGGAGTTGGACAATCTCGGCCCGGCGGAGTTCAAAGCGATGCCATCGAAAAACGCTGTCGCCTGTGTGTCGCCTTCGGAGCCCGCAGCCAAGATGGCTGTGCCGGTCAAGAGCGGAATATGGCAAGCAGTTGCCAATTCACGAGCCTTTGCCTTGTCCCCAAAAACACCCAGTGTTTGCACCGAAGGACCCACAAAGACCAAGCCCGCATCACTACACCGTTGGGCGAAATCGGCCTGTTCGCTGAGGAACCCGTAACCCGGGTGAACCGCGTCGCAACCATTGCCCACCGCAAGCTCCACAAGCGCCGCCCCATCAAGATAGGCACTTGGACCGGAGCCCCTTAGAGCCAAAGCCAGGTCGAGGGCTTGAACGTGGCCGGAAGCTGCATCATCGGCGGCATAGATTCCTACCGTTTCAATACCCATCTCTTTGGCGGTTCGGGCGATACGAACGGCGATTTCTCCGCGGTTCGCAACAAAGAGACGTTGTATCGACATCCCTCTTCTTTAGCGCACGAACCTCCGCAGTTCCTAGTTCCCTGCCTCTACTTGGGCGGCTGGGCATTTGAACGGGAGCGCTTCGAGGCGAACACGGTAACGAGTACGGTCCTTGGATGTGGCTCGCTTCGATCTTGGTGGGGCATCGAACACCGCAAAGTTGGTGAACAGTCCCGTATCAAAGTTGCCGAGTTTGCCGCGCAAGCAGGCTGGCATAGACAGAATGTGTTGTTGGCCTGCGGTGGCCGGAACAAATCGACTGTAAGGCCCGTTTCGATTGTCGCCGATTCGGAACCAGAACTGAGCGGGTCTGGTGAGCAGCTCTTGGAGCCGGGTTTGGTTGGTGACCTCAAAACCATCAAATCGGCCGACAATCAGGTAGTCATCGAGCCCTTCGATATCAAGGTCAACGCGTTGACCAAACCGTCCGATTAGGGCTTTGAGCTCTACCGTGGGTCCTTCGCAGGCATTTACCGGGGCTACGTTCTCGGGCCGCAAAGACGAATCCGATGGTTGATCAGTTACGTTGCGGCGAAACAACGTCCAACGCTTATCAAGGTAGGCCTGGTGATAGTGACACACCAAACTCACCATGGCTGCGGGAGATTCAAACCTGCTAACTCGATTGTCGATCGAGGTCGATTCGTAAAGCACTTGTTCTGGTCCGTTTTTCGATGACAGTGCATTGGCGTTTTTTTGATCAAGCCAGTTTGTGTATGCGCTGTAAGACTGAGGAATCGGAAGTGGATTCCACTTCATTTCGGGAAGGCCAAGCACTACAGAGGTTTCCGAGGGTTCAATATGCACGGAACCTTGCAGCAGTTTTTTCCGTAGCTCGCTTCCGATTTTGAGATTTTTCAACAACTGCTCGCGGAGGGGTTGAACTTGAGAGGGGTCAGCGAGCCAGCTCATCGCTTGGGGAATCATTCCGGTATCGGGCCAAGCCATTCGATTGTCGCCCGTCCTGGTTGATTCCAAAATCATCGTCGCGCACAAAACAGCAACCACCATCGAAACCGACCACACGTATTCGGATTTTGCACCCGAGAACTTGCTTGTCCGTTCTGGGGTCCCCTGGTCCGAGGATGCGCCATCCACCGCAACGAGAGGCCCCTGTTGCGTGTTCGACCGAGCTTTCGCACCAAGGAGCACCAGCAACGAAAACAACAACAACGCGAAAATGCGGACCAAATGCCCCCCGCTGTCTTGGCGAGTAAAGCTCTGTTTGGTAAACAGGAATGAAGCCCCGCCTAGAAATAGGCACACATAGGATCTTCGACCCACGGGCGCAAGTAGCCAGCTCAGCAAACCAACCACGACACAGGCGCCAATTGCTGTGGGAAGATCCCACCAAAGCCCAGCATTGGTGACCATGGCCCGGTCATAACCCAAAAGCACCTCGACACTTCCTCGGATCCACACGGCGAGGCTGCCCACTGGTTGAGAAAGAACTCCCCACCACAGCAAAACCGCGCCGACAAAGCCAACCGTTGCCGCGCCGATTCGTTGCGCCAAACCACTGAATCCGAGCCGAAGAGCTCGACCATGCAACACCAACGCGCCCACTAGAAACAGGTACCCCCACAAGCCCGTATCAAATTTAATGAGTAACGAGGTTCCGGCACAAAACCCGAAAAACAAAACGGTGCGAACTCGTAATGGGTTCTTGACGGTAGCGAGAACATCGAGAAAGCCGCCAACAAAGAGGATCGAAGGAATTAACACAGCCTCAGCGCCAAGGGCGAAAGCGCCTCCAAGCACCCAAACCCCTCCTACGGTAACGATCGCCGCAGCCCACCATGGCGCCATGGCAAGAACGCTTCGAGCAATAAGCCAACCAACGACAACGGCAAAGCCAATCCGCACCCATACTGAAACGACTCCCATGGATGGAACCGCAAATGCCGGCGAGGCGATGAATCCGAGCGGTCCATAGGAGAAAATGAGTGACTTACCAAAAGGGATTTGGCGGTCTGTGGCGGTGGAGACGGCGATAACCCAAGAGCTATCGAGACCTTCACCGATATAGGGGGTAAAGCCGGGAAGACCCAGTAAGCCAAGCACCGCTAGAGCTGCCACTTGCAACCGAGCCCCAACCGCTTGCCAATTCACGCCGGGCACCGTAGCAGCCACACCACCAACGTCGGAGTCAGCTAAGGATTCTTCGCAAGCCGAAAGCCGACGGCCGCTCCACCGCTTGGCGTGTTCGTGGCGGTCACTTCCCCGCCGTGTCGTTCCACAATTTGTCGCACAATGGCCAAGCCAAGACCCGAACCTTGGGCCGAGCGCGCCTGATCGGATCGGTAGAAGCGATCGAAAATGTAGGGCAAATCCTTGGGGTCAATACCGGGGCCCTGATCAATCACGGTCACGGCTAGTTGTGAAACTTCAACGGTGACGGGGGTTCCCGGGGTGCTGTATTTGATGGCGTTTTCGACCAGATTCACAATGGCCCTCTCCAGCATTCGAGGGCGTCCCATTACCGATTCCAAGTCAACCGATGTCTCTGTCGACGGTTGCGCTTCGGTCGGTGATTTCGGGGAAGTTGTACCTAAAGGAGGGTCGGCGGAGGAGAATAAACTGGCTTCAGTCGCCACATCTGAGACGGTTCCTGAGCTGGCTTTTGCGATGGCTTTGGAGGTGACATTTGAGGTGAAATTTGAGGTGAAATTTGAGGTGACATTTGGAGTGACATTTGAGATCGCACCGGAGGTGGCAGCTGAGGCCGCAACGATCTCGATCACGCGGTTGGTTCGTCGTCGAGTTCGCTCCACCACGTCGTTCGCTAAATCGACCAGGTGGAGCGATACCAAAGGCTCGTCGGCTGTGCGATCTGTGGCGAGCTCCACGAGTTCGCTAATGACGTTGGTCAGTTCTTGAACTTCCGCAAGGGCGGCCGACATGACCTCGCGATTGTCATCGTCGCTCAATCGTCGGGGCCGATTCGCCATTTCGATGTTGGTCCGCAAACTAGTAAGGGGCGTTCGCAGTTCGTGACTGGCATCGAGAATGAGCCGTTGTTGTTGTTCGCGTGACGTGGACAGCGCAGCAATCATGGAGTTGAAGCTTCGACCAAGACTGGCAATTTCGTCACGCCCCGAAGCGTCGACAAGTTCTGTGAGGTTTTGGGTTTCCGCGATCTTGTCGGTCGCGGAACGGAGTTTTTGCACCGGGCGTAAAAATCTTCCCGCCAGGAGCCAACCAGCAAGTGCTGCCAAGAGGGTGGCGCCAAGTCCCAGCAAGACAAATTGCCGACGCAATCGTTGTAACACCGCCGATTCACCGGCAAGCTCTCGAACCCACTGCGATGCACCAATCGGCCCCGCAACGGTTGCCATACGGTAGCGCTCACCAGCAACGGTTACCGTGCGCAATCTCGGGACCAAATCCGAAGCACCCGCAGCGCTCTTTGCCAAGATCTTGTCAGCGGCGTCGACCGGAAATGCTTGGCCCAATAAGCATTGTTCGATGGTTCCGTCGCGAGCGATGAACTGGGCAAGAATTACGGCGTCACCTCGGCGGCCGTTCAAGCAACGGCGGCTCAGCGCCAGACTTCGTAACTCCGCTGGGGTCAGCACCCTACCTTCGGACCCCAAATTCGGAATCGAAGCGCCTCTTCGCCGCCCCCGTCCACTTCCGTCGCTCACTTGGCTGTCTTGGTCGGGTTGGTTGGTTTGGCTGGGTTGACCGGTGATGCCTCTGTCAGGAGCGGGTGATCCGTTGGTTCCCGCTCTCGCTCCTGGTCCGGGACCGCCCGAAGTCCCGCCTGGGTTCTCGATGCGTGCGCCTCGGCGAAGCAGCCCCTGGTCGATTTCTTGGCGCAATTGCCGGGCCACGACGACTTGTCCACCAAAGGCAGCAGCCAAGGCCACCGTCGCCCCTACAAGGGCTGTTGTGAGGGCAAATCGGGTACGAAGGTTCACTTCGGTCTCAAGTTAGCTGGCTCGCAGAACGTAACCGACGCCCCGCACGGTGTGAATGAGTCTGGAGGTGTTGCCTTCTTCGGTTTTGCGACGCAAATAGCCAATGTAAACGTCGAGCGATTTTGAGGAGGTTTCAAAGTCAAAACCCCAAATTCGCTCATAAAGCACCTCGCGGGACAGCACGATACCGGCATTGGTCATGAGCAGGTCGAGGAGGTCAAATTCGGTTTTGGTGAGGTCAAGTTCAACACCATCTCGCGTGGCGACGCGCCGGGCCGGATCAAGGAACAGACCAACGGCTGAAATCGATTGCTCGTTCCCAGAGGCCATGGTGCGGCGAAGAAGGGCTCTGATCCGGGCCAGAAGCTCATCGAGGGCGAAGGGTTTTGCAAGATAATCGTCGGCCCCGGCATCAAGTCCAGCTACCCGATCGCTAATTTCATGGCGAGCGGTAAGCATCAAGATCGGCATTTGGCGGTACTTTTCCCGCACCCGTCGACAAACATCAAGGCCGTCTACGTACGGCATCATCACATCGAGCACCACGAGGTCTGGGGGGTTTACTCCCACGAGTTCAAGGGCCTCTCCCCCGTCACTTGCCGTTTGTACGTCGTATCCCTCAAAACGCAAAGCACGGGCCAAAGCTTCGCGAACACCGGGGTCATCTTCGGCAAAAAGGATGCGCGGGGTTGCATCGGGTGTGCTCATAGCATCCAAACTACGCCGACGGCTTGGCGGCGAACAGCCTTAAGACCAGGAACTCGCGCACTTCTTACCTTTATTGTTACTGCTCTTACCGAACCAATCTGGTTTCAATGGTCATTTTGAAGAGACCGACGTACTTGTTTTCTCGATTCGTGAATCAGTGTTCAAGTTCTGTGCTGAGTGTGTCGAAGCTAAGTGCATGACATCAGTCATTTCTCCAGCCCTATCCACCATGCCAGCTCAAAAAGGCTCAGGTTCGCTGTTTCCTGAATCGGGGCGAACCGACGATCAGAAGCAATGTCGCAAGATTGTGATTCGTACCGGTTTGCGCCTTGCCCAGAAGAGTGGGCTGCTGCTCACCGCGGGTGTAGTCACGGGGATGCTTGGTTTCACTTTTAATGGGTCAACAACCATTGCCATGTTGGGTTTGGGTGTTCTTTTGATAGTCGCTGCGTTACCGCTCATTTCGATTGGTAAGAACCTGTCCCGCACCAACAGCCCAATGTTGGCTGCAATCGACGATCCAAGCTTGATCTCGGCCATGCATGTGAGCGATCGTCCCCGCGCTGGACGAACCACAGTTGCGGTTCGATTCCTCGATGACCGCATGGTGCAGATGGCAATCAAGGCCGACGAGTTAGCTGTTCTGCGCGCTTACTACGCACACGAACGTGAAGATCTTCGTATCCAAACCTCTGACAACCCAACCCGCACCATTCGCCCGTCTTTCGAATAGCCGCAAACGATTTAGCCCTTTGCTTCTGACCAGCTGTGGATGAGGTTGGCTTTGGCTACGTAGCGAACCGAGCTGTTGGGCATCCAGCGTTTCGCCGCTTGGGGTAACGCCTCTTCGAGGAGTTCTGCCACTGCTGTTGCGCGTTCAAGTGGAACGTGGATCAATAGTTCGTCGTGAAGACAGAGCACAATTTGGCCGCCGAATGGAGCGAGTCGTCCACGGATCGTGACCGCCCAAGCTTTGAACAATTCGGCAGCTGCTCCTTGAATAACGGCATTACGCGCATATCTACCTCGCGCCGCCGAAACTCCTCGGTCTTCTTGAGTTGGCCTGCTAGAAGGATTTGGAAGTCCCGATGTTCCCGGCGCTCCATCGTTTGATCCCAAGCCCACGATTTCAGCAGCAGACATTTTGACCAGGCGGCCACCATAGGTGCGAACATCACGCCCCGCTTGCCCGTTCACGTCGGCATCGCGAAGAAACTGCATGGCTACGGGATAGTTGGTTTCCATGCCCCGCAACGCTTCGCCGGCGGCACCTGAAGTTTGGCCGTACATGGCGGCCAGTACGGCAATCTTGGCGACCGGGCGTTCCACCCCCAACCGGGCAGCGACCGGCGCGTAGAGATCATCGGCGGCGGTTGCTTCGGCAAGTGCTACATCACCGGAAACCGCAGCAAGCACTCGGGGTTCGATTTGGCCGAGATCGGCGTGCACGAAAACAAACCCCGGCTCAGCATTCACCGCTGGACGCATTTCCGCTGGGAGGTTGTGAAGCCCGGCCTGGGCAGTCATGCGTCCGGCGGCACCGTCACAGCTCGTCCACCCACCCCGCAATCGACCATCGGGGCCAACGTGTTCGTCTAACCATCCGTACCCATACGTTGTGCCAATGCGTTCAGCTTTGCGCCACGTCAACAACGCATCAACAAACGGGTGGACATGGCGAAAGGGTTCGAGCTTCCATTTCCTGGTGTTACTCACATCGATCCCCACACCCGCCAGCATGGATTTTACGTGCGCGGGATTACGGAGATCCATGCCAGCTCGGGAACGGGCCAGGGAAAGCACCACGTCATCTCGGCGGGCCCGGTTCTGCGCCGCTTCGGTTTCGTTGAGCGGACGAGGCCCTACCGATTCGTTGATGATGTTCACGGCTTGGTTTACTTCGAGCGGAAGTCCGTCAAGTTCAAGTTCCCGACACAACAACTCCGCAGCAGATTCTGATCGCGCTGTTCCTTCAGCCCCGTTGATTCCCGGCAGCGAAGTAATAAGCGCGCGTTGCAATGCACAGGCTTGCAATTGGATGCTTGCCCATGTCGCTGATCGTTCAGGTGTTGCCCTCCATCCTCCATCGTTCCATTCGGGGCGAAGATGTCCATCAGGGCGAATCGGGTTCTCCGGATCAGCCCCCTCATCTCCCGCCGCATCGAGCAACCCCATCTGACCCATCGCTGGAATCGTGTGCGGGGAGCTCCCGTTGAGCACCGCCCAAACCCGGGCCGGTTCCGCTCGCCAGCCACCAAAGAGCAACCGATGTACCGCGGCAAGGTCCCAGCAGGTGGCCACCCGTAAGCCTGAACGCAAGACGGGTTCCCAGTCCTCGCTCGTCCACCAAACCCACCGGGGCCGCAACGCCGCTTCTATCGCACCAATCGTGTCGATCGGATCGCCCCCAGTTAGGACCCAGGAACCCTTGTCGCTCGCCAATGCCACCGTTTCTGCAGTGAGAACGACTGATAGAAACGAACCTCTTTCAACGCCAGCTCTGCGCAGCGCCCCTACAAGGTCGTCTGAAGAGGTGAAAGAGGTAAGCACAACAGACCCAAGCCTACCGATGCCCCACTAGGAGACTGGTGAACAAATGCGACTGGAATGCTCATTTCGCTCTGTTTTCGCAGTTCGTGACTTGCCTAGGTCGCATTGTTCACCACTCTCCTAGCCAACCACGCCGTTCTCGTCACCCACCTTGCTCACCCTCCACTTGGCTCACCGTCCAACTACGGAGGGTGCGAAACAATCCATTATTGGTATCGAAATCTCGAACGACGCGGCGTGCCCTGATTGCGACGGCTGCGCCTCGTAGGATTGGGTAGTGGCAACCGCACGTTCCAAAGCACCCAAAACTCCCGCAGGCGAGGTTCTGCAACGGGTGTTTGGGTATTCCTCATTTCGCGGTGAGCAGGAAGCCATTGTCAACCATGTGATCGACAGTGGCGACGCATTAGTCCTTATGCCAACCGGCGGCGGCAAGTCGCTGTGTTTTCAGGTGCCCGCATTGGTTCGCGATGGGGTAGGAGTCGTCATCTCCCCGCTCATTGCCCTGATGCAGGATCAGGTTGATGCGTTACAAAACTTGGGTGTTCGGGCGGGGTTTCTTAATTCGACGCAAACCTTCGAGCAGCGCCAAGAAGTAGAGCGCGCGTATGTTTCTGGTCAACTTGATTTGTTGTACCTCGCACCGGAGCGTTTGGGTGTTGAATCGACCGTACGGTTGTTGGAGCGCGGCAAAATCTCGTTGTTCGCCATTGATGAAGCGCACTGCGTTTCTCAGTGGGGTCACGATTTTCGGCCCGATTATCTGGCCCTGTCCATGCTGCACCAACGGTTTCCCGACGTACCCCGGATCGCACTCACCGCAACCGCCACAGCAGCGACCCACGCCGAAATTGTCTCGCGGCTGCAGCTTGAATCAGCCCGGCATTTCGTGGCAAGTTTCGATCGCCCAAACATCCAGTACCGCATAGTTGGGAAGGACAGCCCCAGCAAACAGCTGCTGAATTTTCTTCGCACCGAACACAAGGGTGACGCAGGGATTGTGTATTGCCTGTCTCGAGCATCGGTTGAGAAAACCGCAGAGTTTCTTTCCGACAATGGCATTCCCGCAGTCCCCTATCACGCGGGCCTTGATGCTCGGTTAAGGGCGATAAACCAATCGAGATTTCTCCGCGAGGACGGTTTGATCGTGGTGGCCACTATTGCTTTCGGTATGGGCATCGACAAACCCGATGTTCGTTTTGTTGCCCATCTCGATCTTCCAAAATCGGTTGAGGGCTACTACCAAGAGACCGGTCGAGCCGGTCGTGATGGTGCCCCTTCTACGGCATGGTTGGCTTACGGTTTGGCCGACGTGGTGCAGCAACGCAAAATGATCGATTCGTCTGAAGGCGATTTGGCTCATCGTCGACGGCTCTCAGCCCATCTGGATGCAATGTTGGCGCTGTGTGAAACGGTCAGCTGCCGTCGGGTGCAACTCCTTGAGTACTTCGGGCAACGCAGTGAGCCATGTGGCAATTGCGATACGTGCATCAACCCACCCGAACGTTGGGATGGAACCGTTCCTGCGCAGAAGCTCCTCTCGACGGTTTCTCGTTTAGCCCGTGAACGCAACCAGAAATTTGGTGCCGGTCAGATCATTGACATTTTGCTTGGTAAGCGCACAGACAAAGTGATCCAACAGAAACACGATGAGCTGAAAGTCTTCGGTATCGGCACCGAGTTGAAAGATCCAGAGTGGCGCGGTGTCGTTCGCCAACTCCTCGCCCAAGGTTTGTTGGCTGTCGAGGGTGACTACGGAACGCTCTCGCTCACCCCTACCAGTGGTGAAGTACTCATGAAAACCCGTGAAGTGCTGATGCGACGAGAGCAAGAAAAAGCTCCCCGAGCCGCTGGATCCACAGGTCGTCCGCCGAAGGCCACCGCCGCCGATCTACCCCCGTCGGCCACCGGTTTGTTCGATCGACTCCGTGCGTGGCGTGGTGCGGTAGCCAAGGAACAAGGCGTGCCCGCCTACGTCGTCTTCAACGATGCCACCATGCGAGAAATCGCCATGAAGGAACCAGCCACCCTCGAAGAACTTGGCCAAGTAAGCGGCATCGGCGAAAACAAACTCGCCCGCTACGGCCAAAGCGTCCTCGACCTCCTCAACGAATAACCGAGCCCTTACCGAAACAGTCCTTTCGTTGGGTAACCCGTAACACACGAACCCGTACAAAGAACGACTTTAACGGACCAAGAGATCTTGGGTCCGAAGGCGCGCAACTGCAAAGTGAACGACTTCAGAAGCTCGGGTTTGCGCCGCGGTGCTACGACTTTGACGAGTAGCTGCGGCCTAGTCCAGCCGAGGCATCGTTTTGCACACCGTAAGGTGGGATCGGGTAGCGCAGACCGTTGCGGGCGAGGGCTTCTAGGCCGTCGAGGGCGCCGGGCAGAAATTTGGGAGGCATGGCCATCAGGAGTTCATCCTCCATCACTCCACCATAGCGACGCTCAGCGAAACACGGAATCGAGAGACTGGGCTCCCCCGTCGACAGCGCACGACCCCAAGAATCCGCGCACGACGATTCGCCAACACAACCCCATTCGAGTTTCCGGAAACCGCTCCACTGCAATCCGTTGATGAGCAGAATCATTTGTGCTGGCGTGGCGTAGATCAAACAAATATCGGGCGGATTCAAACGCCCACTAGCCAACGGAGAGACGGCCATGGCCTCGTAGCGACCAAACGGTACGCAATCCATCGCTTCCTGATGCGCAGCAGCATCTTCGATTGACGAAAACCACACGCCGTTCATTTTGTCGCCACTTAACCAGTTATCCGTCCGCGGGCTAAGGCCAAGCACCGTGGAACATTGCGGCCCAACGAGATCCTCAACGGTGATGCCCACCGTCCAGCCCAGCCGTGCCGCTTGACCAACAATTTGATCGGTGGTGTGAATCGCTGTTGGTCTCCGGATTTTGGGGATTGCTTCCATCTCCGCCGCACTGGCGAACATCTTCATACCAATCGGCGTGGTTCTGAGCCGCAATGCCGCATTGAGCCGCTCCAACAACACCGGCCAATCGTAAGCAGTTGTTACATCTGGTCGGATTCCTAAGCGAACGGGAGTGCTCATAACGTGCCTTTCCGAGCTGCGCTTTCGTCTGAGGGCAGCTTCTCTATGAGCACCGTAGTGCTCCGCGCCACGACGTGAACAACTCGGCAACTTTCAAGTGATGCGCACTACTGGACTTAGGCTTGTCGAACACCACCCAAAGTTGGAGGAGAACAGTGCACGAGACCAAAGAGGACCTTGTCAACCTCCAACTCCTGCTTGACGAGAGCTACGCAGTCGCTGGATCACACCTACGAGAGGTCATCACTCTCGAGCGACGCCTCGATGCCGCCTCACTCTGCAGCGAACTTATGGGCATGAGGCTCCTGGTTCTCGCTACCGTCACGACCGACGCAAGACCAATTGCTGGCCCAGTGGATGGCATTTTCTATCGAGGCAGTTTCTATTTCGGATCGTCGCCAGAGTCGATTCGGTTCAAGCACATCAACCATCGACCTGCCGTAAGTGCCACCCACCTGCCTGGAGAAGAACTCGCGGTTACCGTTCACGGCACTGCAGAACCTATCGATGTTGCAGCCCCAGACCACCTAGGTTTCCGGGAGACTCTGCTCAGCATCTACACCCCACGATATGGAGCCGAGTGGGAGAACTTTCTGAACTCTGGTCCTGTCTACGCCCGTATCAACGCGACTCGAATGTTCACCTTCTCGATGCCAGCGCAATAGGCGGCGCACCGAACTCAGATGTGTACATAGCATGCTGGAAAAGGGTTCTCTCGAACAACCCCAATCTGCAACCATCAAGCACGGGTAAGCGCCATCAGCGCTTGAACTCCGACGTGCGATCAACGCGGGCGACATCAGATCGATACCAGTTGTACCAACGTTCTCGTCCCCTGGCTTGCGCTTCTTGATGGGAAACCACTTTGCGCCACGAGACCATCGCCGCAATCGAAGACCATCGCGAAACCGTGATCCCGATGCCATCACCATCACGTATCGAATCGACACCAAGGAACCCCGGTTGTTGAGCAGCAAGTGCGTCCATTTGGTCGGCCTTTTCCCCATACCCATCGTTAAGGGACCCATCACCTAGCGGACGACCATTCGCAAACGATACGGTCCAAATTTGTGACGGCAGATCCCCCGCAATCAAACGAGCTCTCACCTTTCCCGAGTGGGTGGCAATATCAGCCTTTTGGTGGAAGGCGACAAGGCTCGCCGGATCCTTCTTCAAACGTTGCGCTGGCCGCCTTGGCCGAGCAACCAGCTCTCCATCACAATTCGGGCAGATCCCCAGCAATTCCCAGGTCGCACAGCGGGAACAAAAGGTGCACTCATAGGTACAGATTCGAGCATCGTCACCCAACGGATCGAGCGCGGTTTCACAATGTTCACAAGAGGGGCGAAGTTCCAGCATGACTTCACCTTACAAACAACATCCGTGGTCAAGGCCTTTATTTCAACTACCTCTCAGGGAGGCGTATTGTTACCGAAATGAGCGATATTCACGCTTGGGATGCTGCACCGGAGATTGCTGAGGCCGCAATGAATGGTGGCCACCTTCTTGGCGATCTCTCCTTGCTGATGTCAAATTCTGCGGGGCTCGTTGATGTTGATGTGGCGCACCTCAGTTGCATGGGGTGGGTCGTCGGTAGAGACCATCAGGGCATGGGGTGGCAGGCGAAAGTCGAGCTTGAGCAGTCGCCGATCGGTTCCTGGTTAGCCGTGGGTGAATTTTCTGCCTGTGATTGGGATGGTTGGCTCTTTGTTGCTGAAGCAGAAAAGGCAGGCTGGCCAGTTCCGGTGATCGCCCTTGGAATCGAGTTAACCCGCACTTCGCGCGCGTCCGTTGGTTCCTCTGCGTTCGCTTCTGTTTGCGGTGTAGCACGCAACGACGTGGCGACCATTGAGGTGAAGCTCGGCGACCACGTACGGTTGAAGACCATCTCCTCGATATCTGGTGGTTTTGTGGTCGAGATTCCAATTTCTGGTCTTGAGCTCTCGCCTACCGTGCTGGCAATTCTGTCCGACGGCCGAACCGTCAATGTGAGCTGATTCTTGCGTTAAGCCTCACCGCAATCGAGGGGGAACTGGTCATCAAACTGACCGTTCGTATTCCTATGGGCGCATACCAGTGTGTCGGAGACCGGGTTGGCGCAGCGGCGCGGCAAGGTTCGCGAATTCAGTGAGGTGACGCCTGGTGTCGCGCGGGTCGATGATTTCCTCGATCTCGAACGTCTCGGCGGTTCGGAACGGGGAACGCACCCGGTTAAGCCTCGTCGTAATGTCGGCAAGTAGTGCTTCTGGATCCTCTGAGGCCGCCAGGTCACTCTTATAGGCCGCTTCGATTCCACCTTCGAGAGGCAACGAACCCCAGTCGCCAGAGGGCCATGCAGCCCGGAACATGATGTTAGTGTGGGGGTGATGCCCGGCCCCGGCCACGCCGTACACGCGTCGCAAAATCATGGAACACCACGGTGTTTTGGCTTGATAAATCGCCGAGAGTAAGCGCGCGCCATGGCGAATCGTCCCGGCCTTCTCGCCACCCACGCCAATAACAAATCCCGGCTGATCGACCAAGTGCACGACGGGGAGATGGAAGGTATTGCAGAGGTCCACGAAGCGAATGATCTTGTCGGAGGCATCAGCGGTCCAGCCTGCCCCATAGTGATAGGGATCCGATGCCAGCACTCCAACCGGCCAACCATCGACTCGCGCCAACCCAGTCACGGCACTGCGTCCCCAAAGTTTGCCGATCTCAAAATACGAGTCTTTGTCGACGACGGATTCAATGATTTTGCGAACCTTGTACACGGTTCGTCGATCCCGGGGTATGGCGTTCATCAACCAATCGTCTGCGCGCAGAGGATCATCGGTTGGCTCAGCGCGTGGTGGGAGTTCGTGTACCGATGAGCCCAGGTACGACAAGAACTTGCGTGTGCGAGCGAAGGCTTCTTCTTCGGTATCCACTTCGTCATCGACAACACCGTTACGGGCGTGAATATGGGTTCCGCCGAGTTCTTCTTTGGTCACGTGTTCACCGAGCCGAGCTACCACCGGAGGTCCGGCCACAAACACCTGGCTCAATCCGCTAACCATGATCGAATAGTGACTCGCTACAGTTCGCGCCGCGCCAAGCCCGGCAACCGACCCAAGCGCGAGGGACACCACAGGAACGGTTTCCATGTTGGCCACTACCCAATGCCAACCCGGGTTCGCTGGCACATAGGTTCGGCCGGTCATCTCCAACGTTTTGACTGACCCACCTCCACCGGTCCCGTCGATCAAACGAACTATTGGTAGGCGAAGTTCATTGGCCATCTGCTCGGCCCGGACCTGTTTTTCCCAAATCGAAGCATCGGCCGCTCCGCCGCGAACCGTAAAATCGTCGCCACCCACCACGATCGGGCGAGCATCAATGTTGCCTCGACCCATGACAAAGTTGGTGGGCGTAAAGCTGGTGAGTGCGCCGCTTTCTTCGTCATAGGTGGCAACGCCGGAGATTTTTCCGATTTCATGAAACGAATCAGCGTCCAGCAGTGAAGCAATCCGTTCCCGTACGGTGAGCTTGCCATTGTCATGATGTCGCTTGACCTTCTCAGCACCACCCATATCCTCAGCGATTGCCTCACGGCGATGGAGTTCGTCAATTTCGGGTTGCCACATGCTCCCCAGGTTGCCTTACTTCTCCCCAACGCGCCATACGAGGGACTCACGGGCGGGCGAAGCCGCAATCCCCCCGCAAACGGCGCTTCAGGTCCCCCATTTGGGGGATGTAGCACGACCTCAACGCGCAGACGTTGTGAGTACCGGTTTCACCCGAACGGATGAGCCCGGACCATAAAACACTCAACGTGGAGGAATCCGATGTACATCTTTAACCGCACACGAATTGTGAACCCTACTGACCTTCCCGAAGCCCGAGAGTTGGCCCCCAAGCTCGCCTCGGCGGCATCGAAAATTTTGGGCCAACCAATCACGGCCTTTGAAACCCTCTTCGGTGGACCCGGCATCCTCAGTTGGTCGGGAGTTTTTGAAGACATGGCAACGTTTGGCGACCAGAGCGCAAAGTTGGCCGCCGATCCCACGTTTCAGAAGCTGACTGACAAAGGTCGATC
>JAYSVF010000267.1:0-18854 GCA_043718695.1 Acidimicrobiia bacterium | reverse complement strand
GCGAAGTTCTTGGCATTGTTGGCGAATCGGGCTGTGGTAAATCGATGACGGCTTCAGGCATTCTCGGCATGATTCCTGGCCGTGGCGCGGTCACCGGTGGTGCGGTTCTGTTTAAGGGTCAGAACCTCACCACGATGACCCCCGTTGAGCTCGAAGCGATCCGCGGACGCCAAATTGGCTTTGTTTCGCAGGAGCCCATGGTGGCGCTTGACCCCACGTGGCGTGTTGGCCGTCAGCTTGCCGAAGCCGTGGCCCATCATCGCGGTGTGTCGAAAGCGGAGGCTCGGCGCATAGCCGTGGAGTTGCTTGAGGCGGTAAACCTTCCAACGCCAGCGGAAATGGCCCGCCGCTATCCCCATCAGGTATCGGGAGGTCAGGCACAACGAATCGCTATTGCCTTCGCCCTCGCCGGTAACCCTTCGCTGTTGATCGCCGATGAACCAACCACGGCGCTCGACGTGACGATCCAAGCCGAGATCCTTACGCTGTTGCGAAAGATCGGGGCCGAGAGGCAGATGGCCATTATGTTGATCACCCACAACTGGGGTGTGGTTGCCGAACTTTGTGACCGCGCCGTTGTTATGTACGCAGGCGAGGTTGTGGAAACCGCAACCGTGTCGGAAATGTTCCACGGGCCGCTACATCCCTACACGCAGGGTTTGCTCCGTTCGAACCCGCACCTGGCGACGAAGGGCGACCGTCTTCCAACCATTGCCGGTTCTGTTCCGCTGCCTAGTGAGTGGCCTGAGGGCTGCCGGTTCCAGGCTCGCTGCATCCATGCCACCGACGAATGCGGTGTGAGTGCCGTTGCACTAACCAATCCTCTCCCTGGGCGCGACGTTCGCTGCATCAAAGTCCCTCCGGGGGCTCTGCCCCCGGAATCCCCCGACGTCAAACCCTCTGGGTCGATGCTACGTACGCAGATGGTTGAGAGTGCATCATGACCAACCCGTCTACTACCGGCAAGCCACTGTTGGAGATTGAAAACCTCTCGGTGCATTTTCGTCAAGGATCACGAGTAACCCGAGCCGTTGATGGCGTGAGCCTCAGCGTGGGTGCTGGTGAAACCGTCGGCCTGGTTGGCGAATCCGGCTCCGGAAAATCAACGATCGGGCGTGCCATTGTTGGACTTGTGCCGATCACTTCGGGCACAATCCGTTTTGACGGACGGGATATCACAACGGCGAATCTGAAACTCCGCCGTGAGCTTTCAGCGGAGATGCAGGTTGTTTTTCAAGACCCCTATTCGTCACTAAACCCTGCGAAAACGATCGGTCAGACCTTGGCCGAACCAATGACCGTCCACGAAAAGATAAGCCGATCAGATCGAGCTGATCGAGTCGCAGAGATGCTGGAGCGCGTGGGCATGCCCGTGGATGCGGCAAATCGTTATCCTGCACAGTTCTCCGGCGGGCAACGTCAGCGGATTGCTATCGCACGCGCGCTGATGTTGAAGCCTCGGCTGGTGATTTGCGACGAACCAGTAAGCGCGCTTGATTTATCGATTCAGGCGCAGATCATGAACCTGCTGGCCGATCTGCAAGACGAGCTTGGTGTGAGCTATCTCTTTATTGCCCACGACCTTGCGGTGGTTCGTCATATTTCTCATCGCACCGTCGTGCTGTATCGAGGGCAGATCATGGAATCGGGCGACGCGGAGGCTGTGGCCGACAATCCGCAGCATCCGTACTCCGAGGCACTTGTTACCGCTGCACCTTTGCCGGATCCCGATGTACAGCGTGTGCGGGCCCGTGAACGCGCCGAACTGCTCTTGCTGAACGGACGGGATGGCGACCCGCTCACCAGCTGTGCATTTGCTTCTCGTTGCATCTATGCGACGGACGTGTGTTGGGAACATCGACCACCCCTCGTGACCGATGCGAGCGGCCGTTCCGTTGCTTGTGTCCGCCACGGAGCGGCCGCCTTACCTGGTTAGGTGGCTTCGAAATTCCTTGCACGACGAACCGCAGAACCTGATTCCAAATTCCAAATACCTCACCACTCAATAGCCCGGCTGGCGAAGATCGCTGGCAATAACCACGCAATACAACAACTGGCAATAACCAAGCAGTACAAACCAACGCATCACCCACGCAGTACAAAACCAACGCATCACCCAGGCAGTACAAACCCACGCGCTACAAAACCGCACAAACCCAGGAGAACACACCATGTCCAAACTATTGACCCGGCGCAGCAGCGTCGCCCTAGCGCTCTTAGCGGTAAGCCTCGCCGTAACTGCGACATCAGCAACGGCAGCAACGAAAAAGGCCGCGACGAAAGCTCCGGCCAAAAAAGCGGTAACCAAGAAGGCAACGCCAACCGCTGCACCGACAACCGTCGCTAAAGCCGCGCCGACGACTGTTGTGGCACCAGCCGCTACAGCCGCGCCGACCACGGCAGTTGCTGCCAAGAAGGGTCCGAGCGGCAAGATTGGTGACCAACTCACTATCGCCATCGCTGCAGCGCCGAACAGCTTGAACCCAGCGTTGGCCAACGTCGGCACGGCGAACCTCAACATCAATCCAACGTATGCGTCCATGCTTTACATGAACAAGGATCGCTCCTACTCCGGTGATATCGCCGAGAAGTGGGGTTACACCGATGGATTCAACGAGCAGTTCGAAATGACCGTACGCAGCGGCTTGAAGTTTGCTGACGGAACCCCTCTTGACGGTGCCGCGGCAGCAGCTTCACTCAACTACTACCTAAAGAGTGGTCTGAACCGCGCCGCCTGGCTGGGCAACGTGTCAAGCATCACCAACCGCGGCAACACCGTTGTGGTGAAGATGAGCGCACCAACCCCCGATCTTGAACGTGTGTTCTCCAGTGACAAACTTGCTGGCGCGATCATCTCGCCTGCCGGTCTCGCTGACCCCGCCAAGATGGCAACCGCTAGTTACGGCGCTGGTGCTTACGTGCTTGACTCCGGTGCAACTACGCCGGGCAGCAGCTACACAATGGTTCCGAATAAGAACTTCTGGAACCCAGCTCAGCAAAACTGGAAGAAGATCGTCATCAGGGTCGTCCCCGATGCCAACGCGGTAATCCAGGCTATGCAGACCGGCCAGATTGATTACAGCGGACAACTCACGGGAGCGAACGTCGCTGCAGCAAAATCGGCCGGATTGAGTATCGACCTCGCAGCCGGCGCCGCGTTCTACGCACAACTTGCCGATCGCGGTGGGGAGCTCACCTCGGCCATTGGTGACCTTAAGGTTCGCCAAGCCATGAATCTTGCCCTCGATCGCGCGCCGATCTGCAAAGCCGTATTCGGTGATGCTGCCACGCCGATGTATCAAATTCAGATTGCGGGTGTAGATGGCTCCGATCCTGAACTGGACAAGCTCTATCCGTTCGATTTGGCCAAGGCAAAGAAGCTCATGTCGGAATCGTTGTTCCCTAACGGTTTCAACCTCAGCATCGAAGCAGCAAACCAGGCCGGATTCAATATTCTGGGCCAGGCAGTTGCACAGCAATGGAAGGCGATTGGCATCAACGTTGACATCACCAATTCACCGAATGTTCCGGCCGGCCAGGCGCTTCACGCAGCGAAGCGATTCTCTGTTTACATCACCGCAAATGGCCTGAACCCAACTCCGTTGCTTGCAGGACTTCACGTCTTCTCGCCGGGCAACCGTTATAACCCGTGGGGCACCGTCGATGCCGGTATCAACGAAGTGTTGAAGCAGGCGTACTCGCTTCCACAAGCCGAGGCCGAGAAGCTATACCGCAAGGCATGGCGCCGCTCCGCAGAGCTTGCTTGGCAGGCCCCGCTTTGCACCTCACAAGCAGTCATCGCTGCAGCCAAAAGCGTAAGCGGTTGGGACGTTCCCAATGGCGGCAACCCCCCATCGGCGATGGACCTTTACCCTTCGTGATCCTCGCGTAAACCATCCCACCCTGGGCCGACGGCTGCGGTCACGTTTGTGTGATCGCAGCCGTTTTGGTTTCTTTTCGGGTAAAGGCTTGGTTGATGCCTTGTTTGGGGTTTGGGGTTTGTGAATGACCCATGGCCCGACTTGATTTCATGCTGGGGAGTCCGGTCGATTGACCCCGTTCACCGCAGGCCAATTGACCGAACTCCACATTTGCTGGACGCCTGCCACTTAGCTTTTTCTGTAACAACGTTTCCTAAATCCCTAATCCCTCAGACCGATCGGCGAATCGTGACACGAACACAACAACCTTTACTCAGCCAACGCGTGAAGGCTCTTATCGAGCATGACGGGTTGCAGTTCCGTGATCTCGATGGCGATGGCATTGTCTCTCCCTACGAAGATTGGCGGCTTCCGATTTCGGATCGAGTGGCCGACTTGGTTGGCCGAATGACGTTGAGCGAGAAGGCCGGTCTGATGCTGCTCACGTCACAGTTCATCGGGGCCAACGATCGGTTTCGAAACTTCAATCCTGGAGCCGAGCCGATAGTCTCCGAAGACGGCCTGCTCATTGAAAGCGACATCGTCACCGATACGAATCGTTGGGCCAAACCCGAATCCGCTACCTATCGGTTTGACCCGCCGGTGCTTGATGTTGCCGGTGTAACCCGAGGCATCACCGAGTTGGGTTTGCGCTATCTGATTTTGCGAGACAGTCCCTCGGCTGACCGCGTGGCAACGTTTGCCAACCGATTGCAAGAAATTGCCGAAGGGACGCGACTTGGAATTCCCGTCGTGCTCGTTTCTAACCCGCGCAACCATGTGAGCGACACGGCGATTTTTGGTGTGGCAGAGAGCGTGGCCAACATGACGATGTGGCCGGGGGAACTTGGATTGGCCGCCACTGGTGATGCTGCGCTGGTTAAAAAGTTTGCAGAGATGAGTGCCATTGAGTGGCGAGCAGCTGGTATTCACAAGGGTTATATGTACATGGCCGATCTCGCTACCGAACCGCGTTGGACTCGCTGTGAAGGTACTTTCGGTGAAGATCCCAAACTTGCATCCGACATGATCACCGCGGTCACCGTTGGCTTTCAGGGTGCGCAACTCTCGCCGACGAGTGTGGCGCTCACGACGAAACACTTTCCCGGTGGTGGCCCTAGAGACCGGGGGACCGATCCGCATTTTGAACATGGTCAGAAGCAGCCGTACCCCACACCCGGGTCGCTGTATGAGTATCACCTTCCACCATTCCGTGCTGCTATTGCTGCGGGCACGACGTCGATCATGCCGTATTACGCCCGTACCGATAACGCGCTGTCGAGCCCGCAGCTCAGCGATGGCAGCGTAAAGTTTGCTGAGCTTGGCTTTGCTTTTGATCCGGCGTTTATGGGCGGCATGCTTCGTGATGAACTTGGATTTACCGGATATGTCAACTCCGATACCGGCATCATCACCGGCATGCCCTGGGGAGTTGAGAACCACAGCCGCGCCGAACGTATGGCAGCTGCGCTCAACGCCGGCGTGCACTCCTTCTCGGGCGACGGGAACCCCGAACCCCTAATCGATGCGGTTCGCGAGGGGCTCGTCGCGGAATCGGCAATCGATACTGCGGTTACTCATTTGCTCACCGAGATCATGAACCTAGGGCTGTTCGAGAATCCTTACGTCTCGCCATCGTTGGCACTCGTTGCGGCGAGTTCACCGGCCCACGCCGCAGCTGCGCATGATGCCCATTGCAAGTCAATTGTGCTTCTTCGTAACGATCAAGCGCTGCTTCCACTCGCCGCTCAGGCTCGGGTGTACGTGGAGGTACTAGGTGAACGTAGCGACGTGGCGACGGAAACAGCTCGGGCAGCTTTTGCTGATGCGGGCCTCTTTTTGGTGGCCGAAAGTGTGGAAACGGCAGACGTTGCGCTGGTTTGGGTGAAGCCACAGCTTTCGCTGATGCGCGACGCCAAAGGCTTAGACCTGCTGCTTGATCTTGACGAGTCGACAGGTATTGATGCCGCACGAGCGAAGAACGTCATGTCGTTGTTGCCGACGATTGTTGTGGTCAGCAGTACAAACCCGTGGGTGCTCTCCAACGTTGAGCCCGATGCCGCCGCGTTGTTGGCGACCTTCGGTGTAACCGAACGTGCACTTGCCGAAGTTCTTACCGGCGTGGCGCAGCCAACTGGCAGGCTTCCGTTCACCTTCCCAGCCTCGATGGACGAAGTGTGCGCGAAACCTTCTGACATTCCCGGCTGGGCAGCCGAACAGAGCTATGCCTATACCGATCGAACAGGTACCCAGTATCGGTTCGGCTTTGGACAGGGATACTGAATTGAGCACACCAACACCAACCTCAACACCGATGGGACACGATGATGATCCGGCGATCATGGCAACGCCACTGGAGTCGATGGCGGTGGGCGCATCAACTGCGACTTGCTTGGGTGCATTCGATAACGTGAGCGGCATGGCTGCTCAGACTGTTCGCGTATCGGGTTTCTCCGACGAGATTGCCGCTGGTTTCGATGAACAGCTGCGCGTGGTGACCTCGCTTGGAATGAGCCACGTCTGCCTTCGCGCCGCCGACGGGAAAGGCATCGCCGATTTTACCCTCGACGAAGCCCGCCTTGATCTGCTTCCAAGGTTGCGTGCAGCGGGTGTGGCCGTTTCGGCGCTGGGCAGTCCCATCGGCAAGATCGATATCGGCGACGAGGATGGCTTTACTCGCCAGCTCGAACAGCTCGACGTGTTGTGTAATGTCGCCGCGATGCTTGGGACTGATCGCATTCGCATGTTCAGCTTTTACATTCCGAAGGGCGATAACCCCGACGACTATGCGGATGCGGTGCTTTCCAAGGTCAGGCAATTCGAGGAGATCGCTCGTCGGCACCAGATCACGCTGGTGCTGGAAAACGAGAAGTATTTGTTCGGTGATATCGGGCGTCGCTGTGATTGGCTACTGCGGACCATCGACAGCCAGTATCTGCGGGCAGCGTTTGATTTCGCGAACTTCGTACAGTGCGATGACGATCCTGTTGCGTGCTGGGCGTTGCTACACGACTACGTTGCCGATATCCACATCAAGGATGCCCGCTACAACGAGAAGGGCAATGTGTTGTGCGGGAGTGGTGACGGCCGGATCGGCGAGATTCTTGCGGGCGCTTTGCGTGGCTTCGACGGGTTCCTCACGCTCGAACCTCACCTTGCCACGTTTGATACGTTTGCGTCTTTGGAACGTGAAGCTGGCACTTCGGCGAGGCTGCCGGACGCGTATGGCAGTGGTGCGGAGGCCTATTCCGCGCAATACGTTGCCTTGCGTGCGCTGCTCGACGTCGAGTTGCTTGTCGCCTGATGCGCGCCGTTCCTGAGATTCGCACGGTGCAGGTGAGGGCGCTCGCAAAGGTGGAACGAAAAACAACAGGTGGCCTCAGCGTGGGGCAATGTGGCGAGTCGAGTGGTATCTGTGTTCCGCTCGCCAACATTAAGCAATATGTGTACGTATGAAAGAGAGCGTCATGGAACAGGTTCGATTTGGCATCGTCGGTGTGGGCACGCAGGGTGGGTTCTATGCGCGCATGCTTACCGAAAACCCACCGGATGGGTGTGTGCTCGGCGCGCTGGCTGACAATGATCCGGCTCGCGAGACCTCGTGTCGCGAACTCTACCCAGACACGCCGTTCTTTGCTGACTGGCACGATCTTGTCGCATCGGATCGCGTTGATGCGGTGATCGTTTGCGTACCGCATTATCTGCATCCCGAAGTTGCGGTGCACTGCCTCAACGCTGGCATGCCAGTACTGGTGGAGAAACCTGCCGGTGTGTACGCCAAGCAGGTCCGTGCAATGAACGAGTGTGCGGCCGCTCACCCCGACGTGCCCTTCGCCATCATGTTTAACCAGCGCACGAACCGCCTCTATCAGCAGGTGCGCGACCTCGTGGTGAGTGGCGAACTGGGCGAGATCCGTCGGTCGAACTGGATCATCAATACGTGGTGGCGCCCTGACAGTTACTACCAACAGAGCGAGTGGCGGGCAACCTGGGGTGGTGAGGGGGGTGGTGTTCTAGTAAATCAGGCACCGCACCAACTTGATTTATGGCAGTGGATCTGCGGTGTGCCTACCAAGGTTTACGCCAAGATCCGCTTCGGCGCGCATCGTGAAATAGTCGTCGACAATGACGTGACTATGGTGGTCGAGTACGCCAACGGGGCGACTGGCACCTTTGTCACGTCGACGCATGACCCTATGGGTACTGACCGTTTTGAGATTGATCTTGATGGCGGGCGCATCGTGGTGGACCGCAGCGAAAAGGCTACCGTGTGGCGATTGCACAAGAACGAAGCAACGCTGAATGAGACCATGGACATGATGGCTCTTGCTCGGCTCACCATGTCGAACTCCGCGGAAGGTGCGGAATCGTTGTACAGCAAAGAGATCATCGAGAGCCGCGATGCCTGGGGTGTGCAACACCGAACCGTGATCGGGAACTTTGGCCAGCATCTACTCGTTGGAACGCCACTGTTGGCCCCCGGAGCCGACGGTATCCACGGCGTCAATCTTGCCAACGCAGCGCTGCTTTCGGCATGGTTAGGGCGCGAAGTCGAAAACCCCGTCGACGAAGATCTGTTCGTGTCTGAACTCAACAAACGAATTGCCGACGAGGGTCGCTATCCGTTGATTGGCTCGGTTGCACGATGAGCGCACTCATAGGTGTACAAATGAGCACCATCAAGGCTTCGGTGGCGGAGCTTGGTGTGTATGAGGCCATGCGCCGGTGCGGGTTGATTGGGTACCGCAGTATCGAAGTAAGCCAAGTGCCGATGACGCCGGAGAACCTCGACGCGTTGAAACGCGCGTCGGTCGAGTTTGGTGTCGCGGTCACATCAATGTCGGCTGCGGTTGAGGCACTTGCTGACGACTTCGACAAGATGGTGGGGGAGTGCCGGGCGCTTGGGTGTGATCATCTTCGGATTGGCATTCTGCCGTTGCCGCTCTTAGGTGATGCCGAAGGCGCGCTTGCCTATATCGAGCGAGCCGAGGCGATGTCGGTTCGACTTCGCGACGAGGGGATCACGCTCAGCTATCACAACCATCACGTTGAGCTTCGTAAACATCAGGGCGTTCCGTTGCTGGAGCATTTCCGTAAGCGTACAGAGGTACTGAGCTTTCAGCTTGATGTTCATTGGCTGCATCGTGGTGGTGTTGATCCGGTCGATTATCTCCATCGTTTCGCTGGCCGCATTCCGTATTTGCACCTCAAGGACTACCGCATCGCACCGTTCCAAATGCCCGAGGACCGATCGACGTTTCTCACGGCGTTCCACGGTCTCATAGAGTTCGCTGAAATCGGCGACGGCAACCTCCCCATTGCTGCCTGTGTCGAAGCCGGAGTCGCAGGTGGCTGCAAACACTTCTACGTAGAACAAGACGACACCTATGGCCGTGATCCCTACGAGAGCCTGGCCATCAGCAAAGTCAACCTGATCGCCCTCGGCTACGACTGGTTCTGAATCTCCCGGCCTTCCTGAACTTGTCATTTCGAGCGAAATGCTGGCGCATCGAGACTGCTGAGGTTGGATTCGCCGAGACTGCAAGCAAGCAGAATCGATCAAGTCAGCCGTTCTCCCAGTCGCCGCACGTATCGTCGGTTATTCAGCGAGTATCGCCGAAGCCGATGACTAGTGATACCGACCGGCACGTCCAGCTCGGTTCCACGCGCGACGGTCGATTCTCGTTCAGGAATCGATCGTCTGTTGGCGCTCCCACCGCTGATTGACCGCCTCGCGGTATGCCTCGAAACCACCTGGAAGATCGATGAGATCGACAACGATGGGATCTCGTTCGAGGACATGTTCGAGGTGAAGGAGTGCCATCGAGTCGGAATCGTAAGGACCGATGCCATCGAGGAACGACAAGTCACCGTCCTCGAAGTGCATCACGAGACGAATCGGTTCGCGACCCTCCTGAACAGAGCTGCTGACGAACACCAGGTTGTTCGCCGGACCAGTCGTGGGCCAGATGGTCGCCACGTAAGCCCGACCCCACTGGCTTTCAGCCGGAGTCGGAGGTGGCAACCATCCGGACGGCTGAGCGTCGGTGAACTCATCGTCCAAGTCCCTGTTCCACGGAAAGCAGGCTTCGCGATCCGTCCACACGACCTGCCAGAACGCAGATTCTCGGTTCCGATTCAACCAGCACGCGACCCTGCCGAAGTCCCATCCCCATTCTTTGCTCAGCGCTTTTAGCTCGAAGGGGAGGTTCTCAGAGCCGACACCCGGCGGGACAAGACCCTCCGACCGAGCCAGTTGTCCGTCACGTAGGGCCTCACCGATTCCGTTGAAGATGAAGTGACGCGTCGTACTGGATAGCCCGAAGATGATTAGTTCCGGCGTTCCAACTGTGTCTGTGAGGCCGATCGTGTACGACCAGCCCGGGCCAGGTTCGCCGTCCACGGCCAACACGACCCGTCCGTGTTTCGCAATGGTTTCGGCGTTGTCGAAATCCAGCTCGTCCCACTCGCTTCGATCGTCGGGCAGGCAAATTCGACACGGACAGCCTGGAACGCCGTTGCTCTCGGCGACACGACATTCGATCACCATCGAATGGTAACTGGTCGTACGGTATCGCTAGTGGTCGTATCGCTCGGTGGGCCACGACACATCGGCCCCAGTGTGTGGGTGGGGCGCAAGTTTCGTGCGGCTCCGCATACGTCGCTTAAAGCTTGAGGAGTGGTTCTGGAGTCCAGGAGGGCCATCGGGGATGGTAGTCCGGGACGCCGAAACGATACGCAGCGACTTCGGTGGGACCTTCGTCAATGGCATTGTTGTAGAACACGGCGCGATAACAGTTTGGTGTTGCAGCAGCGATGAGTGGCCACAACCGTTCGTATCGCGGTGCGAGTTTGGCAGCCGGGACATCATGGCCACCGTTCTGAACTCGTGCCCCGACGCGCAACTCTGAAAGTGCGAACGGGATCATCACGATGTGCAGCACTACGTCGTATCCCGCGGTGACAGCCGTTGTGACGAGGTCGAGCTTCGACTGGTGGGAGAACACGGTTTCCGTGCAAAAGTCGAGGCGGGCCTCGATCAGTGCGGTGCGTGCTGCGGTCGCGATGCTCGCTGCCTCGTAGGCATGTTCGATCTCGCTGCCGCCGAACCGTTCGTGGGCGATTCGATCGGCGTTGACAAACGGCAGACCTGGTCGCCCCGGAGCGATCACTTGCTCGTACGGGGTGGTCTTCCCGGCTCCGTTTTGTCTGACGATTAGGTCACGGCGACTCACACAAGTCGTCGGTTGCCGTTGGGGGTGATCTCGATCAGGTTGCCTTCAGAGTCGAGCGACACCGTCGTCTGCCCGGCAGTTCGAGCAGCGGGGCCGAAACGCTGTTGCGCTACCCCCGCAGCGATCTGGGCGTCGATCACCGCGTGCGCCGTGCGTTCCTCCGAGCTGAGCGCTGCGAACTGAGCTTCACCCGCCGCAACGGCGAGAAGTCGCCGAGTGGCAAGCGAGCCGGAACGTTCCACTTGCATTCCGATCCGTGCCCAATAGTTGATTTGCTCGGTGGACGTGCGGTGCTCAGTTGGGGCCACCGAGGCAGCAGAGGCCGCCACGTCAGCGGCAACACGTGTTGAGATCGAAGCTGTCTTGGCCATTGCGCACCTCTTGTCACTGTTGAATAAGACCGTATCGGATTGATACGGTCTTGGAGCAACGTTCCGGTTTGCGGGTCTGCCGATACTGTGTCTATTCTTCAGTCGACCTGTATGCAACTTGTATTACTATGCGGTCATGGATCTTGTCAGTCTCATTCCTGTTGGCCATGTTGTTTCGAGTCGGGCCGAGCCGGTTGATGATGGCTGGGACGGCGAAACTGCGTCGATCGAGCTGAGTGACCGGTTTACGGCCGATGCTCTGCTTGGTCTCGACGAGTTCTCCCACGTGGAGGTCGTTTACCAGTTTCATCGCGTGCCGGAAGCCGATGAGGTTCCGGGATCGCGTCACCCTCGCGACCGTGCTGATTGGCCGCGGGTGGGCATTTTTGCGCAGCGCGGGCGCGTTCGGCCGAACCGGATCGGTGTGACGGTTTGCTCCGTGGTGTCCGTTGATGGCACGACCGTGCATGTACGCGGTCTCGACGCGATTGACGGAACGCCAGTCCTCGATCTGAAGCCATTCATGCCCGAGTTCGGCCCCCGAGGCGACATCCGGTCACCGCAATGGTCAAATGAGCTTATGGCGAACTACTGGTAGGGACGCCTATTATGAACTACCGCCAGTTGATCCGGACGAAGAAGCAGCAGTTAGTCTTGGCACTCCCCGGCTTGGTGAACACGTGGACTCGGGATTTGTCACCCTTCTTTGCCAGCATGGAGTTGCGGGATTGGAGGCAAAGCTCCGCGACGGGGAATGGATCGAGGTTCCTCCGCTAGACGGTCATATCGTCGTGAACTTTGGCGGGTTACTTGAACGATGGACTGAGGGAAGGATCCGCGCGACTCCGCATCGCGTCGTGAGCCATGGCAACATCAGGCATTCAATTCCATTCTTTTACGAACCTCGTGCCGATGCCATCATCGAGCCGCTGCCGATCGCCGGAGCAAAATCATTTGATCCGTTCGCTTACGGTGATCATCTCTGGGCTGCGATGTCAAAGTTTCCCAATTTCGCTGGTGTCGCCGACTTGCGTGTACCCCGCGGGATACACCAACCGACACAGTAAAGCTGTACGTATCGGTTGGCGACGCCCTAGCCGACTGATGGTTCGGTGTAGTCGTAGAAGGTCTTCTGGTTTATCGGCGCGAGTTTGGCGCCCGGCTCGGGTGAGAACGTCATTGTGGCCAGTAGGCGGGTGGTCGCTCCCTCAACCGCAGTGACCCGATGAACCGTTCTTGAACCCTTGAACAAGACCAGCGTTCCGTCGGTTTGGTGCAACTCTTGCACGCCGGTCCGGCTGCCAGCGCGGAGAGCGCCAATTGCATCATAGGCTCGGTCCTCATCGGTTCGAAGGAACGGGACGAACTCGAAAGCGGCGCCCGCCTCGGCTTCGCGGATCATCAACGTTGTGGTGAATGCGGCATTATCGAAATGCCAGCCCAGGTTGGTGCCGGGAGGATAGAAGAGCACGTTGACTCCCGAGACCGCATCGTCGTATGGGTACAGTTTCGGGTACCCGAGTGTCGCGCTCACAAACGACTTGAACATGTCGTTCGAGTAAAGCGCCTGGAGGTCGGTGACTTGTTGGAGGTGGTGGTTGCCAAGCGTCGCTGAGGTCGTTGTTTCTTTAGCGTTCCGTGGGTGATCGGCGCCGAACTCTGGATCATCGGGCTCAAGGTAGACGTTGTGTTGCTTTTCTTTGTGGAACGCCAACGGGGCGAGCGGATCAACCTGTTTTACGATTCGGCTGATGGTTTCGAGGCGATGAGATCGGCCAGGGCATCAACATTCGAACCGTCGATCGGATAGCGCTTCAGGTCGACAATTTCTTCCAAGCCCATCTGTTAGCTCCCCTTCGTCGCTCGTGCTGGAATGCGCAAACGGAATGAACATAACCTACTTAGACGACACAACGGCGCTGCTGATTCGGGCAGTGGAATCGGTGACGTTGGTAGGGGTCGAACCAGACGGTTTCGATGCCTAGTGCAGGGAAGCGGAAGTGTTGATGCAGTGTTTTCAAGCCGATCTTCAGCACCACTGCGGAATTCACACCGAAATCACTGCATCATCGCTTTCGCGAACACGCACTAGTTCGAGTGTGCCAGCGAAGTTGACCCGTTGATCGTCGAGGAACTCGATTCTTTGCTCGGCGAAGTCATAAGTAAAGGATAGCCCCTTAACCTTTAATTAGCGGTGAGCAAAATAAAGGTTGACGGGTTCCTAACCTCAAAATCGGCCGTGGAGCGGTGAACTTGTGGCCACAACCACATCTAGCCACGCGGTTTGCGTCGAGCGTCACAGCGGTCGTCGGCCCAACCAGCGAATTCCTACTCTTTTGATTTGTCCGGTGGAGCTGAGATATTCCTCTAGCGGACGCAGTGCCTCGTCGAGATCCCAGCGGAACATTTAGGCGGTCGACTCTTCGAGTTCGGTGGCGAATCCGGCCTTGTGGAGCATATGGCGAACCTTGGGCCACGTGAGCACGTGGGAATCCATCATCGAGATCCAACGGTGCCGAAAGTCCTCGAACGTTTCTGCCGATGTCAGATGGGAGTCGACACGGTGGCCAACGCCACTGTCGTGGGCATGACCGGTGTGGTCGTGGTGGTCTGCGTGATTGTGGTCATTGTGTTGTTGTCCACCGTGTTGCTGTCCACCGTGTTGCTGTCCACCGTGTTGCTGTTCGTGTCCTCGGCGCGGATCATGTTGATCATGTTGGTCTTTGGCCGACGGTGAGCTGACGGCCGCCATGGCACGGCGTTGGTGAAAGCACCATTCAAGCGTGACCCGGTCGCCAACGAGATCTTTGTCAAACTCCCGAACGGCCATGACCGTCTCAGGTTTGGTTAAGCGGTTCAGAGCTTGCGAAGCAACGTCGAGATCAGCGAGGTGGTGAAGCGAAACGCTGGCGAACACCACATCGAAAGGTGCAGCGTCGAGTTGTTCGAAGCCTATGGACTGAATGTTCGGACCTTCGGCAGCGCTCGGGTCGACTCCAACGACTTCGAGCCCGAGGGCTGCGAGTTCCCGAGTGATCGTGCCATCACCGCAGCCAATCTCCAACACTCGCCCGCCTGTAGGGGTAAGGCTCGTGACCCAAGTGACCATTTCGGCTAGATCGTTTGGATAACTGACTTGGCTAAATTCCACGCGCTCATACTTTCACGTCTGGGATTTCGGGTTGGGACTCAACTGCTATTGCCAAGCCCAAGAAGGCAAGCAAATGGCTACGGGAGAAGTTTTTGTGCTCGGAGGCGCCTAAAGATGGAACGGAACATGTCCTCGGTGTCGAGGCAATCGTGGAAGCCGTGTTGTCGCGCCAAGATGGTGCTGTTGAGAATTGGTTCGGCTCGAGCGGGCGAACCAACGATCACATCGGCGTACACCAATGAGTTGTACCCCGCGAACTCCACCAGATCGGATGACCCCCGTAAACTATGTGCACGTACGAGGTCTTTCCATTCGTCGGCGCGTTTGGGGAGATCGTTGGCAAATGACGCAGGGCGATGCTCACCTACGTCCATTTCCATGGCCTCGGCAATGGCCGCCCAAGCTTGCCTCCAAAGGAACACATCGCCGTTGGTCAGGTTGTAGGCGTTACCGGCCGCTTTGGGTTCGAGGGCAGCCCACGCCAATGCTCGGGCGACCAGTTCAGCGTCGACTGCTTCGGCAAGATGCGCGTCGAGCGTTCGACCTGGAAAATGGAGCGGTTCCCCGGCAGCTTTCAGTATCGAGGCGTACGCTCCGATTGCCAACGCTGGGTTCATGTTCGCGCCGGTTGCATCGCCGTAAATTACGGTCGGACGAAAGGTCGTGAGCCCCCAATCGCGCCCAGATTGCTTGGACCCCAAATAGTCCTGTTGCACGAAGTAAAAGTTCGGATGCGCCCGAATTGGATCACGTTCCTTCAGCGGGATTGGCAGGGGAACGCCGCGAAGGCTGGGGTGGTGAAAACCGTAAGCCTTCGTACCGTGCAACAGCGACACATGCTTTAGGCCTCCAGCAGCGTCGCTCAAAGGTTCGAACAAGTTGCGCAGCATTGCGCCGTTCTTGTTGATCACCTCATCATCGAGCCAACCCGGCATGAGCCCGGGTACCTCGTGCAGAGCGGCATAGACAAGATGCGTTACCTCACCCATTGCGCCGAACACCTCTCGGCAACGCTGTTCGTCGGCAAGGTCTACCGGCACATGCTCGACCCCAGCGAGGTGAGGAGGTCGTCTTGACACGCCGATCGCTCGCCACCCTGGCATCGATGCGAATTGCTTCAACGCCGCCATTCCGACCAGACCAGAAGCGCCAGCTACAACAACAGTGGGCACAGTAAACCTCCGAGAACGCAGCGTAGCGGTTTGCCGGAAAACGAGCGAACAGCGAACGGATCTCAGTTGTCTAACCTGCACGATCTTTCGTGGAGTCCAAACGGTTTTGGCCCCTAGAAGCGTTACCTTTCGATGAAGCGGTAGAGGGCGCTCGTGGTTCGGGCTATGGAATCAGCGACGTTGGTTGGGTCGAACCAAATGGTTTCAATACCAAGTTCGTTTGCCCCGGCAAAGTTGACTCGTTGGTCGTCGACGAAAACGATGTCTGTGGCGTCGCCGAAACCGGGGAGCTGCGAAAACTTGTCAATGGCAAACTGGTACGCGCGCTTATCAGGTTTCAATACGCCGGTGATTGACCCGTCCACAATGAAATCGAATCGGCTCAAAACCGAAATTGCTTTCATCCACTCGGGTCCGTGAAACGCTTGCAGATCATTGGTAAGCAAACCTACGAGACCGCTAGCGGAGTGCTGCTGATCGATGAGATCGACCATTGCGTTTCGCACTAGGTGGTCCCCAGCAGGCAGGTAAAACAGCTCCATGAATGATGCGATGGTGTGACCGTAGCTAGCGGCACGTGCTGCCCAAAACTCCCGTTCGGTGCATCGACCCGCTTGATACTCGGTCCATTCGAAGTCATTCGCTGGATCAAACGGCCCGCCCCAATTGAGGGGTCCTAGGACCTTTTCCGGGTGGGTTTTCAGCTCGAAAGGTGTTTTGAGTACTACGCCGCCAAAATCGAGCAGCAGCGGTCTTGGGTGGAGCGAAGCCATATGAAAGTGTGGCATCGAACCCGCCCGTAGTAACGGTGATTGTTCCGGCCCAGGGAACACCCTCCAAAACAGAAGCTTACGGTTTGGAGCGAGCTGATCCGGTGTAGCCCATGGCTTCGCTAATTTCGCGGGCGCATCTACGTACCTGGGTTACGTAGCGGGGAAGGCGTTCGTCGCTCAGTCGCAAAATTGATCCGACGAGAGACACCGCAGCAATACAGGAGCCGTCCCGTCCAAAGATGGGTGCGCCCACACTGGCCGAACCCTTCTCGCTTTCTTCGATACTGACGGCAAAGCCATCAATGCGAACCTGGCCAAGTACCTCTCGAAACATTGAAGCATTCGTTATGGTTCGTGGGGCGCGCCTAGGGAAGCCTTGCGCGGCAACCTCATCAATGAGGCTCTCGGAACCAAATGCCGTCAAGCATTTTCCCGAAGACGTGGTGTGCACCGGCATGCGCCGACCGATTTTGGAAAACATACGCATGGCATCGGCGGCTTCCAAGCGATCAATGTAGACCACTTCGGTTTTGTCGAGCACGGCCAGGTGTACGGTCTCGCTCGTTTGATGGCGCAGTCGATCGAGAAACTCATGGGCAACTTCGTGCAGGCGAATACCTGAAACCACAAGCTGACCCATTTCGTGCAACTTGAGGCCGAGACGGTAACGATCGTCGGGGGTCTTTACCACGTAGCCGTGCTCATGCAGGGTGGTGAGTGCTCGGTGCACTGAGCTCTTGCCCATATCCAACTTGCGGGCCAACTCGGAAACGCCCAGCACGGGTTGAGCGTAGCTAAAAGCTTCCAATACTCGAAGCGTCTTTACGACGGTGGATAGCTGATCACCCATGGTGGTGTCGCCCAGCCTTCACTCCCAAAACGTGCACGATCAAATCATTGCAGACACCATTCGGGAGTGGCGAGCCGGTCGGCCTAAACTTGTACGCAAGGGTTGTTGTTAACGACCCCTGCGCACAAGTTTCAAAGGGATTCATCTACATGGCACCGAAACTCGGAGACGACTCGCTAAGAGATGATCGTACAAGTTCCGTTGTCGCCGTCGACTCGCAGGCGCATGCCGGTCTTGATGGCCTTGGTGGCGAATGCGGTACCGGTGACGGCGGGGAGACCATACTCGCGGCACACGATGGCAGCGTGGCTCATCATGCCGCCCGAATCGGTCACGGTGGCAGCGATACGGCGGAACACGGGAGCCCATGAAGGCGAGGTCACTGGTGCGACGAGGATTTCACCGTCTTGTAAATCGGCGAGCTGATCGGCACTCGTAAGTACACGTGCAATACCTTCAACTACTCCGGGCGATGCTGCGAAGCCACTGAGGGAACCATCGTCGCTCATGCCGCCGAGCCACTTGTTGATGGATTCGCTGGTGACGCCCCACAGCATGATGGTGAATGGCTCGGTCACCACTTCTGGTGGAACGCCAAGTGCGGGAGGGGCGTCCCACTTGGCGCAGGCTTCAAGAATTGAGCGGCGCTTCGCCACAATGGCTGGCCAGTACGAAGGTCCACGTGGTGTGGTTCCGGCGCCCCAGGCGAAGGTCATGTCGGAGATGGCGGTTGGGATCTCGTCGCGCTTCAGCATGAAGATGTCGTCGACGTCGTTCCAGAAGCCTTCCTTTTGGAACACGGTGGAGAGTTCGCGCATCTTGCGGTACATCACGCTGATGCCCCAATGCTCAACATAAAAGTTGTGGTTCTCGACGTAGTGGAACACGGTGCGGCTTAGGCCCAGTTTGCCTTCGAAGTTCGCTTTGTCGTCACCGTCGAGAAGATCGATGTATTCCGCTGCGATCCGGTCACGTTCGGCAATCACATGCTCGGTAGGCGTATCGATCTCTTCGCCGCGTTGCAACTTTTCAACATAGGAAGCCATGAACCCAAAGGGGATGTCGAGCCGCTCAGCCCACACTGCATCAGAATGGTAAAACGCGGTGCCGGCTGAGTAGTTGAACCACGGGTTCTTGGCCTTGGCCAGCTCATCAAGCCACTCTTCGCCCTTTGGTGAACCCTTCATAGCGGCCAACTTCTCGTCGACGGTACCACTGGTCAAAATGCTCCCGAGGCCGGTCTCAACGGCGAGACGGGCTAGGCGGCGCAGTTCTTCATCGGGGCGGAACAGGTCAACTTCGATGCCGGCAACCATTTTGGCGATAGCGAGATCGGGGATGCTGGGGAACACCTGCTTGCAGAACCCGAAATAATCGAGGTA
>JAYSVF010000266.1:0-3227 GCA_043718695.1 Acidimicrobiia bacterium | reverse complement strand
GCGAGACATGGAGTTTGCGGAACTGCGAGTACATGGCACCGCCCAGTACACCTACGGTTTTTCCGAGCAAGGCTTGTGCGGCCTCGGAACTTCCCGCTGCAACCACAACACCTCCACCCTCGTTGCCACATGGCATCGATTCGTCGAACCGAGCCTTCAAGGTTGGGTGCACATTTGCTGGGATCTGCGCACGGATAACGGTCGACTCGCCGGACCCCGTTGAAGTAAGCGTCGATAAATCCGCAGCGGCGAGAAGCAAACCAAGATCCGATGGATTAATCGGGGCGGCCTCAACGCGGACGACCACTTCGTCAGGCTTGGGATCCGATGTCTCAACTGACTGCAGCGAGAGTTCAAGGAATCCGTCGGTGGTCACGAGTGTGCGGAGTTGGAGCGAAGTTGGGGTGGACATGCCCCCGACAGTAGACCAACCCTGGTTGGCTAACCCACTTGAACCCAGACCCACTGCTTAGCCAGTTGAGATCTACGGTGGGCTACCGATTGCGAACTGGCAAGGACTGCCGATCCGGGTTACTCCGTTGAGGAACCTCAAGCTGCCGGCGGTGCGGCTGTTTACTTCGACACGTATCGTGCGCCACCTGGTCCGAGAAGGTGAACGTGACGACGGCTTGCAGCCGGTCTATTCGGGGCTCAACTTGGAATCCAGACCACGGCGAGCTCGGTGACGGTGATGTCGGAGCGTTCGAGAGAGAGCGGTACTAGTGTTATTGCACGGCCGACGAGATCCCAGCGAGCATCGAGAGCGAAAAGTTCATCGTGCAGCTGGGTTTCTAGCGAAGTGAGCTCTTCGAGCTTGGTCGAAACGCGTTGTTCAGCAGTTTCCAATTTCTCGTTCGATACATCGCTGCGGCCACGACGGGCAGCAGCACTACCCACGGATTTGGCGATCGAACGAGCATTGCGTCGTCCGCCAAACAATGCGCCGAGAAGATCACCAGCACCGGCCAGTAACTCGGTTCGACGGTTGGATTTTGCGTTGGCCTTCACTTCCTCGACGGTGCGATTGGCATCGTCGATCGTTGTGTTGAGCTTGTCGATCTTGGCCATCAGTTTGGTCCGCAAATCCGCGGCGTCCTCATCAGCTTTGGTTTGGGCCACGATGTCGCAGCGATTGAGAAAATCAGCTTCAAATTCGCCGATTCTTGACCAAAGCTTCAAACCTTCATTGCGAAAAATCGGCAAAGTATGCGTAGCTACTAAATGCTCGCTGATGAGTTTGGTGACGGCTCGGAACCAGGCCGGTTCGGCGAACGGTGCTTCGGGAAGCTCGTAGGTGATGTTGGCAGGCGCGTTTTCAAGAAAGTCACGCGGGTCGTAATCCACGTGGATCGCTTGAGCCGGATTGAACATCCGGGGGACGGGAGAGTACACGGCTTCCCACTCTTCGGCCTCGTGGATACCAAGCTTTGTATCGTCAAACAAGCAGCGCACTCTGGCTACCACGGCTGCGCGATGGCGACGGGAACCGGGTGAGGCATATACCAAATTGGCCCACGGTGCGGCCGGGTCGAGATAGTAGGTGGGCGTACCATCTGCAATCTTGGGTGCGATTGGGACCTCGTTGTCAGCGAGTGTTCCAGCAACTACTGCGGTTACTGGGGGTTGGTCGCTAGCGGTAGGGGTGGAAGTAGCGCCAGCGGTCTCGACGGCAACCGGTGTGTCCGAAGAGGGCTGGCCTGGAGAAGACTGAGTCGACGGGGGCTGGGTAGAAGTGGGCGGGTTTGAAGCGGGCGGGGTCGAAGAGGAGACGCTGGATCCGTTAGCCGTTTGAGAAGTTGACGAACTCGATGTTCCCGGCTCCACCAGCCCAGCTTTGGCAAGATCGCGAATCTGGTCGCGTGTAAGTGGACCGCGAAGATACGCCATGCTCCACCGCGACGTAAACACCTGGGGAACCGGAACGCCTGAACGGTGCAATACGAACTCACGTTTAGCAAGTCCACTTATGGTAGCGGCGATCTGGTCGATGTCCACCCCGCCAGCGGCTGAACGCATGCCGTCGAGCAATCGGTCACGGTCACGTTCGGTTTGTAGACGACCAATCACCCAGGTTGTGGCGTTTGAGAGCGCCTTATAGTCAACATCAACCGGATTCTGCGTGGCCAAAACCAAGCCGACGCCAAAGGCACGTGCCTGCTTCAGCAGCGTCAGGATCGGCTTCTTTGCGGGCGGCATCGCGGTCGGTGGAACGAAGCCAAACACTTCGTCGAAGTAGATAAGTGCACGTAGCTGTGAGGTCCCAGGCTGTTTGCGCATCCAAGAAAGCAAGCGACCCAAGATCACCGCAACGGCAAACTGTCGCTCCTCATCGCCGAGATGAGCCAGAGAAATGACCGCAGCACGAGGCCGTCCATCGGGAAGATGCAGCAACGATTGAATATCTACCGAATCGCCCACATTCCACGTCGCAAAGGCTGGCGATGCCAACAGACCATTGAGTTTCATCGCCAACTCCGCTCGATCTTTGGCTGGGTAGAAAGCATCAATGTCGAGCACGCCAAGTTTGCGCATAGGAGGTTGTTGGACTTGAGCAACCAACACGGCGAGATCAAGGTCGGTTCCGGAAGCCCACGAACGATCAATCAAATTCGTCAGCAGAATGTGTTCCCGGCCCGAAAGCGGATCGCTATCGATTCCCATCAACCCAAGAAGCCCACCAACAATCGCGCCCACCTCATCGAGACGATCCTCGGCATTTTCTTCACCCGCCGATCCCGCAGGCGCGCGAAGTGAACCAATCAGGTTGAGCCCAACCCCGGCTGTCGAGCCAGGTGTATAAACGGTGACACCCGCGGCTTGGCGACGGGCAGCGACGTCGGCAGGGGTAAGCCCCCATCCGGCCAAACCGTTCTTCCACGTTTCGGCAACGGCAGCGGCATCTTCTCCCTCAACCCATGGCTGAAAGTCCTCGGCTCGCAACTCTGGAAACGTGAGGGCCAAGTTCGCAAGGTCGCCCTTGGGGTCAATGAGCAGCGTGGGAATCCCGGCTCGAAGCGCTTCCTCGATCAACACCATTCCCAAGCCGGTTTTACCGGAACCGGTCTGGCCAACAATCACGCCGTGTGTTGTGAAGCCGGCGGTTTCAAGCTCGATGCGCTTTCCACTCCGGGTGTGATTTGCTGGGTCGACGGACTCACCAAGAAACATTCCACTCATGCCCCAACCTTAGAGCCCGAGCCGATAGACGAGGGGTTCCTCGGCCACCA
>JAYSVF010000265.1:0-3230 GCA_043718695.1 Acidimicrobiia bacterium | reverse complement strand
GAACTACACCCCTGATTCCGGAGTCCTTTGAAAGGATTCTGAAGTATGTCTAGATCGTCGATGTTTGATGCCGAGTTTCGTGCTCGTGCTTGTGAGCTTGCTCGTACTTCGTCGAAGCCTCGTTTGCAGATTGCTGCTGATCTTGGGGTTTCTGACGGTACGTTATACAAGTGGATGGCTAAATCGAAAACACCTAAAAACGTTCCTACTGATGCCGATGATGAACCGTTGACATTGAGCGAGCGTGCTGAGTTAAAAAAGCTTCGTAAGGAGCAACATGTTTGGGAGCTGGAACGTGAAATCCTAAAAAAAGCGACGGCCTTCTTTGTAAAGGAGAACGGGTCTTGATTTACCGTTTCATCTTTGCCGAGAGGGCCAACTACCCGATTTCCGTGATGTGTCGAGTCCTCATCGTGCCTGTTTCGTCGTACTACGACTGGGTCAAAATCGGACGGGAACTTGATGCGAAACGTGCTGCTGAAGAAGCTGTGATCGTCGAGGAAATTCGTGCCGTTCATGCCTGGTCGAACGGCACGTATGGTGCAGTAAAAGTTCATGACCGCCTCAAAACGTTGGGACGCCATGTTTCGTGTCGTCGGGTTGCTGAATTGATGAGCAAGCACTGTATTTACGGGGTTTCTGGGCGTGTGCCGGGCATGCGAACAACGTTGCGGGACGACAAGGCCGGCTTGTTTCCTGACCTTGTAGAGCGACGTTTTCAGCCTTGCCGGCCCGACGTTGTTTGGTATGGCGACATCACGTATCTGTGGGTGAACGGCCGGTTCTGGTTCCTTGCGACCGTGATCGATGCCGCAACAAAACAGGTACTTGGATGGGCATTCGCTGATCATATGCGCACGGACCTTGTGACCGCTGCATTGCATGCCGCGGTGAGACGCCGAGGGAACAAGATCCGCGCCCGAATCATTTTTCATTCCGACCGCGGTTCTCAATACACGTCATCTGAATTCGGAAAGGTATGTGCACTGTATAAGATTCGTCAATCGATGGGACGAACCGGTGTTTGCTGGGACAATGCTGGTGCTGAATCATTCTTTGCAACTCTGAAACGAGAACTTATTTACCGTTACCACTGGAACGATCCAAAAGTACTTGAACGAGACCTGTTTCGCTGGATCGAAGCCTGGTACAATAACCAACGTGCACATACAAGTCTAGGGTTACGGACGCCAAACCAGGCCCACCGAGACCACTACTCCCTAGCTGCATAACCAACTAAACCAACTCCGGAATCAGGGGTGTGCACCACGATGAACCGAGTCTTTACGGACCCACAACCGACGGCGGACCGATCTCTGACGGGCTGATCGAAAAACTTGCCGATGAGGCCGAAGCGGGTTATGACGTCGACGCCCTTGTTGCCCGGCGGGCCAACAGGGAGTTTATTGCTCAGAATCGAAACCAGCAGGAAGTCCGAATCGCTGAAATCCTCCTACCGCTTAACGCCGGCGAACTCGGCTCTCCGAAGGCGGTCCTCCGGGTGTGGTTGTTGTAGTCACTGAAACGCTAATGCCACCTTGGTGACGATCTGGGCTGTCGTGGGAAGGGGTCGAGAAACTCCCCGAGATTTTTCGCTGGTGCTTTTGCCTCCAAGTCCGGCGCAGTGTTCTTTGAGAAGTTGGGACTCATTTCGCGCGATTCGCACGATTCGTGCTAATTTGCAGTTTGAGGAAAGGGCTAATCATGCAAACCGTCACGGCCAACGAAGCGAAAACTCGATTTGGTGAGTTCTTAGACAAGGCTCAGCGCGAGCCCGTCGGAGTGCTCCGTCACGATCGAATGGTTGGAGTTCTGGTGAGCGCTCAAGACTACGAAGCTATGCGTGCCTTCTATGCCGATCGGCTTCATAAGACGCTCGAAGGTTCAGCGAATTCCGCCCGGCTCGCCGGGCTTACCCCGGAGCTACTAGAGGCACTGCTTGTCGATGAAAGCTGACGATGCGCTTTTCCCAAATCGCGTGGTGATCGATACCAACGTTTGGATAAGCGCCGTCCTTTCAAGCAAAGGAGCAACCGCAAGCGTGGTCCTAAGGGCGATTAAGGGAACTTCGCACGTCTTCACCCGCCAAACGTTTAGCGAACTCGAATCTCGAATTTGGAAACCAAAATTTGATCGGTATGTGAGCATAGAAACTAGACAGCTCTTCCTTCACGACGTTGGTTCCTCTGCTAACTGGGTGAAGATCCCGGCAGGGCTGGAAAGTGAAACATATTCTCGGGACATCGACGACGACAAATTCGTCCACGCCGCCATCGCTAGTAAATCGCTTTGGATTATCACTGGCGACGACGATTTGCTCATCCTCGGCTCGGTAAAGGGAATTCGAATTGTTTCCGCAGCGCAAGCGATAGGCGATCCCGACTTCCTAGCTTGAAAGGGTTGAGGATCGGGACCTCATTCATGCGACCACTGCTCCGTGGGGTCGTGGTTTTCTGAGCTCATAAACCACGTTGGTGTCGAGGGGAAAAACTGTCAGGCCAAGGGCTTCGGCTTGCGGCGATGCACCGAGGTTTTTGGGGGCGCTAGTTTTGCCACTCTCCCGTCGGCGGAAAGTAGCAACTCTTTCAGCGTCGGTCTTGCGGCAATTTCCTTGCTTGTCTCCTCGAAGCGAGGCGACCTTGCAGCGGTGGCGAGGTGACGCTCAAGGCTCCTCTGCGCTCGTTCCCAATCTTGGGCCGGCAGCGGTGGCGAGGTGACGCTCAAGGCTCCTCTGCGCTCGTTCCCAATCTTGGGCCGATGGAACAGTGCCATGTTCGTCTACCGGAAAACGTGTTTTTGTCATGGAGATCCTCAGGCTTCAGCGGGGTCAAACGTCGATGATCTGGGGTTTGTTGCGGGTGTTACGAAGGAGGCTCTCAATGTCTCCTCGGTCGGAGGTGGCGATAGCTGCGACTTTTCTGATCGCCACTTCAACCACGGACGCATCGACGGCGCTCACATCGTTCGAAGTTCCGGCCCGGAGCAGCCCCGAACTTTTTGCTCGCTCGTCGGTCAGGGTCTCAATTTCGCATCCGTCGAGCAGACGTGCCAGGTTGGCTTGGCGCTGGCCATGCCAAGCCTCGACAACGCAGCCTGCTGGCACAACGGGTCGAACCCCTCGCTGAAGCGAGCGGGTATGGATTGCCCACACACGTCGATCGTCCCGATCAGCCGCGATGAGCGCGCCGCTGTCATAGACCAGACCGACCGAAGCCCCAGGTCGTGACTCC
>JAYSVF010000264.1:0-3236 GCA_043718695.1 Acidimicrobiia bacterium | reverse complement strand
AATGTTCAGGCGACGGGTGGTGCGTGGCTTGGGTTGTCTGATTTGGTGTTGAACACGACTACACCAGCGACTACAACAACTGCTGCCCCCACCACCACCACCACCACCACGGTTCCCGTTGGAACCGGTTGCCCTGCTCCATGCATGGTTGATAATTTTCCCTGGAGTGGTGCACACGCTTCGACGATTACGCGAGGGGCAGCGAACGACAAAACGGTTTGGCTTAACACCACGCGCTGGGATGCTGGCGTTGACCTGGGTCAATACTCGGTGATGACCCCTCGAGCTGATGGAAATCACGTTGACGTTCACAAGGCTATTTCAACTTCGTTGAACAATGGCGCTGAAGTAGTGAACGGAACCTCCTCGACCAAAAATGGTGATGGAACGCCAGGAATTCTGGCTATGCGTTCGAACCAGCAAGGAGTCGTCAGCGCACGAGCACGTGTGCCACTGGCAATTTCTGCGACCCAGCCAGCCGTTGTCGAATTCTGGGCGCCCAAGTACTTGACGATCGGTCACTGGTGGGAAGTAGCCATTTCACCAGTAACTGGCCGAAACATTGACTCCCGTTATACGGCCCTGCCGAATGGCACGGCGCAGATGACAGGCCCGGATGGAACCGGCGGTGATGCTGGACCCGGCAGTGTCCACGGGCCATCTGAAGACTCCATTAACGTAATCCCGCGCGGATTTCCGGACAACTGCATAAATGATGGTTGGAAGCTTCGATTTGGCGGCACCAAAGTGGTCAATGGCGTTGCCACCGATATCGAACCTAAACTTGGAAGTAACGACGTAGATGGGCTTCCTGTAGCGCTTTACAATCTGCAAGCTGACTTGCTCACTGATATTGGGCGTGCGGCTACCACGATAACGCCAGCCGAAGTTGAGACTCTCAGTCGTCAGCTCCGACGCTTCCGTATCGAGTTTCGCCAAGATCCAGGAAAAATTATTCTTTGGGGAGACCTAAAGAATACGGGAAGTTTAACCAAACTGCGGACCCTCAACACTGGTGTCCCTGCTGCGTGGACACAGGTTTATGTCCATCTGATCGGTGCGTTCTACAATCAACAAGGTCATCCAAACCCGTCAACTTGTTACCCAAGCTCCGCACCAGGGGTCACAACAGCCGAGTCCGAACGGGAAATTCATTGGCGCAACGTTTCTATGGGGCCCTTGACTTATGCGGAAACAAAACTTAGCGTTTTCCCATCAGAAGTTGACGGCGTCGAACCAGGCTGGATGGCAGTAGACGCTCGGGATAATCAGCGAGCTGATTCCGTCGCTGCCCCAGTCACCCCTCCTCAGGCCAACCGTCTTCCCGGTAGCTCTAACGCCATCCTGAACTTTGCTGCCTATTTCGCAACCTTATGTTCTGGACCCAACGGTGGAACGGCCGGTTGGACATCTGCGTCGGGCCAAAGTTGTCCGAGTACTCGGTCGCTAACGTTCAACAGCGGAACCACAGCTGGATTTACCAGCGCCCGTTTGTTGTATGACGTGCGTCGGATGGAAGGTGTCTCATCGGGTGGAAATCCGGTTCGTCCATTCCAAGACCTTTACCCTGAAGGAACAGCTACTGCTTCAATCAACGGCAATGGTGCGATTACCCTTGGGAAAGCAAGCGAGTTCGCTTCGGTACAAGGCAATGGCTGGGTACGACGATCAGTGATAATTCCGATCGGTAACATCGCAGTTGGAAACAACACCGTCGCGTTAGCGACCTCAGGGAACGTCGTCATGGATCGTTTCCAAGTCGAACTTATTCGTTGAAAACTAACTGCCGTAGTTGAAAAGCTGCGCCTGTTTCTGACGTATTCGGGCCGGATCATGCCGTTTGTGGTCCGGCCCGCATGTAAGTGACAAGCTTCACCGGGCAAATGGGGAGCAAAGAGCCCATTGAGTCGTTTGGCCCTTTTTCTCGTTGGATTTGAAGGGTACTTTTTGTGTGTTCGAGGGCAGCCTGCCCGCCTACCAATTTGGGAGTTTGAAATGCGCACGTACACATTGGTTTCTGGTGGATTGTCGGCCAAAGTCAGAGATTTTGTTCGGCTGTATCAGCTTCGTACTGAGAGCCTGAAAAGCAGCGTCGATATGACCGTGAGCCAGCTGAAGCGTTGTGATCAGTCATTCCGGGAGATTACGGATAAAGAACTCGTAGGCAAGGACGTTCTAATTGTGGGAACGGGTCAGATGCTCCGTGAATCGATGGGTCTCGGTGCCCAAAATCGTGTTGTTGGGATAGATCTTGATGTGATGCCCCAAGGTTGGAAGCCCGGCCCCTACATTCAGCTGTTGCGTACCAACGGACCGACTCGTGCAGCGAAGACGGTAGGAAGAAAGATCCTTGGCATCGACAGGAAGTTCAATGCTTTGTTGAGAGCATCGCTCGGCATCACTACCGAGCCAAACGTCAAGCTTCTTCAGATGGACGCAACTTCGATGACCTTTCCCGGGTCGTCATTTGATTTCGCGTATTCGTTCTCGGTGTTTGAACACCTGGACAACCCCCGCGCTGTCTTGTGTGAAATGCTCAGAGTGCTTCGTCCTGGCGGAGTGCTCCAGATCAGTACTCACCTTTACAGCTCTGAAGGTGGGTGTCATGACCTTCGCATTTTTGCGGGCAGGCGTGAGGAGATCCCGTTGTGGGCACACCTTCGACCAGAACACAAAGCGACAGTTGTCGAAAGTTGCTACATGAACGAGTGGCGCCTTGCCGAGTGGAGAAATCTGTTCTCGGAACTTTGCCCCGATGCCCAAGTGACCCTTGAAAATCACGAGGAGCCCCGTGGATCGCAATTCACAACGGAGCTCGCCGTGATTCGAGCATCAGGTGAGCTCAAGGAATACTCCGACGAGGAACTCCTTGCGGTAAACATCGTTCTGACCTATAAAAAGCCCGGGAACGTCTAGCGCCAAACTAGAGAGCACCCCATTCCTCAGAAGTGAGGGTGCCCGTGCAGTTCGGCGCTAGGTCCAACTGGTCACCAAAAGGGCGTCGCCGCAAAGATGTTGCGTCCCTTGGAGGTCGCTCAGGTGGTATTCATCGTGGCGTGGGATCGTGAACGGGGCTCTTTTTGATTAGGATTGGAAACAGATACATCGTTTGGCGGCCGCGCTGACTTAGTGTTTGGTTATGCGTATTGGCGAGAATGTTTTTGGTGTGTTGAGGCGTGTCTCTGTTTTTCGGAGGCGTGGTTTTGGTGTTGTGGGGGTGCTTCTGTTTTTGGTGG
>JAYSVF010000263.1:0-7638 GCA_043718695.1 Acidimicrobiia bacterium | reverse complement strand
TCGGGATCGGTGGCATCATGCGGGCTGTCCGTACCGTCCCGGTGATGCTTGATATCGCTGCGGACATGGAGCGGTTGTGCCCCAACGCCTTGCACATCAACTACGCGAACCCCATGGCAATGAACTGCTGGGGTCTCAACCGTGGCTCGAACATCACCACCGTCGGGCTTTGCCACAGCGTTCCCTACACAGCAATGAACCTTTGCGACGACATTGGAGTGCCGTATGACGAGATCAACTACACCGTTGCAGGCATCAATCACATGGCGTTCTTCCTCCGCCTCGAACACCATGGAGAGGACTTGTATCCACGGGTCAGAGACTTCCTTGCTTCAGGTGCTCGTGCGGACCGGCATCACCGAGACGGTTCAGTGATGGCCGACAGTGTTCGCTACGAGGTGTTCAAACGCACCGGGTTCTTCGTGACCGAGTCAAGTGAGCACTTCAGTGAATACGTTCCGTGGTTCATCAAACGTGACCGGCCAGATTTGCTGGAACGCTTCGACATACCGCTTGATGAATATATCCGACGCTGTGAAAACCAGATCGCGGGTTGGGAAACGCTTCGAACCTCGCTCGAAGACCCCGCGCATGAGCTGACTGTTGAACGCAGTGTGGAGTTCGGTGCCTCGATCATCCACTCAATGCAAACGGGTCAACCGGCGGTGATCTATGGCAATGTGGCCAATCACGGCATCATCGACAACCTGCCCGCCGGGTGCACGGTGGAGGTGCCATGCATGGTTGACCGCAACGGGGTTCAACCCACGCGGATCGGCACCCTTCCCCCTCAGTTAGCCGCACTTATTCAAACCAATGTCAACGTACAGTCACTCGTGGTTGAGGCGATCATCACTGGCAACCGCGAACACGTTTATCACGCGGCCATGCTCGATCCCCATACTGCTGCCGAGCTCGACCTCGATCAGATCTGGGCGATGGTTGATGAGTTGATGATCGCCCACGGTGACTGGATCCCTGAGTCGCTACGCCCGTAACCCTCGTAGCAAAGGTGGTGGGAGCGTTTTCGAATTTCGCGGCCGATCGCTCGGTTGCGCAAACCAACGAAGTGCAACCATTTCGGTGGACTTTCGGTTCCGGAGTGGACCGCATTTCGCAGCGGGTGGCTTCGACACATACTGGGGGTCGCCAGTAGGGTGAAGAAATGAGTGGAGTCGATTACGAAGTAGTGGTTATCGGTGCGGGTGTGGGTGGCATCTACCAGATCAAGCGACTCATCGACCTTGGAGTCAATGCCGTCGTGCTTGAAGGTGGCAGTGACCTTGGCGGCACCTGGTTTTGGAATCGCTACCCGGGCGCACGGTTCGATTCGGAGAGCTACACCTACGGCTATTCATTCTCGAAGGAACTGCTCAACGAATGGCATTGGACCGAGCGCTTCTCCGGGCAACCTGAGAATCTTCGCTACCTGAACTTCGTGGCCGATAAGTTCAATCTTCGCCCGCACATGCAGTTCAACGCCAGGGTGCGGGCCATGCGGTTTGACGAAGCCACGAGCACTTGGCACCTCACCGTTTCTGATGGGACTCCGGTCGGGGCCCCTGTCGACAGAACGGTAGTTGCACGATTCGTGATCACGGCCATGGGTCCACTGTCGGCGCCAACCCCACCGCGTTTTGAGGGGATGGAATCGTTCCTGGGTCAGTCGTTCCACACGTTCCATTGGCCGGTAGAACCAGTTGACCTCACCAACAAACGTGTCGCGGTGATTGGGGTTGGTGCGACGGGTATTCAGGTGATTGCTGAAATCGCCGATAAAGTAGGCGAGCTTACGGTCTTTCAGCGGCGGCCAAACTGGTCGGCACCATTGAACAATGGACCAATCACCGTCGAAGAGATGGACGACATCCGTTCACGGTATGACGAGATCTTCGCAAAGTGTGCACGGAGCCCGGGAGGTTTCGAACATGAACCGGATCGACGTGGCTTTTACACTGTTAGCAGCGAAGAACGCCTTGCCCTATGGGATCGGCTGTACGACGAACCGGGCTTCGGTATTTGGCTGCAAAACTTCATGGAAATTTTCGTCGATGAAGCTGCCAACGCCGAGTTCTCCGAATACATCGCCAATCGAATTCGTAAGCGCGTCAACGATCCCGCAACAGCCGAGAAGCTCATTCCTCGCGACCACGGATTCGGCATACAGCGTGTGCCTATGGAGTCGAGCTACTTCGAGGTGTACAACCGTGCCAACGTGCATCTCGTTGATATCAGCGAAACCCCGATCGAACGAATCACGCCAACGGGCATTCAAACCAACGACGGCCACTACGAGTTCGACATCATCGTTTATGCCACAGGGTTCGATGCGATTACCGGTTCATTCGACCGCATCGAAATTCGTGGCATGGGCGGCGAGACACTGAAGGACAAATGGAACGATGGGGCCGACACATTTCTTGGCCTAATGAATAACGGCTACCCAAATCTTGTGATGATCGCCGGCCCTCAAAGCGGTTCAGGCTCGGCCAACTTTCCCCGCACCATCGAGACTGCAGTGAACTGGACCACGGCTCTCTTCGAACACATCTTTGACAACCAGTTCTCTCGATTTGAACCGACTCTGGAAGCAGAGCAACGCTGGAGCGCGCATGTCGAGAAGTTGTATGCCGCCATGCTGATGCGTAACGCCAAAGGGTGGGTAACGGGATATAACTCGAATGTCCCCGGACACGAAGCCGGAAATTTTCGTTTCCTCATCTACAACGGTGGCAATCCGAAATACAACGCCAAAATCGACGAGGTAGCGCAAAACGGGTACGCAGGTCTCACCTTCAAATGACCCAAGCACCCAGTGAAGGCGTGATCGTTCTTCTAGGACTGTCTTAGGCGTCTTCGTCGTACACGGTGGCCGGTGGATGCTGATCTCGACCCTCGATCAGACGGTCGAGCCCGCGGTTGAGAACCCATGCGAGAAAGACGATGACCGCTATGGCGGGGATGAGCCCGTAGTCGCCAAGCAGTTCGGGCACTAAGGCAATCGCGCCGAACGGCGAGCGCATGCCGACGGCAAGTCCGATGGCCATCGCCGCCACAATTCCGTCCCAAGGTGAACTCACCCCAAACCCGAGCCAGCGAAGAGCCAACAGCGTGAGGAGTGCAAAGCCTGCGGAGACGCTGATCGTCGGGGTGAGAACGCCCCCGGGAGCGCCTGCGCCCAGCGAAGCGAGCGTGCCGATGACCTTTCCTGCAGTCAAACCGACTGCGAGGGCAACGGTCGAACGGATCGATGCCTCTCGAAGCGCCTCCATACCGTTGCCTGCCGCTATTGGGAATAGTGCAACGGCCCCACCGGCAGCGACACTGAACAAGGTGATCGTGGTCCAAAGCGGAAGACCGGTTTTGCGGGTCAAGTGTGTCGCCTTCACTCGGAGGCGCAGTTCGAGAAAGCAACGCGACGCAAGGACCGCAGGTACTAAAGCGATGAGGCCGAGCCCCAGCACGGTCCAACGCGAGCCCTGGATTGGAGGAAAGACCGTTTTGCCACCGAGCAACCCCGCAGACACAATGTGCCCGCCGATTGCGCCGATTGGCACGAACCATCGAGCTCGACGGCTCTTGCGGACTTGAAGATGTTCTTCAACGTAGATGATGGCTGCCAGAGGCGCGTGGTAAGCGGCCGAGAACGCTGCGGCGATTCCGACCGCGGCCATCATGTCGCCACGACCACGAAGGCGTCTAGCCGTGACCGCGCCGAGCGCGCCGCCCGCCTCGATGATCGCCGATTCTCGCCCGATAGAAACTAGCCCCGAGGAAACAATCCATGTAGCGAGCCCGCGCAAGGCGGTGGCGGCAGCCGAAATTCGGCGTTCTTCACCGCGTGCCGACGCGGCCACCGACTCGACTCCTACGTGACCTGACCAACGCTTTTCGACTGCTGTGCCGATGGCTGCGGCGATCCCCACGGTCGATGATGCCATGGCAAACACGACCCAGCGAGAAAGGTGCCGTGCCGTAGTTGTGGGTGAGGTCGAGGAACCGTACAGGTCGATCGCCCAATGGAGAGACTCGCGAAAATAGTGCGCGAATGCGCCCGCTGCGAACACGACCCCGAAGAACAGGGCAGCCGTAAGCAACGGGGACCGAGCCGGCGATACATCGAAACCATTCGCAAATTCTGGATCGGTCAATTGTGGGTCACTACGGTTCGCATCGCTATTGCTCACATCAGCGGCTCAAGAGTTTCAAAAACCAGGATCGGATGCCTCCGAGCGCAGCTGCGTGCTTCTCCTCGACATGGCCCGGGCACCGTTGTGCCGGCGGGATACCACCGAGAACCTGTTCGATATGGGCTCCACAACCGGCCCAGGTGGCGAGTCCGCATTTCGAGCATTGTACCTTTCTGCACATACCCCCCAGGGTACCACACGACGCTTTACGGCGTTCAGACAACGTGGGCGGGCTTAGCAAACACCTGCTACTGGATCGACCCAACCAAACGAGTCGTCGGCATCTGGGCAGCACAGCTGTTTCCGTTCTATGACCCCACGGTTCTCGCCGAGCTCAACGCCTTCGAATCCGCCGTGTACCAATCGCTTCTTTAGGACAACCATCTCTTTCGCAAGTTCTTACTCAGTTGAGTTGTTATCTCTTGAGTATGCATAAATGCACCAGGCCTTTGCTGACGGTTCGGCAAGCCGGGCTCAAATCCTGCTGCTCTGGTGGTTCCGCTACCGCCATCATTGCGCTTATAGATGCGGATCGGCTGCGTGTCGACCAAACCCGCTTGGAGCACGTTCGTAGCCTTACTTGCCTCGGGGAGCCATCGTCTGTTTTCGTTGACTCGTAGTGAATCCGGCCTGGGCCGTCGGTCCGAACATTGGGAGTAGGCGATACCGAACACGTTGAAATTGAACTGGCCCCATCCGGGGTGTGGTTCCGTCGGGTCATCTAGCACTAACGAATTTCGTCGTTCTGCCCCGGCAAGTTCTCCGGGGCGATGATCGAACCTTCGGCTGGCGTTAGTTCCAGCCGTATGGAGTAAACGAGCCACTGAACCTTTCCCGGGTATTGGGCGGTCTTGAAGATCTCCACCTGCTCCGGGCGTGGGCGCCCGGATATCACCATGCCTTCAACTGTGTATCCGGCGGGAAGGCGGTGTTCCTTGACTTCACGCATGTACCGAAGGAGTTGAGCCGGCGATTCATCCTTTTGGTCCTTTTCGAGCTCTACGACCAGCCAGGTTTTCCTTTTTCGGTTTTCGAGGAGCATGTCGATTTGGTCACCGGTTTTCAAGTGGTATTCGGTCTGCTTAAGCTCGTACCCCCGGAACTGCTCCAACCGTTTTACGTTCTCGGCGAGAAAGGCCTGCAATGCTTTCTCGTTCCGGAAACTCTGCGCAACGACGGCGGGCTCCGAGCGCGAGAACCGTATCCGCTCCTCGCGCTCGAGCCCCTCTGTCGTGAGAGCCGGCGACGGTATCATCCCGCGGGAAGTGAAAAGACGTTGTAGGTACTCAAGCCGGGTCTTTGACCGTTGCGCATAGCCGCATTCCCGCAAGACCACGTCCAGGCGGTGGGATACGGTTTCTTTCGCATGGTCTCCCTTGTTGTTCTCGCTCCAGAGCCTTGCGTCAAGGTCGTCGAGGAATTTCGTTGTCTTTTCCAAACTTGGCTGGTCATGGCACTACTCTGCCACGGCCGCTGACTTGGGCAGGGCCATCGCCTAGGTCGGGGCTGCATTTCTGGTCCAAGTTCGATCGAGATTGCTTTTACAGCGTTGCTCGCAGTGGTTGGTGCCATCGACAAGACCGACCTAACGAAACGACGATGGCGGTGGCCTGGCGCTGAACACTCGGATTCGAGATCATGACGCCCTTCATCAAATTGGTTCAACAACAAGGGCCTACACCGCGACTGGGTTATACCCCTTTCCGAGCTCGAGGCCGTTTGCTAGGCACACGTAGGAAACAAAACGAAACACCGAGCGGAGCCACGCTGAGTTTGAGGCGAAGTGCACCTCGGTAGAAGTTCCGTCAATCGGGGTTGGTAAGAAATCAAACCAACCCTGCTGGCCGAACAGGATTGCAAAAGGAAAGCTCCAATTTGGGCGGGAACCGAGTTGTACACGCCAACGAATTGGTGTTTCGTTTGGAAGCTCAGACGGGGTTGTAGAAGAAGTTCGACGTTGAAGATTGGAATAGTTGGAAACGACCACCGAGAGTCAAGGGCACTTCGAAGACAGGTTGAGCTGTGCCGAGCGTTCAAGCAGGTGACTATCGGACACGGAAATCGGTGAGCTCGAACGGCGGTTCGTTTGCGGCGGGAATGCGTTGAATTGTGGTGCCGACGATTCCCGACCGGTCTAAGAGGTCGAGCCCGCATTGGCTAGGACAGTCCAGTCCGCACCGAAAGCAGCCCAGCTTCCCGATATTTCTCAAGAATTGCACTATCCATTAGTGATTCTCTTTGCCTTGCTTGTTTTACTACTGAAACAGTGGAGGTGGGGGGAATCGAACCCCCGTCAGGCCATTTGCCCTCCCCCTGCTCAGAGCATATATTGCCTGCTCAGAAGGTGTTTCGGCTGTTACTCTACACCACCTTTCGCATCCGCTCGTAGCCGGAAAAGTGCGTCATTTCTGTGTCAGTGTGTCAGTTTTGTGTCAGGTAAGCGCGCTTACGGTACGGGGCCGACACAGTGCAGGTTTTAACGGACTTGACCCCACCAAACTCGCCCTCCGGCTCCAAGGGCCCACTGAAGGACGGCGACGGTGCTGGTCGGGCACCTTGGCTACGAACCAACCGGTGACCTTGCGGCGTGGTGGTTTGATGCTGCATGAATCGCCACACGTTCATCCTGAGAGAGCCGAGGACTACGTTCTAGCTCCGCCCGCCGGGGGCCACGTCATCCGATACGTCACGTGTTTCTCCACCAGACCCACCTTGTTGAAAGGTTTCGTTGGCGTCAGCGATACAGTCCTTCAGAAAGCTGTCGAAAAGGATGCATAACTTGTCGCGTTGAGAATTCAATCGGTGTCCACCAGTCAAAAGATGTAACTGAGCGCCAAATGACCGCGCAAAACGCACACTGTTGTCGCAATCGATTATGTCGTCAGTCATTCCGTGGACGATCTCGATACGCATGTCGTCCGGAGGTGTCGGAGATTGATCCGGGTAGTAATCGGGTTTGATGTAGAAGGCGGGCGCGATCAAAAACTGCCCTAGGACATGTCGTCGCGGGAGCGGCTTATCGTCGTCCATCCGGTTCGGCTCGAGGGCGAAATTTTCAGTAACCCGTCCGGCAACCCGCGTCGACAAATAAGCACCGCGACTCGAACTTAAAAAAACGAGGTCGCCGGGCACTGCGATGTCATCACAGACCGCTTCGAACAACTTTTCCTCCATCGCCTGCACCGTAAGTTCTTCCGGGTAGCTAACTGAGATCATATTGACGCCTGCACTCAAAGCCACTTCTCGAAGTGCCTCGACTTTGAAGCCGTACCAGGGAGATCCAAATCGTCCGTGGGAATAGGCGACCGTGATTATTGGCTTACTCATTTGTTCCTCTCGATTCAGCGTATTTGCAGAACATGCGACTCTAGGTCCTCAATCTTCACAGAAGTGATAATGGTTCGGAGCTCGTCTGTGCGACCCTCCAGCACTTCGTCGGGCGAAGGTG
>JAYSVF010000262.1:0-7695 GCA_043718695.1 Acidimicrobiia bacterium | reverse complement strand
GGGCGCACCAGAACGGATAAACCATTCCGTTCCAAAAGCCATAGCAAAGGCTTCCGGGGGCATCTGAAGGAAAAACGACGAATCGGTGATCTGGCTTCGATGACACGTCATGGAGGACCGCTTGTGTGCGATGAAACCCGTTACGTCGACCGCGGTGGTGAGCTCGGCTTCGGACATACCGAACGGGTTGCCATCATCGGTTGCGCTGGCATCAAAATCTATGGTTTGCCCCGCGGCCCGAGCCGCTTCCATGAAACCTACAACTGCATCGCGGTTCATGGTGGCCTCGTACACGTGGGGCGTGCCGGCCAGTTCAGCAGCGCGCCTCCCCACACGATGAACGGCGATGTGGTCAGGATGGCCGTAGTTGCCATGCCAATCATAAATCGTAATTGTGCTTACATTTTCCTCAGTGAGAATGGCCGCGAGTTTCAGCGCGGCGTCTTCGACCGGCGCGTTCATGAACGCTTCCGGAGTCGCGTTTTGTTCCCAGCCCGTCATGCCTGAATCGTGGTAGCCCAGAAACTCCACACGATCGACACCAAGCTCGATCGCTGAAGCCCGGGTTTCTGCGGCTCGGCGCATAGCTAAGGATTCGCCTTCGAGCAGATCCGCGGGGCTTTCGCCGTGCTCCCCACCAGTGGCGACCACAAGCACCACTCGATGACCCTCGGCGTGAGCTCTGGCCATCGTGCCTCCGGTGGCGATCGATTCGTCATCGGGGTGGGCGTGAAAGCAGAGCAAGGTAGCCATGGCCGTCCAGTCTGGCAGCCAAAAACAAAATGACCGACCAACTGGCCGGTCATTTCATCGAGAAGAAACGTTTAGGAGACCACAGACTCCTCGTTACAACGATCTAACGAGCTTTGCCCTGTTTGCGACCGCGGGGAACTCCACCAAATACCGAGGCAGCAGCCAAGGGATCCACGGCAACGACTGCGCCCGAATGGGCTGCTTGATCCCGAGCAGCAGCTCCTGCCTCTGCGGTAACTACATCGCCACCACGCGCAAGCTTGGTGCGGATTTTCGTCCACGATTCTTCACGCTCTTTAAGCAGCGCCAAGAGTGGCGAGGCGATAAAGATTGACGAGTATGCACCAGTCAACAAACCAATGAACAAGGCCAGGCCAAAGTCACCAAGAGCAACAGCACCCATGATTCCAGCTCCCACCACAAGCAAAGAAACCACCGGCAAAACCGCAACAAACGAGGTATTCAGGGAACGCATCAGGGTTTGGTTCATCGAAAGATTCACCACATCGGTGTAGGCCAGTTTGCCGTTTGCGGCGTAAATCTTCTCGTTATCTGCGACCTTGTCGAACACCACGATGGTGTCGTAGAGCGAGAACCCCAAAATCGTGAGGAAGGCGATCACCGTTGCCGGGGTGACCTCAATGCCGAAGAGTCCACCTACGACCGAGTAAATACCAACGGTGAGGATCACGTCGTGGAAAACCGCCGCAAGTGCCGCTACGGCCATCTTGAATTGGAATCGGACGGAAATAAACCCAGTGATCACTACAAAGAACCACAACAGCGCGATCAGGGCTTTACGAGACACGTCTTTGCCCCATGTGGGCCCAACGAAGTTGGTGCTGAGGTTCTTGCGATCAATCTTGGCGGCTTTGGCGAGGGCATCGGCAACCTTGTTCCGGGTTGCTTCGTCACTCTTTTCACCCTTGATTCGCATACGGTCAGTGCCGAGAAGCTGAATGGGAACGTCACGACCAATAATTGGGCCCACCACATCGCGGGCTTGCGCAACCGTTAGGGCTTTCCGATCGAATTCCCAAGAAGTTCCACCTTTGAAATCGATGCCAAGCGAAAGCCCGCGAGCGGCCAATGAGACAAGACCGATGGCGATAACGGTAAAGGAAATGAGCAACCAACGTTTCCAACGCCGCACGAATTCGTAGTTGGTTAGACCGTGGGTAAGGCGGTACCAAAGGTTGCCGGAACGGTCGGCTTGGAACGGGGTCAACGACTCGGTGGAGCTCACTTTGCGCCTCCTACGGCTGCGGTTCCGGCGGGACGAAGCACGCCAGAAGTTGTTGCGCCAGTGATGGGTTTCGCCAACACTTCAACACCAAGCGATTTGCCCGTGAATCCATTTCGTCTGGCAATGATCTTCACGATGTTGCGGGTGAAGAAGTACGTCACCATAATGTCGAGGAAGGTAGACAGCATCAAGAAAAATGCGAAACCACGAACCGATCCAACGGTCAACAGGTACAGAACCAAAGCGCCAATGAACGAGGTGAGGTCGGCAGCAACAATCGTGCGCCAGGCTTGTTTGAAGCCACGATCGACCGCAGACTCAATCGATTTACCTTCGCGGATTTGGTCGCGTAGTCGTTCGAAATAGACCACGTATGAGTCAACGGTGACACCTACTGAAACAATGATTCCCACTGCACCGGAAAGGCTTAGGGCGACGCCCTTATTGCGGGACAGTAGCGACACAATCGTCCACATCAACCCACCAGAAATCACCAGACCGGTAACCACAACGAGACCAAGAACCCGGTAGTAGAAGAGCATGTAGAGACAGACCAGAAACAAGCCCAAAAGACCCGCGGCAAGACCGGCCCGCAAGGAGTCACGACCTAGCGAAGCAGAAACAGTCTGCACCGTCAGCGGTTTGAGTTGCACCGGCAACGAGCCAAACTTCAACACCGTTGAAAGGTCTTTTGCTTCTCGCTCGGTGAAGTTCCCCGTGATTTGCACTCGCCCATCAGGAAAGTTGCAAGGGCTGTTGATCAATGGGGCCGATTGCACCAAACCGTCGAGAACGATGGCGACACGTTTCTCACAGTTTGTTTGCGCCAACGTGTTGAAGTTTCGTGTGCCCGCTCCATTGAGTTCCACGTTTACTTCCCAGGCACCGCTTTGACCTAGAGCCGCACTCGCATCTTTAACGCCACCGGTCATTTGGGTTGGTCCAAGGATCAAACGGTCAGATGCTGGATCGCGCTTTTGGAGCTGCAAAATCACGTTTGCGGCTTTGACATCGTCTTCGATCGCGGTGGTGAGAAGCGTGTCGAAACCCTTGGCGTTTGGTGTGGCGGGGGGCGGTGGGGTGGTCGCGACAGGAACGGCCAACGGCACTGTGGATGTTGGGGCGTTTCCGGCAACGGTGGTTGCCGATTTGACGGTCGTTACCACCGCAGGAAGCGTTGAAGTTGGCGAAGAAGGTGAGGATGTGGTGGTTACCGCCACGGCAGCGGCAATGAAGCGACCAATTCCGGGGCCTTGTCCGAGGGCGGCCACTGAAGTGGTGGCCTCAACAGCTTTGGCCGTAGTCGCGGTTGGTTTTGCGGTTGTGGCAACGGGCTTGGTTGTCGCCGTTGTCGCTCCAGCTTTTGCCGTGGTGGTTGTGACTCCGGGCTTGAGCGTGGTCGTTGTGGCGGATTTGGCGGCAATTTGTTGAGCCAAGATTGCGTCTTCTGAAGGAAGGTCCTGCAGCACAGGACGGAATCGAAGTTCTGCTGTCCTTCCAACGATTGCCAAAATTCGATCGGGGTCTTTCACACCAGGCAACGACACAATGATCGAAGAACCTTGGCGGGTAATTTCTGATTCACCTACGCCGGAGCCATCGACACGTTGACGAATGATGCCAATAGTGCGGTCAAGAACTGCAGGGTCGACTTTCCGACTGGGCTGAAGCACCACTGATGCTCCGCCTTGGAGGTCGAGACCCAAAAGGGGGTGAGTACTGGTCGCCAACGTGGCGATCACTCCCCCAACGGCAAGGGTAACCACTGCAAGCAGTGGCACCAAAGGGCTTTTCTTCACTTCGATTCAACCTCCGAGGCCGGTACTTCAATGATTGGTGCATCAATCGTTCGACCGATCGCACCTTTCGCAACACGTATATGCACGCCCGGTGCCACTTCGAGGGTGGCGATGTCATCTTGTAAGGAGACAACCGTGGCGTATATTCCCGATGTGGTCATGACCGGAGTTCCGGGCGCAATCACGTTGAGAAAATCTTTCTGCATTTTCATCTTTTTCCGCTGTTGTCGGCTGAGAAACAGCATCATCAACAAAGGCAGGAGGAAGGGCAGTAGTCGCATAGAGCGGGCCAACGTTACTCGCCACCCCTACCCGGAGCGGTGATAGCGATGGTTCCAGCCCGAATTCACGCCAGTTTTTTGCGTTAACCGAAGATTTGCCGGTCAATTCTCATGTGTCTGCACACAAAATTGACCGGGATTGGCCAACGGGTGACCAATTTTGGCCACAAAGAGAGGCCAGTCGTTCTGAACCCTATGGCGTTCTGAACCTATGGCGTTCCCCAGAGGTCAGCAATTTCTTTGCGTAACTGCTCGAAGGTGCCGTCAAGAATGGCCACCCGAGCTCGTTCCATCAGCCTCAACAAATACGAAAGGTTGTGAATGCTCAGCAAGGTTGCCCCGGTGAGCTCACCAACGGCTTGAAGGTGACGTAGGTAGCCCCGAGAGTGCTGGGTACAGGTGGTGCAGTTGCAGTTTGGATCAAGGGGACCCTGATCTCGGGCGTACCGTGCATTGCGGATTTGAACTCGACCTTGCGACGTAAGGATTGTTCCGTGACGGGCCAGGCGGGTTGGCAGCACACAATCAAACATGTCAACCCCTCGGGCTACCCCTTCGATGAGCGAGACCGGATCACCCACACCCATCAGATACCGCGGACGGTCCTTAGGAAGAACCGAGTTTGCGGCCTCGATCGCTGGATACATCTCCGCCTTCGATTCGCCAACTGATAAGCCACCAATCGCATACCCGTCAAAGCCGATCTCAACGGTTCGAGCCGCTGATTCGCGTCGCATGGCTTCATCGATGCCGCCTTGCACGATGCCAAACTGCACCTGATCGGGGCGTTGATGAATCTTGCGCTGACGAGCCGCCCATGCTGCGGTTCGCTCCACGGCTTGGCGGATCACGTGGGGTGGCGAGGGCAGTGGTGCGCAAACATCTAGCACCATGGCGATATCGGCACCGATTTGTTCCTGCACCCGCACCGCGTCTTCGGGGGTGAAACGGTGTTTAGCACCGTCATAAACGGAAGAAAAATTTACCCCGTCGTCATCAACTTTTGGGTTGAGGGAAAACACTTGAAAGCCGCCTGAATCGGTGAGCATTAAGCCCTTCCACCCGGAGAACTTGTGCAAGCCACCCATCTCTTCTACGAGTTCTACTCCGGGTCGCATCATGAGGTGGTAGGTGTTTCCCAAGATGATTTCTGCGCCAAGTGCCGCAACATCGGAAGAAGTAAGTGAACGCACTACTCCGCGGGTACCAACGGGCATAAACACGGGGGTTTTGAAGGATCCGTTCGGGAGATGCACCACGCCAGCTCGGGCCTCGCCCACCGTTGCTTCAATATCAAAACCTAGTTTTTGCACCCGTTAACTGTAGGGGCACAAGACCGAAGCGTTAGCCAGTAATCGTGGTGGAGGACGCTTCACCGGCAACGGTAGAAGGTACCCCTGAGATAGGCACCGTGGCTGTGCCGATACTGAGTTGTGCATCGCGAAGCGATTCATCGGGGACAAGTTTGCGAATTTCTCCCTGGGCCAAAGCCAAATCGTTTGTTGATGTGACCGTGCCCGAAATCTTGAGCGTGCCTCGGTCGTAGTTCAACGACAATTCCGCTCCAGGGAAACTGGCCACAATCGACAGCAATTGCCCTACTCGGCGATAGTCATTGAGGTCGGCCCGTTCCTCACTTGGTATGGAGAGGACCAGTGAATCAGTTACGTTTTCTTCCCCAAGGTTTTGGCGGGTGCGACCCAAAAGCTGATCGCGTCCCTCTTCGCTCGGAACGTTTCCTTCAACTATTACCTTGCCGCTAGAAACCCGAGCCGAAATTTTCGCACGACGCATTGGTTTGGCGCGCTCCGCTTCGAGCGCAGCAGCATTTGCTGCTAACGCTGGATCGATCGGCACAGGAGCCGTTTCTTCAACCCCTTGATCCGCTGCCCCATCACCGGTGCGGATTGGGGCAACAACGGCGGGATTTTGGGAAGGGCTGCTTCCAAGGGATAGGTTTCCGCTCGCCGCGGCAAGCCCGGCATCAACCTTGATCTGGTCGCCGTGTACGACCCGAACTCCTCGACGCGCTTTGACCAGTGTGATGGCCCGATCGCGCGCCTCACCGTCTGCCACGTAGCCTGAAAGAGAAAGGTCACGACCAGAGGCTGACACCGCAATCGCCTTTGCCCCGTCGAGCATCAAAACGGCTTTGGCCCGTTTCGTGAGTTTTCGTTCTATCGATGGGCGGACCACTACGAGTTGCACTACGAGCAGCCCCACAACACCCAGTGCCATTAGTAACCCAGCTTTGCGTTCCCGAGGCGACCGAGTACTCAGAAAACCACCCTTTGGTTTGGAGACGGTAGCTCCAGCGACTCCAGCGGTTCCGTCGCTATCAGAAGTGACGGAACTATCAGGACCGACGGAGTTGGTCGATTGCGCCTCGGAGCGATCGGTTTGCGACCGCCCATATTCAGGGGTTTCATCGAGAATGGGCTGAGCTAATTCCGAGTCCGGAGTTTTCGCAACAGCAAGGGACTCAGACATTCCGGTCACGCGTCCCTCGACGCAGAATTCTCTCGCAACGAGCGTTGAGCAAAGGCAACCCACCCGTTTCGTTCCACGATTGCAGGATCCTCGGGAAGCCACGATTGCATGTGTTCAACATCCTCTGTCGTCCAGCTGGAAACATCATGAAGTGAGCGAACGCCAAGTTCCGCGAGCGCATCAATCAACGTTGCTGTCATCCCAGGCAAAACAAGCAACGACGATTGACCGTTTCCGTCCACTACTGACTCTGCGTTAGACGATTGCACCGCAGGGATCGACCGACCGGCGAGCGCAGCCTTGGTGGTGTCGAGGCGATGCTGGAGATCGCGCATGGTTTCGTGTACCGATTGCAAGTGTTTTGCGTTGGTATCGCGGATGGCAGAAATCTCCGAACCAAAGCCCATCAGCTCCTGCGTAGCCATGTTGGTCCGTTGACGAGCGCTGGCCAAATCAACTTCCAAGGACAAAATTCGATTGTTTGCATCGTGCTCGGTTTTGGCCAACATGGCTTCAGCATCCGCTTGGGTTTGCGATACTTCAGCCCTGAGCACAATGACTCGGGCCTCTGCCTCCTCAGCGCGGCTCTGGATTAGAGCGGTTCGCCGTTCAAGCTGCGAAGTTTGGATGTGCAGTGAAGCTGTGCGGGCCTGAACCAATTCGTCGATCTCGGCCGGGGTAAATCGGGTACCGGCGGGCGCAAAATCATCGTGCTCGGCAGTGGCAGCAAATGCTTGTTGGGAGCCCGATGTGGATTCGGTGATGCTTCGAGCCAAGAGCTGTTGATGATCGACAAGTTCAGCGCGGGCTGCTTGGGCAAGTGCGGTGCGTTTTTCGATTTCTTCAACAGCTTTGCGAAGTTTTGTCTTCAACCGGACGACATCTGCTTCGCGGATCGTCAATCGCTCATTGATGTTACCGAGATCGGACTCTAATTCAGCGATGCGAAGTTGCGCCGTGTTTGTTGCGTTTGTTGCGTTTGTTGCGTTTGTTGCGTTTGTTGCGTTTGTTGCGTTTGTTGCGTTTGTTGCGTTTGTTGCGTTTGTTGCGTTGTTTCCGTTGGTGCCGTTTGCTTCGGTTGTGCTACTCAGGTTCTGTGGACCGTTTACGTCGGCAGCAGCGGTGC
>JAYSVF010000261.1:0-3280 GCA_043718695.1 Acidimicrobiia bacterium | reverse complement strand
AAGCCACGCGTCGCAGGCGATCTTCTTGAGATCACCGTTGACAACGAAGACATGTCCAGCCCCGGGTTTAGTCACGTGCAATCCTCTCGCGCTCCATGCAACCCAATGCTTGCGGCGCTCGTGGTTGGTTATCCTACTTGGAGCTCGTCGTCGTCGGCGGTACCGGTGTCGTTCTTCAAGTCGCTAGTTCCGCGGAAAGCTTGGCGATCACAAACTATGCGCGCTGAGTTATTGGGCGCACTTGGACGAGCCCATCGATTCCTACGTCAATGACTTGAGCGATGGCGACTGCCGAGCCCGGAACCGACCACAATCAAGCGTCCCGGGACAACGACAGATGGATCCACGCCTTGGTCGACGTACGACCAAGGAAGCCCGGTTTCGTCCTCGGTGTTGAGGTCTACAAACAAATCAATTTTCATAGTTCCTCCGGTCGGTAACTGTCCATGATCGAAAACGGGAAGAGCACGTTGGTATCTGCGAATACTCGATGCATGTTGGTCAGTACGGAAGGTCGTTGTTTTCCACAATCTCCATGATCCGCTGGCGACCGGCACGCTTGCGTGCACGTTGCTCCTGAAACGCGATCACGTCGCTCAACAACACTTTGCGATGTCGGCTCTGCGGCAGAAGCTGCGACGGAATCGAACCATCGTCAAGTAAGCGAACAACGAACGGTCGCGACAGCCCAAGAAGGTCCGCCGCCTCGGCCGGGGTGAGCGCCACCTCCGATGACATCACCGTCACCGCATGCCCGTCAGCAAGTTCTTCAGCTGAAGCCTGAAGAACCTTCAAAAGCGACGCGCTCAATGGCACAACCGTTCCATCAGGAAACCGAATCGATGTCGGCCCACTTCCTGCAGCGAGTCCAGCGTCGGAAATCCTTGCTGCCGTCTGGCGATCCTCAACTCCCGGATCGATACGCACTGCTTTACGCAAAACGCTCGACTTCGACACGACAACTCCTTATCTGCAACAACTGTAACTATTGTCCAGCCTGGTGTCAACGGCGGAGGCCACGGCCCCACCCCTGGGTGTCGGCGGTGAATCAGGGGCCCGCAACCCAATTCCTGCTCCTCTATCAGCGGTGAGACGAGTGCGCTGGGCCTCGCCGTTTCCGATTCCTCCATTCGCAAGGCGCTATCGGACCCGTCCCGCTGGCCTCACCCCAAGAATCGCCTACTACCTCTGGTTTGTGATCGACACCTTCATTGATGACTGGACCAGCGCTTGCAAGCCCGGCTCCGTCTCTCGGGACAACCTGTTGGCGGACCTGCCGAGAATCGCTCGAATTCATGCCGACGACGGGTTCATCAAACAACTCGTAGATGCTGCAAAACAACTCCGCTACCGACTTGCCGCTGCCGATTTCTCAGTGCATCTCGTCGCCCGCTGCACCGCCCACGAATTCATCATCCACACGGCGCTCGATCAAATCATCGACACCCTCCCCGACGCGCCAGAAGTCCTCCTCTTCGCAGGCATCGATTCCGTAATGCCGGTGAGCGCCAACGATTCCGACGTCGATCGGTTTCGAGAACGGTTGCTCGAAGACGCCGACCTCGAAATGCTCTTCCACCCAGAGTTACCGCTGAAACACTCATACGTACACTTATCAGCGATCGATAACTACGCAGCGCTATGTTTGCCACCCAGGTTCAACGTGAGCATCATCTGGGTACCAAGGAACGCTGGGAAGCCATCCAGCTGGTTCATCGCAGGTGATTAACCACTCCAGCCGGGGGTGATTGATGGCTTGCAGGTTAGAACGCCGAGGTCCTGGAGTGATGAGCGTCAAAAGCGTTACACAACGACCTCCGACCAACCAAGATGCGAGCCTTTTGTGCTCAGCCCACACAAATTCGCTCCACGAAGGTCAAACCAACGAGTTAATTGCCTTTTTTGTGGTTTTACCGTAAAATAGTAGGCATGACGAACCAGACACCCCAATTTCATGGGCCAAGCATGTTGCTTGGCTTCTCCGGCTCAAACATTCGCTCATTTAAGAGCCCGTTTTCGTTGTCCCTGCTGGCCACCCGCGTTACTGAACCGAATGTCGCTCGGCTTGTTCCATGGCGTGAAGGTGGCCAACCGCTTGACGTTCTTCCAACCGCTCTGATCCTCGGGTCGAACGCATCAGGAAAGTCGAACCTTCTTCGTTCCATGGCAGATCTTCGCTCGTTTGTTCTGCATTCGTTCCGCAAAGGTGATCCGCTTGGCGGGATCGCCCGGCGCCCGTTCCGGCTCGCACCCCACGAACCGACAGAGTTCACTATCGACATCGTGCTCCACGGGATCCGACATACGTACACCGTGACGGTCAACGACGAACGGGTTCTTCACGAACGAGCCGTGCGTTTCCCGAAAGGCAAAGAATCACTGCTGTTCGAAAGGAACGGTGATCACTGCGAGTTCGGACCGGCATTGCGCACGCGTGGCCGAATGATCACGGAATTACTTCGACCTAATGCTGCATTCCTGTCGACCGCTGCGGCCACGAACGACCCAACCCTGCTCCCCCTCTTCGAGTGGTTCTCTCGCAACTTGGTATTGGCCGAGGCAATGAACCGTCACCTTCGACTTGCTATGTCCGCAGACCTTTTGAATGGCAAAGCCTCCCAAAAAGCAAGGGCGCTACTTCGCGCTGCTGACCTAGGGATCACCAAAGCGAATCAAAAACAAATTGATCCAGAGACACGCGATCGCGTTAAAAGAGCAATCTTGATCCTCAACGGACGAGAGGGCGAGCCCGACGGAAGCGAAGCTGATTCGTTCACAATCGAGGACTACGGAATCGCTCTCGAGCACTCCGCTGGCGGCGAATCGTTCGAACTAAACAACGACGAAGAGTCCCTCGGAACGCTCGTCTGGCTCGGACTCCTCGGCCCTGTCGTCGACGCTCTAGAACAAGGCCGCGTGCTCCTTGCCGATGAGCTCGACGCAAGCTTGCACCCCATTCTGGTGGAGCGCCTCATCCGGCTCTTCCAAAGTGAGGAAACGAATCCGAATCGCGCCCAGCTCATCGCCAATGCACACGATCTGAACCTCGTCGATTCCACTGGCGACAAGCGACTAATCGGACGTGACCAAATCTGGTTCACCGAAAAACGCAACAATGGTTCGAGTGGCTTGTTCCCACTTCTCGATTTCAACCCGCGACGAGACGAAAACGTGAGCCGCCGCTACCTGCAAGGAATGTATGGAGGCATACCAATCGTGGACGATGCCGAATTCGTTGCGGCGCTCCAAGACTTTCCCGAACAAGCAGGAGCTAACCCTT
>JAYSVF010000027.1:0-13650 GCA_043718695.1 Acidimicrobiia bacterium | reverse complement strand
CCAGGCCCATCAACATGGCGGCGATTGGGGCAAGGTTGGTTGACTTGTTTCCGGTGAGCCACAGGGCATGTTCGGGCGGCAAGGAGAACATGGCGGTTGGCGGGTGGTATTCGGTGATCCCGGCACACGCCAGGGAGCTAAGCCATTCGCGGACGTGACGTTCACTCAGCTCGGTTTTCGCGGCCAATTCCGCTGAGCTAGCCGGGGCAATGGTCAGGGCGTTGAGCAATCCTGTTCGATGGCCAAGATCGATCATCATCGTGAGCATCGCCGCTTCATAGGTGTGCTTAAGGGTTTCGACGAAAGCACCAGCCTTCGCTCGATCAAAGGATGCAGGGCTTTTCGTTGTCGTCATGGCCCCATTGTTGTCGTTGTGTGAACTGTTTGGCCATTTGCCTTTCGTTGGGTCGATTGGTCGGTTTGGTGGTCGCGTGTGGATATGCATGCTCGCGTACTGATGTGCACGTGCTTATGGGTACGCGAGCGTGCACTTTCACTTGCGCTGCGTGACGCGCGTCGGTGGCGAGGGTGCCACAGAGAACTTCGCCCTGGATTGCAGGATTGCGGGATTGGGAACGATTTAGCTGGGCCCCGTCGCCCAGGTTTGATTGGGTGAGGTGGAGCTGTCAGTCGGTAGGTGGGTGCTGCGGAGTAGCGTGGAGGGGTGGCTGAGCTTGAACGTCGACCGTTGCGCAAGAGCGCCGTGAGTGTTTCGGTGAACCGGGTAGGGGTTGCTCAAGCTGAGGGAGCTGTTGTTGGTGCGATCCCCCTCGGACGGCGCATGGCAACGGTTATTGGCGAAGAGCCGCTGGAAATTCGCGTGGTCGATGCTGCCGGTGAATCTCGCCAGATTGCCACCACAATGCGAACCCCGGGGAACGATTTTGAACTGGCCGTGGGATTTTTGGTGTCGGAAGGGATCGTTGCGGATCCCGATGATGTGCGCTCAGTTGCTTACTGTACAAAACGCGTCGGGCCTGTTGCGATCGAGCAGGAGTACAACATCGTGACGGTTTCGCTCAGCACCTTCGTGGCTGATACCGCCGTCCGACGTTCCCAAACCATGTCGAGCAGCTGCGGTATCTGTGGAACCGCAACGCTTGATGCCATCGAACTTGCCTTACCAGCCCGGCTTCTTGGGGCCAGTGGTGTCGAGGCCGTGAATCCATCGATGGATGTTGCAGAGTTTGTTGCGCTTCCTGATCGTTTGCGTAGTGCACAAGGATTGTTTGATCGCACGGGTGGCGTGCACGCTGCCGGGCTTTTTGATTTCGACGGCACGCAATTGGTCGTTCGCGAGGACGTGGGGAGACACAACGCCGTTGACAAGTGCGTTGGGTGGGCAACATTGGCAAAGTATGCGCGCTTAGATGAAACGGCGTTGTTTGTTTCCGGTCGAATCAGTTTTGAGATCGTGCAGAAAGCGGCGATGTCGGGCATTGTGTTGTTAGGCGGTGTGTCGGCTCCTACGTCGCTCGCCATAGATGCCGCCGATCGTTTCGGAATGACGTTGGCCGGTTTCGTACGGAATGGTCAAGCCACGATCTACTCCCACCCTCATCGTTTGAAGTAGCAGGTGCTCCCAATCCTCCTTGCCGGTTGGTTGAGAGCGCCGTCGGTTGGGTGAGGGAGTCGGCCCGACCGTATTGATGCAGGTGCGATTGCATGCCAGGGAGTAACAAACCCTGGCAACGGCGGAATAGAGCTGGTTGGCTTTGGGCTCCGTGGAGTAGAAGTTGTTGTGCCTCCTCGCGCCGATCTTGGCCATTTTCTGCAAACCCGACGTCGTTTGCTCAAACCTGTCGATGTAGGGATTCCCGTGAGTGGTCGTCGGCGTACGGAAGGTTTGCGGCGAGAAGAAGTTGCGAACCTGTCGGGCGTATCGGTGAGTTGGTACACGTGGTTGGAGCAGGGCCGCCCCATCAACGCTTCCCGCGATGTGCTTGAGGCCTTAGCTCGCACGCTGCGCCTCGATGAGGTCGAACGTTCCCATATGTTGGCCCTTGCTGGGCATTCGGCGCGCGCAACGCTGGTTCCCGGTCGAGTGGGAGTGACGACGGGTTTGCATCGGTTGCTGGCGGCGCTAGAGCCGTGCCCCGCCTATTTGATTGATGCGCGTTGGAACGTGCTGGCTTGGAATTCCGGGCAAGAGCGATTGTTCCCGCGCTTCGCCACGATTGAAGCAACGGAGCGGAACTTGGTATGGATTGTGTTTTGCGATCCTGCCGCGCGCGCGTTGATTGGCGACTGGGAAAATGAGGCTCGACGTGTGCTGTCGCAATTCCGTGCGGAGACGATTGGGCTCAGCGATGATGCGGAACATTCAGGTTTGGTTGCTCGGCTGCAAGCGGCAAGCCCAGAGTTTGCTGAGTGGTGGCCCCGCCACGATGTTGGGAGCTTTGTGGAACATGTCCGCCAGTTCAACCACCCACTTGCCGGTGAGTTGCGGCTGCTGCACGAGCAGCTAATCCCGGCAGGAGAACCCGATCTCCGACTGGTGATCCACATTGCTCTTGAAGGTGACGACAGCCTCGATCGGTTGTCGGGCAGTTCGTTGGCCTAACCGGCGGAGCGTAACCTCCGCCGGCAATTTTGCTTTACTTAACCGCGACGACGCCATCCATGCCGGGGTGAAGGGTGCACTTGAACTTGAAGACGCCGGGCTTGTCCATCTTGGTCAGCCAGGCGCCCTTGTTGAGGGTTTTGGATTTTGGGCCCTTGTTATCGAACACCACGTTGTGCGCGACGCTTTCCTTCCAAACGAAGTTGAGCGAATCACCCTTTTTGATTTCAAGCTTTTTGGGGTTGAACTTCAGCTTGGCAAGCGACACGTTGACGGTTTTGCCTTTACTTCCGCCAAGTTGCGCTTGAGCTGGAGTGCTCGATTGGGTTGCGCAGGCTCCAAGGACAACTGCCCCGATAAAGCCAATGGCCCCGAGCCGACGGTTTATTCGGCGAGGCGACGGTGCTGACGATGACGGCGATGATGGCGATGACGGGGTTTGTGTTGCGCCGTGGGTTGAACTGCGTACTGAACTGAGTGTTGCGGGTTGGGGGGTAGGGACGACATTTGACATGGCTTCATGCTTCCAGGGTTTCTTCTGTTTACGGTAGAGGGTAGGTGCGTGGTTTCAGTCACGTTTCGTGGTCATCACAAACTCCGTAACGAAACAATGCCGACCCGTGAAGGTCGGCATTGCGAAGGTTGGCATTGCGAGGACACTGTGTGTCGCCGAAGCGACGGGGCCGGGTGGACCAGTTAGCCCAGGAAGATCCAAACAAGCAGCAACACGATCGAGATCGGTGCGGCCAGGTGGGCAACCTGGCGTGGGTGGCCAGCGATTTGCTTGGTAAGGGGGCCTTCAAAGCCACCGATCATGCCGAGGGCGCTGAGCTCAAGAACCGCAATGATGGCAACAAGCACGATCCAGAAAATGACGGCTGGGCTGATGTCATTGGCACCGAAGAAGTTTTGTGCGCCAGTCATGAACATCAACATAGGAATCGAGAAGATGGCGTTGGTGCGGCTGGCCAAGAGGGCTTTGCGGCCAGCTGCGGCTGTTGCCGGGTTGGCCTCTTTACCTTCGAGGAGTCCGCGGGCATTGGCGATCACGGTCTGCTGGTTTGGCCAGATGATCAACCAAACGTTGGCCAACATAACGAGGCCCAGCAACGATCCTGCGTAAATCGCGGTTCCGTAGGCACCCTGATAGGCCCCGCTGGAACTGGTGTAGAGGCCGAGCATGACGATGCCGGTGGCGGCGGTTGCTAGGGCCGAGAAACGGAAATACCAGAGGGCCCGGGGTACGAGCTTGTCAATGGCGCCATTGCGGTGCGGAGCTTCCATCGTGGGGAACGAAGGTACTTGCACAAAGTTGAAGTAATAGAGCAGGCCAATCCAGCAAACGCCGAACACCACATGCCACCAGCGGAAGATCCAGTGAATTCCATCTTTTGAAAACAGCGCTAGAGCGAGCATTTTTTCCCCTTTAAACAATTCAACAATGTGGTTACTGCGAACTTGGTCACAACTCTATTCCCGAACGGAGGTTAGCGTCGATCACTCATTCATGTAGTCGGCGAACGTAGCACTGTCTCGCCAAACTTCCCATGGCAACACCAAATTTCTGGTCGCTTGGGGTGAAAAGTTTCTCCGCACGCAGCCTTCGAGCCGGTTTTCTTCTGCGAATGACGCCGTTGACCGCGCCTTTAACCGAGTGCGGTCACTAGGAGACTGCTGAATAAATGCGACTGGATGTTAAGTTTCGCTCTATATTCCCAGTTCGCGACCTGTCTAGGTCGCATTATTCAGCACTCTCCTAGACCCGTTAGTCGACGGTAAATCGACCGCACTCCGGTCAGCAGATACTTAGGCGAGGGAGCCGAGGATCTCGACCATGTCGGCGAGGGTGGTTCGGGGGTTGGTAAAGCAAAACCTCAAGACCGTTTCACGATCACCGTGGGTTTCTTGCAGATAAGGGCTGGTGTTGGGAACCGTCGTCGGCACACAGAAGGTCCGTTGAGCGAGCAGCATTGCGTCTGACCAGGCGTGATACTCCGCGGGTGTCCAGCCGACTCGGCGAAACAGCAGAACGGAGAGATCAGGTTCCATCAGTAGCTCTAGGTGCGGAGTCTCGCGGATGACCTGGGCAACCTGGCCGGTGAGGGTGATGCTGGCTTCGATGGCATCACGGTAGGCATCGGTGCCGTGGGTGGCGAGCGAGTACCAAAACGGAAGGCCGCGGGCGCGGCGGGTGAGGTGGAAGGCGTAATCGGAGGGGTTCCATTCACCGTCGTCGTGCAGGACATCTAAATAGGCAGCGTGTTGGGCGTGGGCTTGGGCGGCAAGTTTGGGGTTCCGGTACAGCAACGCCGCGCAGTCATAGGGTGCAAACAGCCATTTGTGCGGGTCGACGATGAACGAATCGGCTCGTTCGATCCCGTTGAACTTGTGCCTCACGCTCGGTGCGGCGAGTGCTGCCCCGCCATAGGCCCCATCGACGTGCATCCAGAGTCCTTCGGCGCTGCACACATCTGCTACTCCGGCGAGGTCGTCAATGATCCCAGCGTTGGTGGTTCCGCTCGTGGCGACAACCGCGAACACGATGCCTTTTGGTTGGGTTGGTAGGTCAGAGGCAAAGCCAGGATTGCGGTCGGTTTCTCCAACGGCGATGCCGCGTTCCCGAGCTTCAGTGATGGCTTTGCGCAAACCTTCTGCATGCATACGACCTTCAGTGTCGACAGGAACGCTTAGTACACCTATGTCCATTACTCGGGCCGCTGCAGCGATAGAGGAGTGCGCGCCCTGACTCACCGCGACATACCAACGCGGTGGCCGTGGTGCGCCTTGCGCTTCGGCGTAACCCCACTGCTGTTGGGCTTGGTACCGTGCAGCCACAAGCGCGCTTAGGTTTCCCGCAGATCCTCCGCTTACGAATACTCCACCAGCTTCTTCTGGCAAGCCCACGAGATCCGCTATCCAGCGCAAGGCTTGATTCTCAGCCCACACCGCGCCGGATCCTTCCATCCATGATCCGCCGTAAATGCTCGTCGCCCCAACAACGAGATCGAACAGCACGGCAGCTTCGGTGGGTGCACTAGGCACGAATGAAATGTTGCGCGGATGGTCTTGGGAGATGGTTGCCGGGGCGAGGTCTTCGCAAAACAATCGCAGTGCTTCCATGCCACCCAAACCTTCAGGTGTGACGGTTGGGCCGAGTTTGTCGAGCTCCGCTTTCGTTTTGGGCATATCAATTGGCGGAGGGTCGAGGCGCACCCGATCAAGCGCATAGAGCACCACGGTCGCGGCCACACCGTCCATCTCTTCATCGAAACGGTGCATCCGAGCGCCATCGGGTTGCTCTGCTCCGCCGTGTCCATCGATTTCGCTCTGTTCGCTGTTGTGAGAGGGCGAGTGATTCGATGCGCCTGCTGTATTGCCAACCATGGCAATGACGGTACTTGCCAATGGGAACGCGGTTTCGCCAAAACCGCGGTCTAACTGGTGCTGAAACGATTCGTGCCGACCTTCAGCGATCAGTGACGAGGTCCTTTTCTTTGCAACTGATTGAGACGTACGTTGCTCCGCGCTTTGGTTTCACTCCCGCCAACTCGAGTGAATACGTTGCATCGGAAGCCTCCTTGATAGCGCATTCGTTGTCGATGTTCAGGTTCAAGGAGTAGCGCAATTCCTCCGGGCTCCGAAATTGTTCCCGGTAGGTTGGGTGAGTGCCTGTTCTTGGTTTCCTTCACACGTCTCCGGTTCACGTTGCCCCGTTTGACTCGTTGGTGGCCAATCTTGCGCCGGGTTGGAGTGCGGTGCATGTCGTCGATGAATCCCTGCTCGATGACGCCCGCGCTCGAGGCGAAGTCGATACCGAAATCGTTGCTCGGTTGGATGCTCGGCTCACCGAGTTGCGTGCCTCATATCCCAACGTGGTTGTTTGCACGTGTTCCACGATTGGCGAGGCGAGTGAACAACTGGGTGCACTTCGGGTGGATCGCCCAATGGCTGCTGAAGCTGTGCGTTTGGCGTGTGAAGGTAGCGGGTCAATTTTGGTTGTGGCATCGTCTGCTTCTACCGTCGGTCCCACCAAAGCCCTGATCGACAACGAGTTTGAACGGGCCGCCAAGCGCACACCGATCGCCGGGGTTTCAGAAGGACTTGAGCGGGCGAGTCGCCACGTGTTGGTGGTCGAGGAGGCATGGGCCTTCTTTGAACAAGGCGACTCCGTGGGCTATGCGAATTGCCTTGCCGAAGCAATACGTGCACACCTGTCTCGTTTGCACGGTGACGTTGCTTGGTCGCCTGAGGTAATTGTGTTGGCTCAAGCCTCAATGCGAGAAGTTCCTGCTCTGCTAACTGATTTGGAAATACCAGTACTTACCAGCCTGGCACTGGCAGTCAAGGCTGCAACCGCTCAGTAGCTCTGACTGGCAAGCTCCTGTAGCGCTCGCGACGAACGGGTCAAAATGCGACAAACCAAGCATGAGCATTCATCTTTCGTGCGGTCGCCCTCCATCGTCAAGCAGTCACTACGTTCCAACCCCATTCCTACGTACACATACTGGGTGGCATTTTATCGGCAAATAGGGTGCATAATCCCACCCAAACTCCTCACGAAGGATAGGTCCACCGCTTGATGGCGATTTGCTCCTATCGCTTTTGCCAGACCGGCTTGCGTTTTTCTAGGAAGCTTGCGATGCCTTCTTGTCCGTCGGCAGTTACGGCATTGGCGGCCATGACTTCGATTGCGTAGCTGTAGGCCTTGGGTTGGTCGAGATCCACTTGTGCGTAGAAGGCGGCCTTGCCCATGCTTTTCGCGAACGCAGAACCGCGAGTGCATCGTTTCAGGAAATCGTAGGTGAACGTATCAAGCTCTGAGGGGTCGACGGCGTAATTGATAAGGCCCCATTCGGCTGCGGTGGCCGCATCGATGGGGTCACCGGTCATGGAAAGTTCCAATGCACGCTTACGACCTATATTTCGGGCGACGGCCACTAGGGGAGTCGTACAGAACAATCCGCCCTTTCCGCCGGGTAGCGCAAAGCCTGCAGTGTCGGCGGCGACAGCTAGATCACAACTTGCAACGAGTTGGCATCCGGCTGCGGTGGCCAGAGCATGAACTTTCGCCACCACGGGTTGGGGGACCTGCTGCACGAGGGTCATCAATTCGGTGCAGGTGGTGAGGAGCTTGCGCAAATAGCCGAGGTCCTTGCCGGCCATGTCGGCGAAATCGTGTCCGGCAGAAAACACTGGGCCATTTGCGGCCAAAATGATTCCCCGAACTCCAGAATCACCAACTTCCTGCAACGCAACAATCAACGCTTTCATCATGACGTGCGACAACGCATTGCGCTTGCCAGGATTGTTGAGCGTCACCGTCGCAAACCCGCCTGGCTCATCGACACTAAGCAAAACTAGGTCGGTCAATTCAGAAGCTGTCGGATTGCTCATGCCCAAACCCTACGACGTTGATCCCAATGAATCGAGCTGGCTGCTCAGCCAGTGGTTGCATGTCCGCAAGGTCCGCGGGACGTAGGCGAGCGCATGGGAACAACTTGCGAAGGATCTAGAGGTTCCGACCCGAACGCAAATTTCGATCTTCGTGAATCGGCGGTGTAAGAAGAGCGTGAAATTGGTGCTGGAGGTGGTCGGTGTGAATTTCGCAATGGTGGTGCCGAGAGGGTGAATGCTTCGCAACGGTTGCTGTCTCCTTCACCCGCTGCACATGAGCGAATCGCGAACCTTTCACAACAGGTTTCTTGGGATGGCCAAGATTTGCGTCGGCCCTCGTGGTGGGGTGAGATCCAGAATCCGGTTGCCTTCGTAGATAACGAGTGCTCGTTGGCAGGTATTGCCAGCCTCGCTGATAAAGGCTTGAAGCCCAAGGGTGCTCGCCGGGCCAGCTGAAGAAGATGCCTTTACTTCAATGGGAACGAATCGACCGTCGGGATGAGTTAGGAGCAGGTCCACCTCCTTAAGGTTTCGAGCGTCTCGCCAATGGCGAACAACGATGCGGTCGGCGGAAGCTTCGGCTGCAGCTACTACGTCGTGGGCGACCAAACTTTCGGTAAGCGAACCAAGCAGCGCGGCATTTGGTTGATGTGCCCAAGTACGTGCAGCCCATGTTGCTAAGCCTGTATCGGCGGCGAACAATCGTGGGTGTGCTGTAACCACCCGGTGCTCAGCGGGGCGGTGGGCCTCGATCCGGTACAGCAGGAATGATGCTTCAAGGAGATCGATGTGGTTTCTTACGGTTGCCGCCTGCATCGTAAGTTCGCTTGCTGCTCTGGCGAGGTTGAGAAGTTGACCGCTATTGGCGGCAAAGTACCGAAACGTGCGTAGCAGCCGCCCCAAATCGGCTCTCGTTCCCATCGTCCCGAGGGGCAAGACTGCTTCAACGTAAGAGGCGACTTCACGTTCCCATTCGTTCACGAATTCGCCATCTAAGACACCGCTGATTCCCGGAAGGCCACCCAGCCAAGGATTTCTGTGCGTTTCCGGGGTGGTGGAGGCGGGGTCGGCTGGATCCCATCCTTGGCCGAAGGCCCGGTCGATGAACTCATTCGGGCGGCGTTCAAGTTCGCCCTGGGTGAGCGAGAACATACGAAGACGGACAGCCCGCCCGGCTAGTGGATCGCTTCCACCAAGGGCGTTGCGCCCGAGTCTCGCTGATCCGGTGAGCACGAATTGTCCGGGTGCTTTTCGTTGGTCGACGATCCGTTTTACGGCGAGGGTGATGTTTGGCTCGAGTTGCGCTTCATCAATGATGCAAGGGGTGCCTTGGCCGAGGAGAAACCGATGTGGATCAAGACGCAGGGTTCCCATGGTCTCCGGATCGGAAAGGTCAAGTCTTGGTGACCAGCCTCTACGTTCGATGATCTGATCGCAGACAGTTGATTTTCCGCTGGCCCTGCCGCCTTCAAGGATCACTACCGGAGTCGAAGCAATCAGCGAATCCAATGTGGGCTCGACAATACGATTGAGCAATTCCATGTCGGACAACCTAGCAAAAACAGATGCTCACTAACTGTTTTTACCATCAGTGGTTAACTGATTTTACATCTCTTCTGGTTCGGTTGAGCGCGTTTAGAAGCCTTCTTGGCCAAAAACCACCCAACTGGGCCACCCAACCGAGGGGAGGGTGGGGTTGGGTGGTGGGGTTGGGTGGTTCTATGAGCTCAACCGGCTCAAGTTCATTGCTGGGATGGACGATGGTGTTTCGATGGGTTCAGAAATGTTTGCGGTTGAGGCTGTTGGTTTACGCAAGGCCTATGGCGAGAAGATTGCGGTCGGTTGTTTGGATTTGGCGGTGCCGAGTGGTTCGTTCTTTGGTGTGGTGGGGCCCAATGGTGCAGGCAAGACCACTACGTTGCGCATGATGACGGGATTGCTACGCCCTGATTCTGGCCGAGTGACGATCGACGGGATAGACGTGTGGGCGAACCCCATCGCGGCGAAGGAACGCATTGGGGTGCTTCCCGATGACCTTCGGCTCTTCGACCGGCTTACTGGCGAACAGTTCCTTACCTATATAGGTCGCATGCGTCGCATGGAGATCTCACAGGCATCGACTCGTTGCGCCGAAGTTCTCGGGCTTCTTGGTCTAGCTGAATCGGCGAAGGAAATCGTTGCCGATTACAGCCAGGGAATGCGCAAGAAAATCGCACTTGGGGCCGCAATCATGCACGTGCCAAAGGTCTTGTTTCTCGACGAACCGTTTGAATCAGTCGACCCTGTCTCGTCAAGAATGGTGCAACAAGTTCTGGCGAAGTTCCGAGCCGATGGTGGCACGGTGATCTTTTCCTCCCATGTTATGGAAACCGTGGAACACCTCTGCGATTACGTGGCCATCGTGCACGGGGGCGCAATCGTGGCTTCCGGGAAAACCGATGCATTGCGTGCAGGGCGAACCCTGGAGCAAACCTTCATCGAATCCGTCGGTGCAAAAGAAGTCCGTCTCAACGGCCTGGGCTGGCTCCAAGCCTCCCTCCGTGCCGCTGCTTGATTCAAAAGGGGAGTGGCCATCAATGGACTTCCGTGCCGCCGTGTGATGTCACTCTAAAAACTGTCCTACCGACACGACATACTCCCTCAAGGGCGAGTGGCGCTCCTTTGAAGTTCGGAAAGCGGTAAGAATGAAACGTATGGAGTCAAAGATTTGGAGCGCACAAGAGCTCGATGCGTTGAGCGGGGCTGAACGCGAAAAGATCTTCAAGGACAGCTTGGTCTATGACTTGGCGTTAGCACCCCCTGAACTCGTCGCCAGGGCTCAAGAGTTCGTTTTGGCTCGAATAGCCAACGAATCAAGCTCGATTTGAGCCGCGGCAGAAGAACAGTTCGAGCAACGCCTGGGTTCTTTGAGGATCTCGATCGCCAGCTGAACCACGAACGGGGACCGAACGGTGAGCCGTCCGTTGGAGACTTTCAAGTCCACGAACTCTTGCTGATTATCGAGCGGTTTGCCCTTGAATTCGATCAGCTAGCCATGGTGATTCCTGGTCGACCTGATTACCGAATGCTGATCTCCACGGGAAAATTACTGTTCGCGTTCTCCGTGGTTGGCCAGTTGAAGCCCGATGGCGCGATTGAACTCCTTCGACTCGACCTAGATACCTCACGATGGCCCGATCAACCATGAGTCGCGAGTTGCGAGACGGCAAATATGCGCTGGAAAGTCAAATGTTGCGGTTTTGTGACGAAAACTCACAATTTCCTCTTGCTTTCGTAACAATTGGTCCGTAAAGTCATCTACGTCATAGATCCACGTCTATGGCTCATCAGCAGTGTCGGGTCGAAATCACTCTCCTCCAGGGGCGAATGCTTCGAATCAAAGAGAGTGGCTCCAGCCCGGAGGCTTTCGACACCCAAGATGATTCCTCAATTACTCATAAGGAGTGCACATGACTAAGCGGATTTCCCGCAAGGCTTTGGCGCTTGCTGCAGTTGGCGTTCTTGCCAGCCCAGCTTTCGCACAGGTCGCCAATGCACAGATCATCACGAAGACGATTGCCGTCACGTTGAGGGCTGTTGGTCCAGTACCAGCAGGCGTCACCGGAGCAAACGTTACGGTGAGCTGTCAGAACACCACCAATAACCCAGGCGCAATCACCTCGGCCTTCGCTTTGACCCCAGGTCAAACCGCAAACTTGAACAACTTCAACCTTTCACCTGTTGCCCCTGCGGGTTCGGGTCCTGGATCGTCTTGTACCGTAACGGTGACAAACGCTGGCTCGGCTAACACCGGCAAGGGTGCAATCACCATCTCAATCGGTGGCGCTACCTCGACTTCCGGAGCTGGCGGCACTGCTGGAGCTGGATTCTCAACTGGTGGAGCGCTCAACAGCGGTGGAGCCCTCACCCTGACCAGCAACACTGTTGCAGTTTTCGACTCAACTGATGTTCAGATCACGATGTCGTACCCACAGATCACCGTCAAGAAGGTCGTCGTTGGAGACGAAGCCACCGCTGGCTTCGCTTACCCAATGTCAATCGCTTGTGCGAACCCAACTGACGTTCGATTCATCAGCCCAGCCAATGGCCTTGAAGGTGGATCAGTAACGATCCCAGTAACCACCGGCACCGCCGCAGTTGCTGCTCAGAAGGCATTCGTTGCGTCAGCCTCCCCAGCTACCTTTACGTTCACCTGGACAGTGCCGCCGTCGACCACAGTAGTAAGTGGAGTAGGCACATCCGCTGCGACAGTCATTCCTGCTGGTGCTCTGGCTGGTACTCAGACTCCCCTCACTGCTGCTAGCACGGTTCCGACCGGCTATGCGGCTGGAGATCTTGTTGTCCCCGGTGGAGGCTACGTAACGGTCACTCTCGTTAATGGCGCTGGTGTTCTCACACCTGCCCTTGGTGTGAACACTTACCGCATCTACGATGCTTTGACCACGGGTGCACTTCCGGCCAACACCGCTACCCAGATCAACCTTTTGGGTACTTTTGCGAACATCAACCCAGTGGTTGGTCTAGTTACGGTCCCGAGCGCTGCGTTCTCGGTAGCGGCCGCTGGTGGCTACCCAGCAGCGACCTACGTAGGAACAGCCACGGCCGTTCCTGCAGGTCTCTCGACAACCCAAAACCTATCAACTTTGCTGCAGGCAGCACTTCAAACGCTGCCAGCAATTGGTGGTTCAGCTGGAACCTCGACCGCCAGCACAGTAACCGTTTACCCATTCAATACCAATCCGGTTCCTGCCGGTGGCATCTTGGGTAACTGGGCCAACCTTTCCACAGGGACGCCACTCTCATTGTACTCCCAGGTTCTTGCACAGATCCTGAAGGAAGCAGTTGGCGGAACAGTTGCTCCAAATACAGCTGGTGGCTTCACCGGTTCGTTCACCCTTAAGGGTGGCGAGTCACGCTCGCTCTCGTTCAACGAGTTCCCGAACTTGACCGCTGGTTCGAAGTGTGAAGTTTGGGAGACCAACAGCGGCGGAGCAAGCGTTACTGCTTTCTCGTCAACGAGCGGCACCGCAGCTCCTTTGGCTGGTTTGAACAACGCCAATGGCCGTTTCCAGTCAAGCCTCACCGCTATGAACGAGACCATCACGGTCACGAATTCATTCCTTGGTGACATGATCATCTCGAAGGTTGTCACTGGCGACCCAAAGACGAACATTGCTACCTACGAAATCAGCGTTGCTTGTAACCGTGGTGGACCGAAAGACACGTTCCTTATCAAGGATCGTCAGTCAAAGGTTTACTCGGGAATCGCTGCTGGAACCGATTGCCTCATCACCGAGACCAAGTCCGATGGCGCAGTTGCCTCGTACAAGGACAACTCAGGTGACAACACCACCGACGGCCGTGTAAGCATCAAGCGCCGCCCAATCGGCGGTTGTGGCGATGTTCTCGCCGTAACCGGAGCACCTACCGCTGCTGTACCTGGCGGACCAGCTCCTACGAGCACGTTCAACGAGTGCTGGGCTTCAGTAATCATCACCAATGACTACAACCCACCAGCAACCACCGCCGCTCCAGCCGCACCAGCTGCAGCTGCCCCAGCTACGGCTGCTCCAGCTACGGCTGCTCCTGCAGTAGCACCGGCTCCTGCCGTTGCTGTTGACGCAACTCCTACCTTCGCAGGCTGATTTTTAGCCAACGCAGGTAAGTAGTAACTGAAGGGCCCCGCCGAAAGG
>JAYSVF010000260.1:0-19323 GCA_043718695.1 Acidimicrobiia bacterium | reverse complement strand
TGATTCTGGCCGGTTTTGCGATTGCTACGAACTGGTTGATTTACGTGTGGGCGGTGGCGAACGGACACGTTGTCGATGCCGCCATTGGCTATTACATCAATCCGCTCGTTACGGTCTCCGTTGGCGTTGTGGTGTTACGCGAGCGACTTACTCTGTTGCAAAAGGTTGCTCTAGCGTTTGGCGCTGCATCGGTAGGAGTACTTAGTTTTGCTTATGGAAAGATTCCGTGGATCGCGCTTGGCCTTGCCTTCTCTTTTGCGGCCTACGGATACCTGAAGAAGACGACTGGTCTGCAACCGATTCAATCCTTGGCGGCCGAAACAACTGCACTCGCGCCGTTCGCGGTTGTCGGACTGGCTCTCATTGCACGCTTTGACCGGCTTGATGTACTTCATGCGCCCATGAAGGCCAATCTGTTTTTGCTCGCATCGGGCGTCATTACCGCGGTTCCGCTCGTCCTGTTCGGTATGGCAGCACGCAAGATACCTCTCGCCCAGGTTGGCCTGCTTCAGTACATCGCGCCGACGATGGTGTTGCTGTGCGGCGTTGCAGTTCTCAACGAACACATCACCGGTGAACGATGGGTCGGCGTGATTTTGGTTTGGGTTGCTCTGGTCTTGCTTGTGGTCGATGCATGGTCAAGTATGCGGTCGACGCAAGGCGCAAAGGCGTAGACGTTTACTGCTGGTTCTCTGTCGACAACAATCGCTCGATCGATTGGTGCAGATAGGTCAGGGCGTGCTCGTTTCGCCCGTAGACCAGGTTTGGCAGCGCGCCGGAATCAAGGTTCTGTTGGATCTTGTGCATGAGGGTGAAGTCTTCGGAGCCAACCACGTCGAGCAGGAGGTCGAGGTTCTTGAGGTAGTGGGCATGACCCCGTCCTTCCTCAGGTGGAACCGGAGAAAACACCGACGTGATAGTCGTCGTCGTTCGTGCATCAACCGGCTCGATTCGCCACACTTCCACGTGATCTATTTGGTGCACCACGAGACCGCTTGGGACAAGGAAGTACTGGATGGTGCCGTATGGAAGTACCGATCGATCCTCGTAGGGTTTCGAAAATTCCCGATCGACGGTGTTGCGTAAGCTGATCATCAAAAGGTTGCGATCGAACTCGTCGACCAGCGAAACGTCGGACAGAAAATACGGTGCGATCGAGGAGCGATGCAGCGTGCGCACGTGGTAGCTCTCGGTAAAGGTATCGAGCACGAGCTTCCAGTTGAATGGCCACGTGTTCACACGAGTATCTATGTGCACGTACTTGTCGAGGCCAAAGGCTCCAAGATCATCCTGAGCGCCACCGAGGACCTGATCAACGTCGATTGGATCAACACCCACAGCGCGAACAAAAATCAATCCGTACCTCTCGGCAACGACGACGGAGTGAAGACCACAATCGAGATCGATGTCGTTGAACGCCGCTTCCGCCATTGGCCGGGCCGTGAGTTCGCCACTTCGGTCATAGGTCCAAGCGTGATATCCACAAGAGATGCGCTCGTTCATTGAGCCTGTAGGACCCACAAACAGTGGCGACCCTCGATGCCTGCACGCATTCACGAGCCCACGCAGTGACCCATCGTTCTGGCGCACGACCGCAATCGGCACCCCGCCGACAGAAGCCACCAGATAATCACCCGGCTGGGCACAACTAGCGGAAAGCCCAACGAACGTCGGCCCCTCACGAAAGAGAATGCGTAGCTCGTTGGCAAAGTGCTCGGCGTCGGAATACACCGACGCACCTTGAACCATGCTCCGCTCGCTCAACATCCCCTGGAACCGCGGGCCAGCATCAACAAGGCGCTGCATGATCTCCCGATCACGTTCTCTACGCATTGGCGTTGGCAATAACCGTCGCGATAGTTAGCGCCAACGGACTCCGAGGTTGCGACCAAACATGTGAGTTGCTGTGAGTATCAGAGGGAGTCCATCGCACGGGCACGAGGCTATCGAACCGATCCGCCACAGACAACATCGGCCGGAACCCAACTAGAGAATTGCTGATCTCGCCACGGATTGCAGGGTTGAGAAGTGGGAACGGGCGGTCATGCCTCCGTCGACGACGATGGCTTGGCCGGTTACGAACGATGATTCATCGCTGGCCAACCAGAGGGCGACGTCGGCGATTTCTTCGGGTGCAGCTAGGCGTTGGAGGGGTTGTGCCATGGCGGCAACTTCGGTCAGCGATGAATCGGAAAGTGCACGTTTCAATGGTGGGGTGAGGGTGATGCCGGGGCAGATGCAGTTCGCCCGAATTCCTTCGGCTCCATGGTCAACGGCCAATGCGCGGGTGAGACCGATCACTGCGGCTTTGGTTGCGGCGTAAGCCACTTGATCAGAATCAGCGGCCAGGCCAGAAGTCGACGAGGTGGAGATGATGGAACCGCCTCGTTCGCGCAGGAAGGGAATGGCGAACTTGGCGGCGAGAAAGATCGACGTGACGTTGGTGTTCCAGATCAGGTTCCAGTCATCAAGCGCCAAATCCACGGCGTCGCCAATTCGGGTGATGGCCGCATTGTTGAACAGCACGTCGAGTCGCCCAAAGGTGGCAACGGTTGTAGTGATCATTGATTCGATTTGTGCCGGATCGCTGACATCAACTCCAAGAGCGAGAGCCGTTCCGCCGAGTGCGGTGATTTCATCGATGCATCGCTGAGTTCTGTCGGCCCGCACGTCGGCGACGACCACCTTCGCACCTTCGCTGGCAAAACGGATAGCGCTCGCTTTACCGATACCGGAGGCGGCCCCGGTAACAATGGCAACGCGCCCGGTCAATCGTCCATTCGAGGTACTCATCATGACTTCTTGGCTTTGCTAGGTGTAGATACTGTATTGACGGCGGGGGATTGGCGTAACCACGGCTCGTTGTCCTGGGCCAAGCGTGCGGTTTTTAGACCTGCGATGCCTTCGGTTTCGAGGATGGTGCGGAAGGAACGGCCATCGGGAGCCATAGCGTCGGCGGCGATACTCAGCGTTACGGCGTCATGTCCAACAGCAGCAAGCCGGCCAGCAGCTTCGCCAGAAGCATCGGCGACGGCATGAATCGCCTTGCGGTTCAACGAGGCGCCTTCGCGTGGCATCCGAGCGATTCGCTTCGCCAAATCGTGGGCTCGATCAAAGAGTTCGGCATCGGGCTCAACCACAAAAACGATTCCGATTTCCTTTGCTTGATCGGCAAACACGGACTCGCCGGTGAGCATCAAAAACTTGGCCCACTGCCGTCCGATGATTGGAACCAATGTGCTTGCGCCAACCAAGCCCAGTCGACCTTCGGGGAACGCAAACTCAGCGCTTTGCGAGGCGATGACCAAATCGCACGAGGTGGCCAACAAAACTCCAGCACCCAAGCAGTGACCGTGCACCGCAGCGATGGCGGGAACGGAACTGGATCGAATGCGTTGATGAAACGCCTCGGCCGCTTCCATGAAATGGAGGTCGTCGATGGCTCGCAACCGTTTGGCGTTTCCCGTGAGGTCGCCTCCGCCGCAGAACGATCGCCCCGCTCCTCGGAGAACCACACACCCCACTGAAGGATCAGCTTCGGCAAGTTCAAGCGCTGCAATGATTTGATAGCGCGTCCCACCAGCCCGAGCGGACAGGGCATTGAGCATGTTCGGACGATTAAGCGTTATGACGCCCACACCATTTGCTGTCTCGTAGAGAATCTCGTCGAAATCCACCTTTGTGCTCTCCTCGATCAATGCTGGGTTTCGCTTATAAAACACCGCACATCTGACAGTAGTGTCAAGTTCCGTGAACAACGCTACGTTCCCCAATTTGGCCAGGCTTCTCTCACCGAAAACGATCGCCGTGGTGGGGGCCAATGAGAAACTCGGCATGTCAAACAACTCGGTGCTGCCCATGCTCGAAGCAGGCCGTCAGGTGGTGCTTGTCAACCCAAGCCGAGAAACGCTGTACGGCCAACCTGCGCTTCCCAATCTTTCCGCATTTGGTGGGCCAGTCGACGCGGTTTTGTCGTTGGTGAATGCCGAACGATCACTTGATGTTTTGGAGGAAGCCGCTGTCCTTGGGTGCGGGGCCGATCGCCTGCCCGATTTGGTAGCCCTGCGCCAAGCGATTTACAGCCTGCCCAACATGGTCGAGACGATGGAAAACACTTTGGTGCTTCAAGACCCCGAAATTCGTGATCGAAACCTCATCCTTGAAGATCAATGGCGCCAGATCACTGCGCCCACCTTAAGCATTGCTTCAGGCCAGGATTACAGCGAATACGCGAATACTTCCCGACGGGTGGCCGAACTCATCCCCAACTGCGAACTCCTAGAGATGCCTGGCGTCAAGCACTGGCCCCATTTCGAAGATGCCGACGTGTTCAACGCAGCCGCAATCAAATTCCTGCTGGGCTAACTCAGGGCGGTGATTCCGGTGGCGTTCCGCGATGCTGCTGGAACCTGGCCAAAGAACCGCGCAAAGGTCTCACCTCAACTGCACGAACTCGGCAATCAAGTTGGGCTGTCGTGGGCGGGTCTGGCTAAGTGTGCGGATGTTTTGTTCAAACGGCGCATGCGCCAAACCTCGTGAAGATGCACTAGAAACGGATTCCTATGCTTACCGATGAACAAATTCGCGATGCAGCGGTGCGGTTGCGAGAAGCTGCAAAGACCCGCACTCCGATGCGGCAGTTGTCGTTGCAGTATCCCGATATGGATTTCGAGGACGCGTATGCCATTCAGCGTGCGTGGGGCGAGATCCGCTATGCCGAGGGCCGTAAGTTGTTGGGACGCAAGATTGGTCTCACTTCCCGGGCCATGCAGCAATCGGTCAACATCACTGAGCCCGATCATGGTTTGTTGCTTGATGACATGTTTTTCGAAGACGGGTCGACGATTGCCCTCGATCAGTTCGTAGGCGTACGTATTGAAGTGGAACTGGCCTTCGTTCTTGGCTCCAATCTGCGGGGCCCTGGTTGCACCATTTTTGATGTGCTGCGTGCCACCGAATACGTAACCCCCGCACTGGAAATTTTGGATTCGCGCATACAAATGAGCGATCCCGAAACCGGGCATCAGCGCACGATCGTGGATACCGTTTCCGATAACGCTGCCGACGCCGGAATCATTACCGGAGGCCGAGTCGTTCGCCCTCACGATGTTGACCTGCGCTGGGTTTCCGCGCTGTTGTACCGCAACGGCATCATCGAAGAATCCGGTGTAGCAGCGGCAGTGCTGAACCATCCGGCCAACGGTGTTGCCTGGCTAGCCAACAAGCTTGCCCCACACGGTGTGGAACTCGAAGCCGGACAAATCATCCTCGCCGGCTCCTTCACCCGCCCCGTCTGGGCCCGAGCCGGTGACACCTTCCAAGCCGACTACGGCCCCATGGGCTCCATCAGCTGCCAGTTCGTTTAGTCGCCTCCAATCACACCTTTAGGAATCAAAAATGGAAAACATTGCAATGCGCATTGGCGACGAATGGCGCGCCGGGTCAACCACCTTTGACAGTATCGATCCGTACACCGGCCAGGTGTGGGCCAAGGTTGCCAACGCCACCCAAGCCGACGTCAACGATGCCGTAGCCGCTGCCCGAGCCGCATTCGATGGTGGCCCGTGGCGCACAATGCCTGGTTCCGAGCGTGGACGACTGATTCGTAGGCTCGCAGAAGAAATCGCTCTAGCTGCCGACGATCTTGCCCTTGCTGAGACACTCGACAACGGCAAGTTGCTCCGTGAAATGGGCGGACAAATTCGTGCACTCTCGTCTTGGTGCAACTACTTCTCGGGTCTTGCCGACAAGATCGATGGACGAGTAGCCGATACCGGCCGCGCCGACTTTTTCGGATTCGTCACCAAAGAACCCGTCGGTGTTGTTGGCGCGATTGTTCCTTGGAACTCCCCGCTGCTCTTGCTCACCTGGAAGCTCGCCCCTGCCCTAGCTGCTGGTTGCACGTTTGTGGTGAAGCCTTCCGAGTGGGCTTCCGTTTCCGTCATGAAGTTCGCGGCGCTGTTTGAAAAGGCCGGCTTTCCTCCTGGCGTGTTCAACACGGTTGGCGGTGCCCGTGAGGCAGGGGAGTGGCTCGTCTCGCACCCCGGCATCGACCACCTGACCTTTACCGTTTCTGAAGCAACGGGTGTTGCCGTAGCTCGTGCCGCTGCGCAAAACCTCGTGCCAGTCACCCTCGAACTCGGTGGAAAGTCAGCGAACATAGTATTTCCCGACGTCGATTTGGAAGCTGCCGCCAACGGCCTCATCGCTGGAATCTTCGCTGCTGCCGGACAAACCTGTGTGGCCGGTTCACGCGGTTTGATTCATGCCGACGTGTATGACGAAGTGATCGAGCGAGTTGCTGATCGTGCCCGGCGCATCGTGATGGGTGATCCAAAGGCAGCCGAGACCGAGATGGGCCCGATCTGCTTCCCCGGCCAGCACACCAAGATCAAGGCAAACGTGGATGCCGCTGTTGCCTCGGGCGCGAACCTGGTCATCGGTGGTGGCGATCGTGGCCTAGGTGGTTTGTTTTATGAGCCGACAATCGTCGGCGGTGTCACTAACTCGGCAGCCATATGTCAAGAAGAAGTCTTCGGCCCAGTACTAAGCGCGCTGAAGTTCTCCACCGAAGCTGAGGCTATTCAGATCGCTAACGATTCCCGCTACGGTCTCGCCGCCGGTATTTGGACTCGTGATATTCAACGTGCCTTCAGGGTCAGCAAAGCCCTGCGAGTGGGCACTGTGTGGATCAACGCCTACCGCACCATCAACGCCACGATGCCCTTCGGTGGTGTGAAACACAGCGGCCACGGACGTGAAAACGGCATCGAAGCCATGGCCGGGTTCCTGGTCGAAAAAGCTACCTGGGTTGAAACTACTGGCAACACCCGCGACCCCTTCGTCCTCGGCTAAGCATGAGTTTGCCGTTGGCTGGAATTACCGTTGTTTCGATTGAGCAGGCCGTCGCTGCGCCGTTTGCCACGAGGCAGTTGGCTGATCTGGGTGCACGGGTTATCAAGATCGAGCGTCCTATAGATGGTGACTTTGCCCGTGATTACGACGAGCGCGTAAAAGGCATGTCGAGCTACTTCGTGTGGCTCAACCGCTCCAAGGAATCCCTGGCGCTCGATCTCAAGACCCCCGAGGCTCCCGAAATCGTGGATGCGCTGTTAGCTAAGGCCGATGTGTTCATCCAAAACCTCGCCCCTGGAGCAGCCGCACGAATGGGGCTTTCGGCCGCGACACTAAGGGCCAAGTATCCACGACTGATCGTCGTAGACATCTCGGGTTACGGCTCGTCGGGACCCTATGTCGATAAGAAGGCCTATGACCTCCTGGTGCAATGCGAAGTGGGCTTAGTTTCGGTAACCGGAACGCAAGACGAACCCGCCAAAGCAGGAATCTCGGTCGCAGATATTGCCGCAGGAATGTATGCGTACACAGCAGTGTTGACGGCGTTGTACGACAGGGAGCGGACGGGGGAGGGTAGCTCGTGCGAGGTGTCGCTGTTTGATGCTCTCGGCGAATGGATGGGCAATCCCATGTACTACGCCCTGTTCTCACAGCAACCACCGAAGCGCACCGGCTCCAGTCATGCGTCGATTGCTCCGTACGGAAGCTTTGCCGTGGGCGACGGGCGATCCGTGCAGTTGGCCATCCAAAATGATCGCGAATGGCGACGCTTCTGCGACATCGTCGTTCAGCAGCCGACAATGGCGGACGATTCCCGTTTCGTCCTGAACCCCAACCGTGTGGAGCATCGAGCCGAGCTAACCGCAGCAATCGAAGCCGCTTTCGTCGTACTGGATGCCGCCACCGTGATCGCCCGCCTCGACGAAGCCCAAATCGCTAATGCCGCCATGAACACGATCAACGATTTCATCGCGCACCCCCAACTCCGAGACCGCGATCGCTGGACCGAAGTCGATTCACCAGTCGGCCCCATCCCCGCTCTACGCCCTCCAGTCTCCTACGACCGCATCACCCACCGCATGGACCCGATCCCGTCAATAGGTGAGCATACGAACGCAATCTTGGAGCAGATCGATCAAGCCTCACGAAGACAACCTGATCTCTAGGCCCAAGGGCATGTCAGGATTCAAAACTTCGCATCGTTTTGGATCTGCCGCCAGCCAAGCACCCGAAAAATTCCGTCGTAACTTTCTTCGGGCGGCTCGGCTTGCGACATATGTGTTGAGAACTTTTAGACCCAGACCGCTGATCGGGGGTTATGTGTTTGCGGCTTTTTCCGGTGGTTTCCGTGACGAATGAGTTGCGCGACGGGAATCTCCGCTGCAGGCAACGTGGCGTCTGGTGTTTCGTCGAGTGACGAACTCGCTTGATTCCGGCGCGTTTGCGACGCAATGGTTAGGGATGCGTCGGTCCCTTCGTTGACAGATCCGTTGGGCACGTCACAACTGACCTTCGCCGAATCGGTTTCCGCTTGCTTCAAAAGCGAGTTGACCTGGAAGGCGAACTCCTGAGCCTTGTGAACGATTTGTTCCTGCACAGGTTGGGTGTAGCTAGCTAATACGGAAGTGGGCAGGTCAAGTACCGCCAAGAGTTCAGCTACGGGCCATTCGTCAAAGCTTGGACTTTCAGGATTCATCGCCGATCTCCTTACTCGGTGGGCGTGATCCATTATGAGTAGGACCGGTTGCAAATCGGTTGGAAGATGGTTGTAGGTTGTGGAAATTCAAGGAGCGTCGAGGGATTTGGCTCGTTCGTAGGCGAAGGCAGGGGGTGCAGCTCCGCTAGATCTTTGATTGGGTGAGGTCGCTGCTTTTGCGGCCTTGTCCATTGCTCTTCGGGGGTAGGTTGTCGAACCGAACCCACATAGAGCGTCTCTTGAGATCGCGTCGGCTGGGAGGATCGATAGTTGCGAACTGAAACGCCAATAACGGCTCAAGGATCTTTTGGAGCGCGTCGATCGCCAAATCCTTTCCGAGACAGCGATGCGGCTCGATGCCGAATCCGTCGGTGGCGTATTTGGCCTTTCGGAATCCGGTAGCCACGACCACCTTTTTTGGGTGCTTTGAATCGCTGCCAGTCTCAAGGCGAATCACGAAATAGTTCGGAGGGACACGTTTCACCAGGTCCATAACGTCGGATCTCGTGAGCCCCTTGTTCGCCGCCAGGTCGTGGTACTTTTTCCATTGCGTCGGTCGGCTGACGAGATGCCGTACTATCGATTCGGCAGCATCGACAGTGAGCGCAACTGGGCCACCGGTCAACCCAACGAGGTCACGCAAGACCTGCTCATCGTTGTTGACCTCAGTGTCCCCAACCAGTCTGGAAAGAATCGTGTTCCCCGTCTTGTTGGGAGCACTGCTCCGAAAGTGCTGCAGGTAAGTCGCCAAACGGTCTTTGTAGGTCTCGACGATCTTGCCGTTTACCGTCTCTTTCTGCGTCGAAATTGTTTCCTGGTTTCTGGAACATGCCGCTTTGGAGATCAACACATTGGGGCTCAACGCTTCGGGCTTTTCGCGCCAAAATGGGGAAGGCTCTAAGTAGGTCTCGTCAACGATCGAACGCGAAGCCCTCATGAGCTGGGATCGGAACTGTAGAGAAGGGCAAGCGGCTTGCACCCCTGGGTTTGAAAGTCCTAACAAATGTTCTGCCCAATTAACTACGGCGTGCTCGATTGGACCAAGAAGGTCCACTCGTGCGCCCGATTTCACGGCGGACCGCATGACTCTCGAAATCTCATCCATCCCGGTTTGGTGACCGCTATTTGGAGAACGCACTGCCTCGAGAACGGCTTGCAGCCTTTTCCTTTCTTCCGTGTGCGCACTTGGGCACTGCTGAATATCATCTAGTGCAAGCACGAATCCTGAAATACCTAGGTTCTCCGCGGCCACAGTATGGGGCATCACGTAGTTGTTTGGTGTATTTTCAGGTCGCGGCCATTTCATTTTCACGTTCCAGTTGCCGTATGTTTTCCAAATTCCCAGCCGACCTATTGTCGTTAGTCGTACTCGACCCATGATGAAACGATGGTTGTTGAAATATAACCACCCAAGTTTGGCCCATTGCACGCGAAGGTACTGAGCGATCGAAGGAACTTGTTGCGTGTCGAGGTAGTCGGATTGTTGTTGGCGTTTCGACAATACATAGAGCCAAATGGATCCGGCCGTTTTCGTTGTTACGGATATCCAAAATAAGGTCAAAAACACAGTGATAATCACGGATTTGTTGGGAGGAAAGTGTTTCCAGAGATTTTTGGATTGAGTTTGTGCGGCCCAGTGGCGCAACAAAAAAGAAGAAGCGGCAAAAAGTACAATGTGAGAAGATATCTTTGCGATTTGTATTTGCCTTCTTGGGTCTTCTGTAAAGGCGATTTTGTTTGAATTCATCTACGCACTCCAACGCCCCCGGGCCAGTCCGTCTAAGACACGGTGGCCCGGAACAAACCCGTAAAAGGAACCGACAACCTTCGTTACCTCCTTCTGATAGCAAACCTGTTGGTCTGTGGAAGCGCCGTACTGAAACGCCCCTCCCTCGGAATCCTCTAGGTTCCCATCTTCTTTTCTGGGTGCATTTCCTGCGATGGGGTCTCGAAGAGATCCCTGCCCAAATCTCTCGCCACTATTGAGCCACTCTCGTTGAATGAATTCAAACTGATTTTCAATGTTTGTTTGATAGCAACGAAAAATTGTGCCACCTTTGTATTGCACCCCTCTTCGCAAAATTCGATGCCCATTCGTGAGTGCTCGAAAGGGTTCTCCAGCGAAGTTCTCCCCTAAGCGAGGGTTCGATCGACGGATGTGTGCGTTCGCAAGCACTTGTGTCCCGCCGTTCCGGTACGTGAAGTCGTTGGTTTTTGTTGGTAACCCTCCAGGAACACCTTTGCTATCTCGGCCGAAAATCGTGCTGAGCACTTCCTCGCGTTTTCCCTGTTCCCACGGAAGCTTGAGCTGTTCAGCGACGCTTGTAGCAAGCCTCTCGAATGCGTCGTCGTGGTGTTGTATTTTGCGCCAAACCAGGAAAGAGCCGTTGGCAACAATCTCCCTTGCGGCTGTTGCGCCAGGAAATAGCCCTTCCTCGTTGGGGTATCCAAATACAACTTCGCCCGCGGCTAACTCTCGCCAACCGTCTTTTCCTAACGGATCCGGAACTCCGTGACCTGAGGTCAAAACTTGTCCAGATCCTCGGAGCGTGGGATTCGAAATTCCGTCTCGAACGCCGAAGGGCTCTGGCCGAGCGGAGGTTGTGGTCGGCTGGCAATGATGGGTCCAACTAGCAGACGAACAAATTTCATCGATCCATTTTCGGGATGAATTGAATTCAGCTCTTTTGGGGGCTAGGTGCATAACCAAAACGTCCCAATTGGGTTCCCGCAGTTCTTTGTCCCACTCCTGCAAGGGGGGATCGTCTAACAACTGTCCTCGGGTATGGGCTCCTTCCACGAATTCCTCTGGGAGCAATGCCACCAAGCCAGGATTCACGCCGAACCGTAATAAGCCAGTGGCCGATAGGGCAATAGTTATAAGCGAGTCGTCAGAAATTGCGCGGCGTGCCTCCAGAAGCTCGGCGAAAGCCGCCTGTCGAGTTTCCGTTGTTTGTCCCGTCGCTCGTAGAAAAAGGTCATGGCCATGCGCCGCCCAAGATGCATTTCCTTGTACCCATCTCCGGAAAGGCAAGTTTATTATTCCCTGTTGGACATCTTCCAGTTCGATCACTTTGGATTTTCCGTTTCATCAAAAGGGGCTGAACCCCAACCGTTCGTGACCCAAAATCCAATTCGTTGGCTTCCAAATTCAGCGTTAAGAACGATTTGAATCATGGCTTCTGTTGTTCGGATTGTTTGATCCTTTTCTTTGGTGACTGCCATTGTCATCTGCAAAAGATCCCGCCAAGTGTTCCAGTTCGGTCCTTTGTCTAGCAGTTTGTTCAAAAATTCCCTGGAGGGTTTTGCGAGAGCAAGGGCCTTCGGCTTAAAACCGTCCGGCGCGATTCGGTAAACGGTACTCACGAGTAAGAAAGACTTTTCGTTGTGTTGAACTATTACTGCTCGACCGTGTTGAATTTCTGGTATTTCGAAGGGTGATGACTTTGGCCCAATAGAATTCCAAGCTTCCAAAATATCGGTAACTTGACCTACAAATCCCGAACGAATCTCAAAGATTGCGCCAAACCAACGTGTTGGTTGCTTACGATTAGACCAAGACTCAGATCTTGGCCAAGAGGAGCTGGTTGCGGGTTTGGGTATCTTCATTGGGGAAGTATTGGGATTTTTGGCAAATACATGAATGGCAGGCCGATGATGCTGATTGAGGTAATTGAGAAATACGTCCACATTTTCCACGGTCGGATAGCCGATCGAGCCGAACGCATGCGCATCGACTCCGCCGCCGGCTCCAGCAACCAGTACACGAAGGTATTGCGACCAATCACCGTAGAAGACGGTTTCGAAAATGAGGGTCTTCTTCGCAGAACCCGGAAATCGGACAAGGCTCCAGCGAAACGCAAAAAGGGCCTTCAGTCCTTCCACCTGTTTGTACGGTGCCCGGAAGATGTACCGGAAAAAGAAGAATCGTGGCCAAAATGTCGGCGCAAAAACGGAGTACACGTCGGCGACGACGGTCAGTGCTCCCGTATTCCCATGGAAACTCCGACGATCCCTAACCTTGGCCACTTACTTCGCATCCCCGTTACAAGAGCCACCGAGAAATTTCTGTATGAAACAGACGACGATCTTTAGGACACAATCTTTGTCAGGCAGAAGCCCGTGAGGAATTCCTTCGACTGTTTGGAATCGCATCTCCTTTTGCTCCCTTGAGGGGAGATACATGACTACCCCATCGCCATCGGAATGCTCGTTGCGGGGATACCCAAACTTGGGTTCCACAATCTCAATCGATTCGTTCGTGATTCGAGCTCTCAAGGGAGTCGGCAAACCAGTTCCAGTGATGTGAAGTTGGCAATCAGTCGAATGTGGGTGTTGATCGAGTTTCGAAAAGGTGAACGGATCCTGCCCAGGTTTGGACCGGATTGCATCCTTAACAAGCCGAGCGTTGCTCAAGATCGTGTTCTCTTCTGGGGAGGTCTCGCTTTGAGTTTCGCTTCCTTTGGATTTGGCGGCCATGAGGGACCCTTCATACCGCGCAACAGATTCGGCAATTGAAGGAAACGAACGGATGGCGTGGTGGACTTGCGAACGGCCGAAGACAACCGGAATCCCAACAACGAGATCCTTCGCAGCGGTGACAAGACCTTGCCACGGCGTGGCGATAGAGATCTCCGCCATGTCGAGCTTGTAATCCCTGCCTAACTCTTTCAGGCTGTTTGAGTGTTCGTTGAGAATCAATCTATTGACGATTCCCCCCATGGAATGCCCAATGAGGATCAAGCCGGTGTGCCGGTTATTCAAGTGGCCGCGGATCTTCCCGTACACGAACTCCGCTGAGGCGGCGTGTGATTGCCGCCAGTCATAGGGCACAACCACAACGTTGTCTTCGGGAAAGCCGATCTCTTTGAGTGAGGCTTTCAGTGGGCGAAACCCTTTGATCGCTGCGAACGGCCCCATACCAAAACCGATTCGCGTTGGCAGCTGGTCATCCACTTTGGCGAAGCTTCTGCCGGTTTCGTCTAGTTCAACGGGTTCCGTAAAGGCTTGAGAGGATTCTTTCGAATCGGTCGGTTCTGGTTTCAATATCGGTTCCGAAGGAGTTTCAAGGAAGTCGAGCTGCTTACCAGCGGTGCGGCCACCGAAAAGAAACGAATACACCGTCCAGAGCAATCCTGCGGTCCAAATAGTTTTCCCGTCCTTTGTCAGCTTCGATGCAAGGGCCCCTGGCACCAGAACAACGAGGACGTCCTTGGCGTCCTTGGGTTCCGGCTCGCCCTTGGTTGATCGCGCTGGTCGCGGCGTAACGCTCTGCTTGTCCGATGCAGTTGTCAATGAAGTGTTGAAGGTTGTGTCAGGCATGTTTCGCTCGAATCTTGGCTCGTGCTTGAACCTTTTTGGACTCAATGGCGAGTGCGTCCCATCCCCTGGACTCCTCGGCTGCTAGCCCACGGGCAATTTGGGCAAGAGCCAATTTGTGGTTGCCCAACACGGAATTCAACCCGCCGAGATAGCGATCGACGGAGCCGAGGATCGATTCGCCAAATGAAACGATTGCGAACTGCCCTTCGAAAGGCTCTAGGCAGCCCAAGAGCATCTTTGCGTCGTCGGCTCTGTCGAGTCGATCAATTGCCGATGCGTTGAATGCCAATTCGCAGAGATGATTTCGACTGTGAACCTTGTTGTCCTGATTCTTCAAAACTTGAGTGAGTTTTTCTGCCGCGAATCCAAGATCTCCATGATCAATGGCGCAGGCGATTTGCAAACCCTCCCCGCCCCGTCGAACGACTTTGTCGCTGCTAAGCAACCCGAACACCCCATGGTCGGGACGAAGAACTCCCCGATGGTAAGCGAGCAGAGCAAGCTGGCCGGCAGCACTTGTTGAATACACCGTCGACCGACCTCGGTGTTCGTGTTCTTGAATATGTTCTTCAGCTGCGGCCCACGATCCGCTTGCCATGCTGAGGGCTGCGTGCCATCTCGCGGCGTCAGCATAGAGCGACCATTCTCCTGGTGAAATTGCCATCTCTCCCAGTTTGTCGACCGCTTTTTGCACCCCAGCTAAATCGCCGGTCTGCATACAGAGCACACCAAAGAGGCGCTCCGCCCTTTGAATGCTGTGCGCTTGTCCGTTCCACTTTCCACTGTCGGAAAGCTGCTGGAGGAGCGACCGACGATAGTGAACGTCAGGATGGCTAAGAAGCGTTAGCGAAAGGCCATAGAGCGCCTCGCTAATTGCCAGATCGCTCTGACTCACTTGAGCTTCATCGAGGGCCTGCGATGCCAGAGACCTCGCTTCTCCGGCTGCTGCCCAGAGTGCTTTATGGTAGGCGATTGCCGCGCCAGTTCTAGCGTGAAGTGTTGGATTTTGTATCGTAAGTGAGCTTAGGTGTGTGAGGAGACCGAGCGACTCTTCGTCCTCTAGTCCGCCGATTCCAAATGACGAGTGTGCAACTGCTGCCTCGACAGCGAGTTCGAAACTTCCGCTTCTCGATGCATGAGAGGCTGCTAATAAGGCGTACTTCTTCACTTCTGATTGCGCGCCAGCGGAAGCGGCAACGAGTGTTCGAACTCCAAAAACACGGGCGCTGCGATTCGATACCTCTTCAGCCGGGAGTAATTCAATCGCGCGATCGGCATGAGTTGTAGCGCTTAGGAATGAAAGCCGATCCCTATCGATTAGTGCGGCACGAAGCAACCACTCCACAAGTTGAGCAGGATCGGCGATCCTTCCTGCGGCAACAAGTTGGTTGACGATGAAGGTCGCTAGCTCAGGTTTTGGCAAGACTGAGCTCGCAGAATTCTTGGACGCGCGCTCGCGGTACGCCAGCTTCCATGGTGACACGTCAATCGATGCGCTCGGATCGTCCAGGAGCGTTTGCTCTATGGCGGCCTTCGCCAGCTGGTTGCACATACTGTGGCGTCGTGATTGGGAGATGCTGTTCACAAGCACCGAAGTGAAGAATACGTGCGTGATCGAGACGACGTCGGCCGCCGACGAGTCAACCAAAAGATTCGCGTAGATGCATTCGTCGATTGCTTCGAAGAACTGTTCGTCGTCGGTGAGACCGATGGCCTTCTGCAATATCGAGTGCGCAAGGGAGCCTTGCGCGCAGGCGACGAATTGAAGACAACGCAATCCATCAGCTGAGAGTTTGGCCAAGCGCTGATTGACGAGATTCTCCACGATCTGAGGTGCGTCGCCCGTTTCTAAGTGCGAGCCCTTGATCGATTCTTCAACGAATAACGGATTGCCGCTCGTCATTGCTTCAAGTTTTGCCAGCTGTTCCTCATCCAACCGGAGTCCGCGTTGAATAGCGAGCTTTTCGATTTCTGCACGATCGAATCTCAAGAGATCCGCTGTCGCACACCGTGTCCGTCGGGCCGCTGAAAGTAGCCGATGAGCGGAGTGTCCGGGCTGAGGAATCGGTCGGTGAGTAAAAAAGAGGACGAGAGGGTGAAGTGAAGCCGATTCGTCTTTCACTGCTGACGAAGCAATAAATGCTTCCAAAGCTCGTACTGCTGAATCTGAGATCCAGTGAATATCTTCAAAAACTATTGCCAGTGGACGGTGGAGTCGGAGGTGGGATGTGATCGCCACGAGCGCTTGGGCGTACTCGTGCGCCGCATCGGGGGCAGAGCTAATGAGGTCAGTGTGACCACTAAACAACCGCAACGCGTTGGGGCTGTCTTGCAGTGCCGTATTGATGTTGCCCGTTCCTCCATCAGATCGGAGTAGGGAAGAAAACAGTTCGAAATCGCTTTGTGATTCAGAGAAGCACCTTCCCACGAGGGTTATGGCCCCAAACGTCTCGGTCATCGATTTTGCGGCGGCGAGGGTGAAGGTGGATTTGCCGATACCTTCCTCCCCAGTTGTGATGACGATCGACATTCCCTTCATAGTGAAGTAGGGGCGAGTCGCATTCCAATGACTGCCTCGCCCAACGAGCGCAGTAGGGCAATCGGGCAGCGCTTTCGCGGTCTCGCTTGGTGCGGCTGCAACAGAGGTTGCCGCAACGTGAAGTGGGCCTGAGGCCGATAGTGCCTCCCAGGGTTTGGGCGCGTATTGGAGGATTGCCATTTCGACGGTGCGAACTGCCTCTCCTGGGTCGCATCCAAGTTGTTCTCGCAGAGACGATCGCAAATTCGAGATTCTGTCGAGAGCTTCGGAAGGGCGGCCGACCGTGGCCAGCCCACCGGCCAGCCAGGCCACCGCTGTTTCGTTCAGTGGCTGCTCGTTGCTCCGGAGCATAAGGTCATCGATCGCCAGCTCTGTGCGACCTGTGCTGAGCAAAACTTCGGCGCGTCGCTGACGGAGAAAATCGCGCTTCAATTCGAGACGAACTGATTCTGTAGCGGCCCATTGTTGGTCACAGAATTCCTCGAAAGCTCTTCCTCGCCAAAACGCCAACGCCCGGTCTGCTTTCTCAATTACTCCGTGAGGGTCCGCGATCAGCATCGCCTCGTCGGCAAGCCGATCAAAGAGGAAACGATCTTGGGGCATTGCATCGAGGGAGATTGACCAGCCAAACGGATCGGTCCGCACCACGGAACCGACCGGTGCCAATGCCTGACGTAATCGAGTCAGTTGAACGCGCAACGCACCGCTGGAGGGTCCTGCTCCACTGGCCGCATCGGGCGAATCCCAACCGGCTTCAAACAACGCTTCCGGACCTATCGATGCGCCGCCGCCAACGAGAATTCGGGCCAGTATGCGCCGAAGTAACCGGCCCACAATGGGAACCGAAATATCACCATTCACCACCTCAAGTGGACCAAAGACTCTTACTAGTACCTCGCCCATTGTTACTAAGTGAAGTCGAAAGAATGCAGAATTTCCAGTCTGATTTGCCTGGATTTTGCTCGGGTAACCAGCACGTAACTCATACGTAACAGCCTGCTCGTAGAACATGGTTGGTAAATGGCGTCGTCAGGGAACTTGGTTTGTCATGCGTTTAGGTACTTGTCCAAATCTTTCACCAACGGACCGGCTAGGGCTGGTGCGCGTGAAGGTGCTCGGCCCGATCATGGTTGGAGCCGATGGCGGAACATCGCATCTCGATAACTGCGAGCGAGCAGTACTTGGTTGTCTGATCGCTCAGCGAGATCATTATGTTTCTCGTGATGCACTTATCGATGCGGTGTGGCCAATTCAAGCCCCGAAGACCGCTAGGAAGACGCTTCAAGGTTTGGTGCTTCGGGTCAGGAAGGTTGTGGGATTCGATGCAATCACGAGCATCGAAGGTGGCTACCACCTGAACTCTGAACGCATCGATCTGGATCTGACTGAATTCAAGACCCTTGTCGAGAGTGGCAGAGACGCCATCAGAACCGGTGAGTTGGGAATCGGAATCGAATCGCTAGAGCGAGCGCTCCTGCTGTGGAGGGGCGAACCCTACGGAAACCTAGGCGAAACCTGTGTGGCCATGCCCGAACGTCGTTGGTTAGGCGAGGTACGTTACAACGCCCTTGAAATGCTCGCATCAGGGCTAGTGCTCGATAACTCGTCGAACGCGGCGACAGAAATTCTGGAGCGCCTAGTTGCGGAAGAGCCTCTTCGCGAGTCGGCCTGGGTCTCGTTGGGGATGGCCCTAGTGGCCGGAGGCCGCAGAGCGGAGGCCCTTGCCGTTTGCTCTCGAGCTCGTAGGGTGCTCATTGAAGAACTTGGAGCGACCCCTGGCGGAGCACTACAAGCGCTAGAGCGTGACCTGGTAGCAAACGAAAAAAGTCCAGTTGCCTCCTTGAATCCGGGTGCCTCATGTCGGTGCGCCAGCGAACACGTTCGGGGCCTTAAGGTTCGTACGGTTCGATCCACGCGGATGGTTTCTGCGGCGCTTCGGGACGTGACCGATCGGGGCATGGTGCTTCAAGCCGTCTGAATGTTTGAAAATGACCGCCAACGTCCAAAGGATCGACAAAGGTCGTGTCGCCGTTAGACGATCTGTGCGGCGAATCGTTTGAGGTTCCCGCGCCAGATCAACACGAATATTGGGCGCAGGAGCTGAGCGCCGATCGGGCCGCCGAAATACCATGGGAACTTAAGGTTTTCAGTCCAGCGGACCAGTGACGATCCGTCGGTCTCGGGAACAATCGCCAGGTTCCCCTCGCCGGTTACTACGCCGGTGTGGCGAACTCGGATGCTGCGGCCCTCGACCCACTCGGTGACCTCCATGACATCAGTGACTTTGAGCGGGCCGATCTTGGTGTCGCACTCGAACTTTGTTCCGAGGCCCTCGCGATGTGGAGAGATGAACCGGATCGCAGCGGCGTCGAGCATCCAGTTCACGTGACGATCGATTTGGCGTAACTCTGTCCAGACAACTTCCGGAGAAGCCGAAATGTGCTGGGAGATATCAACCGATGCCATGGATCTGACCTTAGACCAGTCAGAGCGAAACCGTTAGCTTGTGTCGAAATACCTACGCGCGTCGCTCCGATTTGCGAAACCGTCGGCAGGAAAACGATCGGCAGCCAACGAATCATCGTTAGCTGCCGAGCAGGGCATTGCTGGGTTTAACTGAACCCAATTGAATCCAAAGTTAGAACAACCGGCCGCGATCGATGACTTGTTTGGCGACCACGTTGCGGAGAATTTCGTTGGTGCCTTCGCCGACGATCATGAGCGGGGCATCACGGTAGTAGCGCTCGACGTCGAACTCTTTGGAGTAGCCGTAGCCCCCGTGAATGCGAATGGCATCGAGGGTGACCTTGGCGGCCATTTCGGAGCAGAACAGCTTGGCCATCCCTGCTTCCATATCCGATCGCTTCCCAGTATCAAAGCATTCAGCTGCGTGCAGGTTCAACTGTCGGGC
>JAYSVF010000259.1:0-7746 GCA_043718695.1 Acidimicrobiia bacterium | reverse complement strand
TGCCACCATGCGTTTGTGCGTGTAGACCAGGTCTTCGTACACCCAAGTATCGGCTTTGTTGGGTGACGCATCGTCGAACTGTTCACGATACGCGGCGGCACCGGCGAACTCGATTGACGCCACACCACGACGCTCCACCCGGGGCCCACGGTCGCGGAATTGTGGTGGAAGCCAGGTACTCCAAAGATGCGGCGGCTCTACAACATGGTCATCGACGCTGATGATTTTCGGAAGTGACGCTTCATCCATAATTACTACGTCCGCTCATCTGTTTAGCGCAACGCACTGCTAGGCCTTGCGGTGACTGCGTTGACGGGTAAGTTCAGCCAACACAACTGACATGTCCTGCCCAGTTTCCCGAGCCGTGGCTTTCACCTGTTCCCATTCCCGCAACGATTCACGGGCGGCCACTGGGTTGTTGTTCCACGTCGGGTCGATAGGGGTGGTGAGTTCCAAACGATGCCGTTGGGATCGTAAAAGTAGATGCTGTAGATGATCTTGTGATCAACCGGCCCAACGACCTCAACGCCGTTACTGATCAGCCAGCGATGCCACGCATCAACCGTCGCTGGAGAATCCACGGAAAGCGCAATGTGTTGAAAGATGTTGTACGCCGGGTGCGTGTGACCCGCTGGTGGTGGCAGTTCGGGGGCCTCGAAAAAGGCAATCGTCGAACCATCAGACATCCGAAAGAACGAATGAAAGTACGGCACTGGATCGCCCGTCGAGGGAATCGAATCGTCCATGACCGCGGCGACGAGGTCCATGCCGAGCAACGTCGTATAGAACGCGACCGTCGCCGACGTGTCATGCGTGATGTAGGCAACATGGCTCAACATATCCGGGCGTCCGGGTAGGGCAGGGGCACCCACGAGTCCCGGTCGTTCCGTAGCTTCAGCTTCGATCGTCATCAGCGCAATCCTCCACAACTCAGCGAAGTTGACACACACGTCAACTTCTTCCCAAACGATACTCCCCTCAGCCTTTCCGCTCTTAATCGACTTGCGCCCGATACTGGAACCCGCTCGGTCGCGAACCCGTGATCCTCCTGCCACGAACGCACCGGTGTGCCCGAGGAAGCGTGGACGCTCATTACCAAATGGTGGAAATCCCCATGATCGGCGTTGGGTCGAGCCTCAGTGTCGCCGTCGCTGGCTCCCTCGTTCTCTACCGTCTCGCAGGCTTGTCGTAGATCATTTGCCATTCTGATGGCAAAAGAATGGCAAGGTTGGTAAGATGCTCGCATGGCAACAAGGATTAGCCGGACCGTCACTGCATCAGAACTCCGTGATCCAGAAGTGCTCGCCGAAGCAGGGCGAGGACCAATCGGGGTCTACGACGGTCGACGACAAGATTCCTTGGTACTCACTTCGAGGGCTGCATTCGAAACTGATCAACAGCTCCAGCGATACATGGGGTTGTTGGCCCATGCGGTGATCGAATTGGGGCGCGAGGACCCGTCACCGGCCGCGCTCGCCGAGGTTGGTTACGTGACAACTTGGCTTCCCAGCGACCGAGCCTGGTGGCTGCGCGGGTTTGCTGAAGCCATCGCAGCCGGAGCTTCGGAGGGTTTGCTGGAACCAATTACGGGTTTCATTGCCGTTGCTCGCAGCGCAGATTCGGCTCGTACTCCTTCACCGCTCGAAGCTCCAATCGACGCCAAACTCTTCGATCGCAAAGTTGCCGCCAAGCTCAAGCCACGAAAGCCGTGAGTTCGTGAAAATCGTGCGGGTTACTCCGCAGAATTTGTGGCGTCTACAAAACATTGAACGAACTCCTAACCCCGACGTTTGGACAAACGAAGCGGAGCAGTTTCTGTTTGATGGTCGGGCCGTTGCCATCCTCCGAAACAAGGGCACGATCATGCTCGCTTCAGAAGCCAACGGGCTCGATGCAGCCGACCCACAACGATTTGTGGGCGTAGCAATCTCCTATGACGACGCTCGGTACAACGAAACGATTCGTCTGGGTTCGCTGGCTGTGGATCACCGGTTCCGAGGCAAAGGGATAGGGCGCGCACTTTTTGTGGCGTTACTTGAAGAAGCCCTCCGGGCTCAGCCTTACGCACTTTGGCTTGTTCATGCGGAAAATGTTCCGATGCTCGAACTTTCCCGTTCGACTCCCCGTGTTGCGGCCGAAGTATTCGCCTCAGATGGGTACATACAATTCTTCGCAGAACGACCAGACGAGTAGTTCACGGGTAATAGTCGGGTCAAACGATGAGGAAACTCCGACTTCGGCGATCTTGAGCAAGCTAAGCCAGAACTCAGGGAGTTCGAAAGCTTTGACAGGAAATTCAACTGCTGCGATAGTGGCTCTGGTCGTCGCACAGCCGCGTCGGCATTCCCTGACGTGGAGGTCCGCATGAGCATCAAAGTGGCAAAGTTCCTAGACGTGGCCGATGGGCTACAACCGAAGCAGTTCTCGGTAGGTTCACACGATTCGGTGAATTCACTGGCTGACCTCGACCCGATCTACAAGCAACTCCTCGATGGGCCCTACGCCTGTGTGCTGACGGTGATGGGTAAAGACGGCCGAGCCAACTCCACGCCAATGTGGTTCGACTATGAAGGCGGCACCGTGTTGGTCAATGTGGCCGCGCAACGCAAGAAGGTCGATTGGATCCGTGCCAACGGCCAGCTCACCATCGCCATTGTGAATCCAGCCAACATGTACCACTGGATCAGCATCAAGTGCACTGTCGCTAGGGAAATTCTCGAAGACGACCCCGTTGAAGGTGCTCGCGTGACCGCCCAGCTCGATCGCATTTGGACCAAGTACACCCAGCAGCCCGCACCCTACGGCCTTCGCGATCCCGCCATCAACGAGCGCCGAGTGCTGTTCGAATGCCCAGTTGATCGCGTCGCTACCTTCGGTAAGCCATAAGTTCACGTTGCTGATTCGCAAACTCAGCGTAACGGGCTAGCCCATGCGCGTTGCAATTGTTGGAGGGTCGCTCGGAGGGTTGTCGGCAGCACTCGTGTTGCGCGACCTCGGTCACGATGTGACCATCTACGAGCGATCCCCGAAACCCCTTGAAGAACGAGGTGCCGGTATTGGGTTCATGCCCGAAACGTACCGGTACCTCGTTGAACATGGCGGACTTAATCTCGATGACATCAGCATTGTCACCAACCACCTCCGACATTGGGATCGCAGCGGCCAAACGATTCATGATCGACAACACACCTATCGATTTAGTTCGTGGAACACCGTCTACCGCGAACTTCTGCGATTGTTCGGCACTGAGCGGTATCTTCTCGGGCGGGAAGTAACAGCACTTGATCAAACTGGCGATGTCGTCCACCTCACGGTTGAGAACAATTTGGTCAACACGATGGCTAACACAGCAACGGGCAACACAACCGGCAACAACGCTGACAGACCGAGCGCTGCGGTCTCGATTGTTGAGGCCGATCTTGTGGTTTGCGCCGACGGTGTTGGATCAAAGTTCCGCTCTCACTTACTTCCTGGTGGCTCACCGGCCTACTCGGGTTATGTGGCATGGCGGGGCATCGTTCCGGAAGGCGAATTGCCCGAAAGCATTACCGAACGACTGACTGACGCCATCACCTATATGGTGTTCGCGAATTCGCACATACTGGTCTATCCGATACCAGGCGCCGACGGATCCGTAAAGCCAGGCGATCGCTTACTGAACTTCGTTTGGTACCGCAACTATCTGCCCGGCGGGGACTTCGATGATCTGATGACCGGAATCGATGGTATTCGTCGGGACGTTTCGATTCCTCCCGGGGCGGCACGCATCGCCCACATCGCGGAAATGAAGGCCACGGCGCATGCACGTCTCCCTGCAGAAATCGCGGCGGTTGTTCAAGCCACCAAGCAACCTTTCGTGCAGGTTGTGCTTGACGTGGAAGTGCCGCGAATGGTGTTCGGCCGAATTTGTCTCCTCGGTGATTCCGCCTGGGTGGCCCGGCCTCATGCCGCGGCAGGAACCGCAAAGGCAGCCGACGATGCCTGGGCCCTAGCCGAATCTCTAAACGCGCATGACACTATCGATGAGGCTTTGGCGGTTTGGGAACAACGTCAGCTTCGTGTCGGTCGACAGCTTGTAGACCGAACCCGCCGCATTGGCGCACGATCGCAACAGACGTGCACGTGGGATCCCGCTGACGACGAACACCTCTTTGGTCTCCACGGGGCAGGATTAAGTTCATGAGCCGCGCTTTGGGGCTCGGTGCCAACAAATTGGATTCGGCGGACCAACCCTCGAAATCCAGCCACAACAACCCCGAGACCAACCTATGAGTGATGAAATAGCCATCCGTCGACAGCTAGCCGATGCCATGGCCACCGCAGCCTCGGCGCTCCTGCAAAGTCTCGACGACACGCAACGAGTAGCGATGGCGTGGCCGTTTCCTGCCGACGAAGAACGTCGTCTGTGGTTCTACACACCAACCGATCACGGCGGACTTCAGCTTTCGGGTATGCGCCCGGCCCAGCAACGATTGGCCATGCGGTTGTTGGCCAGTGGCCTTTCTCGCGCAGGGTACGTCACCGCTTCGACCATCATCGGGCTCGACAACGTCCTCGATGAACTCGAAGGTTGGGTCATGACGTGGGGTCGCGAACGTGGACGTGATCCAGGTATGTACTATGTGCGCATATTTGGTGATCCCGCTACCGATCGCAACTGGTCATGGCGATTCGGAGGGCATCACGTCTCGGTCAACCACACCGTCCTTGATGGCTCAGTTGCCGCGGTTACCCCGATTTTCTTTGGCGCCGATCCTGCATCTTCTCCGCTTCTAGGGTCTCATCCGCTACGGCCTTTAGGGGGAGCCGAGGATCTCGCACGCGACTTCGTTCGTTCGCTTACGAAAGATCAACAGGCGATTGCCGTCGTCAGCGAAGTAGCGCCGGTCGATCTCGTCGGCGCGAACCGCTCACTACTGGTCGAGGGCAATGCGCCTTTGTCGTTGGCTGATGTTTGGCGAGGGCATTTCACCGGTGCGCTCGAAGAGCGGGTCCACGCCATCCAAGCGTCTCAAGAGCAAACCATCGGGCTACTCCCCCACCACATCGAAGCCGTCCGCTACACGACTCAACCAAAAGGCATTCGCATTGCTGCGCTCTCAACATCGCAACACGGAGCCCTGCGCAAGCTTCTCGATGTGTATCTCGGTCGCATGCCCGATTCGCTCGCCGAAGCCGAAGCTGCCAAGTACGACGGCAACCGTATCGAAACCCTCTCGTTTCTGTGGGCGGGTGGGATCGACGTTGGCGATCCCCACTACTACCGAGTGCAGGGCCTGCGAATCGTCCTTGAGTACGACAACACGGTTCGCAACGCCAACCACGTCCACACCGTCTGGCGCGACCCGCTCGGAGACTTCGGCGCAGACGTCCTAGCCCAGCACTACAACGCCTCGCATTGATTTACTTCGCGTTGCTTCACTTCCCAATATGGCCAAGGCAACCAGCCTTCCCTACCCGTGCGTCAACGCGAGCAAACCCGCACTCCTCCAACAACGAGGTGATTCAGAATTTCACCACGTTGCGAGGCCCGATTCGTCCCAGCATCGACGTCCGTCAACGAGCCGGGAGAGCAATGTCGAAAGCGAAGAAGATCAGACGCCGAGGAGCATGGTGGCGCTGGAACAGAACCATCCACCGGTGCCACTGACGCAGGCGATTTTGGCGTCGGGAACTTGTCGTGGACCGGCCTCACCGCGGACCTGACGGGCTGCTTCGACGATGAGGAACAATCCTCGTTGGCCTGGGTGGCATGCCGAGAGCCCGCCACCATCCGTATTGGTTGGAAGCGATCCGCCGAGACGAAGGCGACCTTCGGCAACGAATGGACCGGCTTCGCCTTTGCCACAGAAGCCAAGATCTTCGAGCGTGATGAGCAGCATGTAGGTGAAGGCGTCGTACAGCTCGGCAACGTCGACGTCGGCTGGGGTAAGGCCGGCACGTTGGAACGCCAGCTTGCCTGAGACCGCAGCCGGGCCCGTGGTGAAATCGTCCCACTGACTCATCGAAACGTGTGACACGGCTTCGCCCGAACCCAGCACCCAAATCGGCTTTACGCCAAGATCAGCCGCTCGGTCTTCGGCTACAAAGATTGCGGCTGCCCCACCATCGGAACGAATGCAGCATTGCAGTTTGGTGAACGGATCGGCGATCATAGGTCCGCTTAGTACATCGTCGATGGTGATCGGATCACGAAAGGCGGCGAGCGGATTGTCTTTGGCGTTGAAGCGCGTTGATACGGCAATTTCGGCAAGTTGCTCTGCCGTAGTTCCGTATTCGTGCATATGACGTCGAGCGGCCATGGCGTACTTGGAAATCAAGGTGTGCCCGTAGGGGGCTTCCCACTGCTGCGGCCCGCGGGTACCCCAATCGAGGTTCGCCGAGCGCAATCCCTTGGCCAAATCCGATTTTGCCGTGGAGCCGTAGGTAACCAATACAACGTCGGCATGTCCAGCGGCAATGGCATCGGTAGCGTGCGCGGCCATTACTTCCCACGACGCACCGCCAACGGCTGTGGAATCGATCCAACGGGGTTGGAGACCCATGTATTCGGCCACGTCGATTGGCGCCATGGTTCCAAGGCCCGTGGAAGCCAATCCATCGATACGTGACGGCTCGTCCGCCAATCATGGCTTCTTCTTGGGCCAGGGGCAGATCGGGGGCAACCACGACGGTGGCTACTACTCGGAGCGCCGCTGGGTCTTTACCGGCAACCTCAGCGGCTCGTCGGGCCTTGGTGGCAGCCCTTCGGACGGCATCGACGGTGAGGAACGGATGGGTGATCAAGCCATCGAAATGGGTGCCCGCCAGATCCATGGAATTCGGCCCGATGGCGGCGAAGTAGATAGGCGGCGGAGTCACATCGGGCATATCACCAAGACGCATGGCCGGAAACTTCCCTGCGGCCCCGTCATAACGAACTCGTTCACCACGGGTAAGTCTGCGGTACATGTCGGCACAATCGGCTAGCACCACATTCGTCATTGCCGGCAGGCCGACGGAGGAAAACATCGGGCCGACCGAGCGACCGATACCGAGAATGAAACGTCCCTTACTAAGCGATTGCGCCGTCATGGCCATTGAGGCCATGGAGAGCGGATGCCGAAACAGAAAGTGCGAGATTCCTGAAGCGATTTTTGGCTGAGTGGTCGCTTGCGAAATTGCACCCGTAAGTACACCTAGGTCTTTGGTGCCATAGCGTTCAGAAATCCACACGGTGCCAAGACCAAGATGTTCGATGGTTTTGGCTTCACCAATGGCGGCGCGAGGGTCGCTCACCCGCCCGGGCAGAACGTAGGCACCCAAACTCTCGATCACAGGGGTGAGTCCGGTTCGTGCACGGTAGCCATGGGCGTATTCTGACATACATGTCACAAGGTTCTCGGGGTCGCGATCCCGAACAAACAGCCCGCACCCTTGAGCAGTGGCTCTCCCATCGTCTCAACGTGCCAACCGTCACCGTTTCCGATGTCTCGACCCCCAAAGCGGGCTTCTCCAACGAGACCATCCTCGGCACCGCACGGTGGACTTCTTCCGCATCTGGAGGCCATGTGGAGCAGGAGCGAAAATTCGTTGCCCGCATCGAGCCAACGTCGCATCAACTCTTCGCCGAACCCGATGCCATTCGTCAAGCCCAAGTCATGCAAGGTCTGGCCGGACGAGTTCCCGTTCCCACCATTTGGCTGACGGAACCTGATCGCAGTGTGCTCGGTGCACCATTTTTCCTGATGAACCAAGTCGTAGGCC
>JAYSVF010000258.1:0-7785 GCA_043718695.1 Acidimicrobiia bacterium | reverse complement strand
GCGGGCTTCGTAGGCGTAATTCCATTTCGCTTCGGGTGAACCCCACATGCTTCGGAGCTTGGTGAAGGCGGCCACGGCGAGGGACATTGCGGATTCTTGGAGCTCACCGTTTGGGTTCCCGTCGGCATCGCGGGCGACTCCGGGTGACGTGGAAGCGGCGGTGATCTCCGACGCATTCAGCATGGCGGTGTTGACCGAGGCCAAATGGCCGTTGGCGTGATAGACGAAAATCTGACGGACGGTGGATACGCGATCGAGGTGTTTGGCCAAGAGGCGTTCACCGGTGAAGTAGATCGGATCAAGTCCCCATGCCAACAACAGTTCGTTTGGGTCATCCATAGTGGATTCAACTTCGATGAGACGATCGAGTACCTCGTCGATAGTGGTGCAGCCCGTCCACAGTCGACCTTGCGGATCGGTGCGATCAAAGAAACCCACATAGGGCATCCGCCACGCCCCGCCCGACATCACATGGGAATGCGCCTCAACGAACCCCGGCACGATCACCTTGTCGGCAAAGCGTTCATCGATAACGGCTGGGCCCCAGGATTGCAGTTCCTCAACCGTGCCAACGGCGAGCACCCTACCCTCCTGAACAGCCACTGCTTCAGCAAAAGGCGCGGCTCGGTTCATGGTCAGAATTCGTCGTGCGGGATAAATCACCGTGGCGTGCATCGGGCCGACGGTACTCCTCCCTTAGTCAGGAGTCGAACCATCGCCGGGTTTGTCAGCGCATGGGAATGATATCTTTGAAGACATGACTGATATCCTCATTCGTGACGTGCCCGACGAAGTCGTTGCATCCCTTGATGCGAAGGCGAAAAGTAACGGCTTGACGCGCGCCGAGTACCTCCGTCGTCTCTTGGCTGAGCAGCAGGAGCCAGCATTGACTCGCGAACAACTTGACCGTTTTGCGGCGCGCACCGCTGACTTGAGCAATCCCGACGTGATGGCCGCTGCATGGCGGTGAGAACTTGGCTGATCGACAAATCGGCCCTCAACCGCATCAACGAGGCCGACGATGAGTGGATCTTGCGGATACAACGCGGGCTGGTCAGGATCTCGACCGTCACGCTTCTTGAGGTCGGTTTCTCCACCCGCAACGGTGCCGATCACCGCAGCACGCTTGGCGAACCGCCCGTGTCGTCGATGCCCGTCGAATACCTCACACCGGCGATCGAAGCTCGTGCAGTCGAAATCCAGATGCTGCTCGCAGACCGTGGGCAGCATCGCGCACCTTCTATCCCAGATCTACTTATCGCCGCGACCGCAGAACTTTCCAGACTCACCGTTTTGCATGTCGACAAGGACTTCGATCTCATCTCCGCAATCACCGAACAATCCATCGAGCGTCTCGAACTTTAGGGTGCTCGATCTTGCTGCCTCGGCAAACAGGATATTTGTCGTGTTGTTTAACAAACTCGGATTGAAGTTTCGCGGGATAGTGAAGTGGTTCACATTTGGCGAACTCGCTATCACCACGGAAAGAGCGCAGAATAACCACGTGACTCCACAAGATTTGTTCCGAGTCCGGACTCCACAGACCCTTTTCGACAAGATCTGGGATGCCCATGTTGTCCGGGAGCTCGACAACGGGTGGTCGGTGCTGCACATCGATCGCCACCTTCTGCATGATCTCTCGGGGCCTCCAGCGCTCGATGAACTTGCTTCCCGCAGTCTGTCGATCCGAAACCCCTCCCTGACCTTCGCCACCCCCGATCACTTAGTATCAACGAGCCCCGATCGAGCCACAGAACCCGACGGTGCCCAGAGCAAGTGGGCAGTCATGCGCACCGCTACGCGACGGGCCAATATTCCCGTCTTCGACGTTGGCAGCAGCCAGCAGGGGATTGTGCACGTGATGGCTCCGGAAATTGGATTGGTGCTCCCCGGAACCACTTTGGTGTGCAGCGACAGTCATACCTGTACCAACGGTGCCCTGGGAGCGTTGGCACTGGGAGTCGGTTCGTCGCAGAGCGGACAAGTTCTCGCAGCGCAGGTTCTTCGGCTGCAACGGCCTCAATCGATCAGAATCACCGTCGATGGCGCGCTTCCGTTTGGAGTCACGGCGAAAGATGTCGCGTTGGCCCTTATCGCGACCTTTGGTACCGACGTGGCAAACGGTTGCGCGGTGGAGTACGCGGGGTCGACGGTGCGCTCGATGAGCATGGAAGAACGCATGACGCTGTGCAACCTGTCCGTCGAACTCGGTGCCCGCACCGGAATCATTGCTCCCGATGAAACAACTCTGAACTGGTTACGTGGCAGACCCTATGCGCCCATAGGAGATCTGTGGGAACAGGCGGTGGCTTCATGGAGGACCCTGATGAGTGACAGCGGCGCATCATTCGCAAAAGAACTGCATCTTGATGCAACGACACTCTCGCCGATGGTCACCTGGGGTACGAGCCCAGAACACGGCGTTGCCATTACGGGCGTAGTGCCCAACCCTAAAGATGCGACGACGGTCGATATCGCCAATGCATGGACCGCGGCGCTTCAGTACATGGATCTGCAACCCGGCCAACCGCTCGCAGGGCTCCGGATAAACCGTGTGTTTATCGGTTCGTGCGCAAACTCTCGCCTTTCTGACCTCCGGGAGGCAGCACGGGTTGTGCAGGGTCGAACGATTGCGTCGCACGTTACGGCGTGGGTTGTGCCCGGATCAGAACAGGTGCGCCAACAGGCTGAAGCCGAAGGGTTGCACTCCATTTTTGAAGACGCCGGATTTGTGTGGCGACTTCCAGGCTGCAGCATGTGCGTGGCCGCGAATGGTGAACGAGTCCCTCCCTTTGAGCGATGCGTATCAACGTCGAATCGCAACTTTGTGGGTAGACAGGGCCCGAATGCCCGTACCCACCTTGCCAGTCCTGCTATGGCTGCCGCTGCCGCTATTGTAGGCGCGCTTAGTGATGTGCGAAGTCTATGAGCTTCGAACCCTTTGTCTCGCTTTCCGGTTCGGCCGCGGCGCTGTTGCAGCCAAACATCGACACCGACGTGATTATTCGTGTTGACCACCTGACCAAGTCACGATCCGAGGTCGGGCCGTTTGCCTTCGAGGCTTTGCGGTTTCTTGCCGACGGAACCGAAAACCGAACCTTTCCACTCAACGAACCGACGTTTCGGGGTTCACCGATCCTGTTGACCGGGCCAAACTTTGGTTGCGGATCGTCGCGCGAGCCTGCCGTTTGGGCCCTCGCTGGGCTTGGAATTCGATGTCTGATCGGTACTACCTTCGGCGACATCTTCTTCGCCAACTGCGCGCAAAACGGCGTACTCGTAGTTTCGGTGACGCCAACAGCGTTTGACGAGATCGTCTCCGCCACACGTAATGGAGGAACGATTACCGTCGACCTTCCCTCGCAAAGCCTGACGATTGAAGGCGGTCATCGATGGAGGTTTGAGATACTTCCCGCCGCGAAACAAAGCCTTGCACTTGGGCTGGACGACATCGAATTGGCAGTGGCCGACGCGGCGATGATTGACGCCTGGCAGCAGGGCGATCGTGTCGCCAGACCGTGGATCTGGCAACTACCTGTCCACGGAACCTCGTGATCTGAATGTGGTCGTGCAGTTAAGCCGTGCAAATGGAATGTGCAAATAGAATGTGTACGTAGTTCGTTGTCTGTGTACTTAGTTCTGAACGCCCCAGCTGTTGAATGCAAGGGTTTGTTGACTGCACTCAGGCGGTTGATGGTGTACTGAGTTTTTCTGCTCGGTAGCACTGCTCGACGATTCGGTCTTCGGTTAAATCGGCTCCGCTCAGTGTTGCGGCTACGCGTCCCTCATGAAAAACCAGCACCCGGTCACAGAGGTGGGCGAGGTCTTCATATTCCGCCGATGAGAACAGGATCGCTGCGCCCGCAACCGCAGCCTCGCGGAGACGCTCGAAGACGTCCTTCTTCGCGCCCACGTCTACCCCCTGCGTGGGTTCGTGGAGGAGTAGAACCGGTGGATTGCGTTGAAGCCACTTGGCGAGAAGCGCCTTTTGCTGATTCCCGCCAGACAGTTGACCCATCTTGGCCTCAGGGATTGGTGGGCGCACGGTGTAGTCGGTTAGGAGACCTGCGACCTTGTGGCGTTCTGCTCGCTGATGGAGACGACCTCCGCTGAAAAACGATGAGAGTACCGGCAGCGAAACATTTTGTGTCAGCGTTAAATCGCCGACTCCGCTGTTTCGTTGACGGTCGGCGGGCAACAACGCCATACCCACGTTCATCATTGTTTTCGGCGTGAGCTGTGAATGAGTCAGGGTTGTAGATCCAATCTCCACCATTCCCGACTTCGAGGGCCGGGCACCAAAGAGAAGGTAGGGAACCTCGTCGTAACCCGCGCCAGCGATGCCGGTGAGGCCCACAATCTCGCCCTCATAAACGTCAAGGTTGAGATCCTTGGCGATCGCGCCGGTCAGGTTTGAAATTCGCAGTGCAACGTTGGATCTCGGCTCGGATGGTTCAGGGTAAAAGTCTTGAAGCTTTCCGCCGAGAATCAGCTCGATAAGTTCTTCCTCGTTGCTGCTGGCGGTAGTCACCGTGCCAACTACCTTGCCGTCACGCAGGACGGTGGTGCGATCCGTGAGGCTCATGACTTCGTCGAGTCGGTGACTCACGAACACCACTGAGGTTCCCGCCTCGGCGATGGACCGCACCGTTTGAAAGAGCTGTTCGACGCTGTCGCGAGGAAGATAGGCAGTTGGTTCATCGAGAACCAGAATGCCGTTGTCGTGACTCTGCAAATCGATAAGTCCACGTACGATGGCAACTAAGGCTCGGTCGACTTCTCGTAGGGAGCCAACGAGTGTTTCGGGGGACACGTGCACCCCGAATCGTTCCAGAGCCTGTGCAACTAATGCCCGCTCCGCCTTCCAATTGATTCGCCAACCCGGGCCAGTGCGAAACCGGCCGATGCGGATGTTCTCCACAACGGACAGTTCCGGCAACAGCCCGAGATCTTGGTGAACGAACGCCAAGCCGAGACGATATGCCTCGATCGAGGGCAGGGGGAGCGCAACCGAGCGTCCCCCAATTTCCAGTGAAGCTCCTTCATCGGGTGCGTGGTATCCCGAAAGGATCTTGATCAGCGTTGATTTTCCGGAGCCATTCCGACCGACAAGGCCGTGGATCTCTCCGCGGGTAATCGAAAAGTTGACGTCATCGAGGGCCCGCTGAGGACCAAAGGTTTTGGTGAGCCCGCGAAATTCAAGCGCAGGAACACCCGCGGATTGGCTGTTCGCTAGCTCCCTCTCAGGGGGGACCTCGATGACGACGTTACTCATATCAGACGAGGCCCCAAAGCTTGCGGTAGTCGCCCAACGGATCAATGCCGTACCAGTTCTTCGGGTCTTCCTTCGAGGTATCTACGCCCGTGAGGTTTTCCTGCGTGAAGATACGGAATGGCACACCGGCATCTTCGATTGCCTTCTTGCCACTCAGTACGGAGAAGATTGCATCGGCAGCGCCAGCGGAGAACCACATGTTTGGGTTGCCTACGTCCATTTTGACCGCAGTGCCCTTTTGCACGTTGGCCATAACAGCCGGGGTGCCGTTGAATCCAGCAACCCGGATCTTGTCGGCAACGCCAGCTTCAACCAATCCTGGTTCGATGGCGAGCGTCATGCCGTCATAGACCGCAAGAATGTGGGTGATGGTCGGGTCTTCCTGAACGAGTGCCTTGGTGCGCTGTTGCAGCGTTCCGTCGCCCCATTGCGGAACGGTCGAGTCTTCGCGCTTGACCTTGCAATCGGGGCAGAGTCGCTTGATTTCTGCTTCCATCGCACCCCACACGTCTGGTGAGGAACTGTTGTCATCGGACGACATGATCAACGCGTTGCCCTTGCCCTTCGAGTCGGCCACGAACCAATCGCCCATCAACTTGCCGGGAACGCGGTAGTCATAACCCACGTCGGCGGTGAGGTCGGCAACGGCGGTCAGCGACTTTCCTGGGTAGCCTTGGAGCGACGAAAGAACGGGGATGCCGGCCTTCTTCGCTTCGGCAATTTGTGGGGCTACTGCGGTCGGCGGAACACCGAGGAGGAAGATGAGGTCGGCCTTCGCAGCGACTGCCTGCTCGATGCCACGTCCCCATTCGTTTGGATCAAACTTGCCGTCGACCGAGGTGATCTCTACACCGCTGCCATTCATAGCAGTGGTGATTTCGTCTTCCCACTGGGTAAGAATCGGGACGGCCTTGACCAGGTTAATGATCGCGACTTTCTTGCCTTTGAGTGCAGCAAAGTCGAAGGCGCCAACGCCCGCGGGTGCGGTAAAGGTCGGAGCGGCACTTGCGGCGGCCACGAGACTTTCCGCCTCAGCGACCCCATCACCAGCCGGAGCAGCGGCAGCTGAGTCAGTTGCGGCAGCAGCGGTGGTCTCTGCGGCTGCTGCAGCGGCGGTGGTTTCCGCGGCAACGGCTTCGGTTTCAGGTGCGGCCTCGGCGGCCACCGTTGTTTCGGCGGCTGCTTCGGTGTCAGTTGTCTTGTCGCTGCTGCAGGCACCAACGACGAGCGCCATGCTCGCCAATACGGCGAGACCGGCAAAGTTGCGTTTCGTACGGGTTCGTAACATGTGGCCTCCTATGGCCTTGGATGGGTGGTTTGGTAGTTGTTACTTGGTTGAAAAAGAGCATCAACGTCGAGTCACGCTGACGAGAATCTATGCCGCGCTCGCGCTTCGTGCACGAGCCCGTGTTGCGACCTGAGAAAGCACGACGGCGATGATCAAAGCACCACCGTAAAAAACTTGTTCCGGCCAACCGGAATAGCCAACGAGCGACAAGCCAGTGATCCCGGTAAGCAGGAAATACACCGAAGTCCACGATCCCCAGGCGTTGAACTGGCCGGGGATGATGGCTGTCGCACCTAGGAACGCGGCGGCAAATGCCGGAAGCAGATAACCGTTGCCGACTCCCGTTTGAGCCGAAGCCGAGGTGCCTGCGAGCATCATTCCTGCAATCGTTGCCAGGGTGGAAGACGCGATCAGCGAGCCCCACCTAACGCGGTCGACTCGAATGCCGGCGAGTCGAGCGACTTCGCGTCCGCGACCCACAAAGAGGACGTATCGGCCAAGGGGGGTGTGCTGTAACACGTACCAGACAGCCGTGGTAAGCAGAAGTGCGAAATAGAAACTGCGCGGGAGTCCAAACCATTTTCCGCGGACCAGGTTTACAAAACCGCTGTTCACTCCACTGCGAATCTTCGGACCGCAAACGCCGAGGAGAAGGCCAGCGAGGAGGGTGCTCATGCCCAAGGTTGCAACGATCGAGGGCACGCCGAAACGGACCGAAATGAGACCATTGATTGCCCCGATGAGCATCCCTAGCAATACCAGGAACAGCACGACCAGAGCGATCGGCCACTTCTTCTCGACGTCGAGAAATGCCAGACCCGATGCCCCCATTGAGAACGTTGAGCCGATGGAAAGGTCAAACTCACCAGCGGACAGCACGATTAGGAGACCCAGAGTCAGGACGAGAAGTGACGACTGGGATCCGAAAATGCCCTTAAAGTTGGAAATCGTTCCGAAGGTCTTGGGTCGCCAAATCGAGAACACGACGATCACAGCGGCCCAAGCGATCAGAATGGCATAACGTTCAACGAACTGACCGATCCCGCCGCGCGGGGCTCGATGGGCGACGCTTGCCTCCATGCGGATTTCAACCTCAGTCTTCTGCGTTGGGCGAGACAGGTGAACCACCGGTCATCGCTGCGATGTTTTGGATGTTTTTTGGGATGTGTAGTGGAGCGATCGTAAAACTCTGACTTTAAACACATCGCCACAATATTTCCAA
>JAYSVF010000257.1:0-19555 GCA_043718695.1 Acidimicrobiia bacterium | reverse complement strand
GAGGTCGAGTGGACGTTTTTCGATGACCGCTTGGTAGGTCTCCAAGTTCAATACCAGTGGCCCGTATTCCACAACTTCCGCACTAACGCCCTTGCCGGTTTGCCACAACAGGTGTTTGAGGCGGGCTTCGAGTTCGCGGGGGTGAAACGGTGAGAGGCAAAAATCGTCGTAGAGGTCTTCACGCAATTCAAGCTCACCAAGCTGAGTTCCACTCACCAACAACAAAAGCGGATCGAGTGGGACATCACGTTTGCGTAGGGCACGACAGATGGCCCACGCCCCTTCGGGATCAACGTCGGCATTGATGATGGCGCCACCCCAACCGTCATCGGGTTCGGCTCGTTCGGCGGCTATCACCGAGGCAACGGCGGTGTAGCGGTACCCGGCTAGGTCGAGGGTTTGGGCTAGAGCTACGGGAGGCGGATCGGGGAATACGAGAAGTGGTGGGAGAGCCATGAGTTATCAGTTCGTAAGTTCGCGTATGAACAGGACTAGAGCGACGGAAGGTAGCGGTCGAGTTCGAACTGGCTGACGTGGGTTTTGTACGCCGACCATTCCGCCCGTTTGTTACGAAGGAACCACTCGAACACGTGCTCACCCAGTGCCTCAGCCACGAGTTCAGAACCTTCCATAACGTTCACGGCATCGGCGAGCGATGAGGGCAACTGTCCAATTCCCGCTTTGGCGGCCTGGGAAGGTGTCATCTCGGCCAGGTTCTCGGTAAGCTCCGGTCCGAGTTCGTAACCTTCTTCGATGCCCTTCAAGCCAGCGGCCAACAACACGGCGTAAGCCAGGTAGGGGTTGCATGCCGGATCAGGGGCGCGGTATTCGATACGGGTGGAGGAAGCCTTGCCACGCTTGGGCGCAGGAACTCGAACGAGAGCAGAGCGGTTGTAACGGGCCCAGCTCACAAACACCGGCGCTTCATAACCAACTACTAAGCGTTTATAGGAATTTACCCACTGATTCGTAAGTGCCGTTATCTCACGCGCGTGATGCAAAATCCCGGCCAAGAACTGCTGGCCCGTTAACGAAAGCGTGGTGGGATCGTCGGCATTGTAAAAAGCATTTTCGTCATCTTTAAACAACGAAAGGTGTGTGTGCATACCAGAGCCCTGAACGCCGGCAATAGGTTTAGGCATAAACGTGGCATACACTCCGCGCTCCATAGCTACTTCTTTGACCACTAAACGACACGTCATGATCGAATCGGCCATGGTGAGTGCGTCGGTATAGCGAAGGTCGATTTCTTGTTGCGACGGGGCTTCCTCGTGGTGGCTGTAACGAACCGGGATGCCGAGGGCTTCGAGATAGTTAATGGTCTTCCTGCGAAGATCCCCACCGGCATCGGCTGCAGAAAGATCAAAGAACGATGACGTGTCGAGCGGCTTCGGTGCATGGGATGGGTCGTTGTCGGCGAAGTAGAAGTACTCCATGTCTGATGAGGCATAGAAGCTGAATCCCATGGCTCGGGCCTTTTCGAGACCACGGCGCAGCACTTGGCGGGAGTCGCCCATGAACGGGGTTTCATCGAGCATGGTGACATCGCAGAACATGCGGCCGACCGGTTCATCGTTCTTCCAAGGAAGAATTTCGAAGGTATCGGGATCGGGCATGGCCAGCATGTCGGATTCGGTGTAGCGGCTGAATCCGTCGATGGCCGAACCGTCAAAGGTCATGCCCTCTTCGAAGGCGTTCTCTAATTCGGCCGGGGTGATGGCGAAGGACTTGAGGGAACCCAGCACATCGGTGAACCACAGCTGGATGAAACGGACCTTGCGTTCCTCAACGGTACGCAACACGTAATCAATTTGGCTGGCACGAAGATTCGACGATGACATCCCCCCAGCTTGGCTGCTTTCGGCGGCCCGTGCCATGGCTGAGAAACGTTGTTCACATGGGGTTCACAAACCGTTACCAAAAAATCCCGTATTCTTTGCGTCGATTCTTTGACGACCAGCGATTTGTGCAGGTGTTTTTGGTGAGTGGCGTGTGTTTTGCGTCGCTTTACGTGGCTGTTCACACTGCCGCAACAAAGGCGCAACTGACCAGAAACCCCTAGTCGACAAACTTCGTCCATACGTTTTGCCCAATTGCTTGTCCATACGTTTTGCCCATTGTTTAGCCCAGCGCACAGGAACCCCTTCTGTCGCTTGATTTGAGAGGAACCCCCGTGTACCAAGCTGAGTACATCTGGATCGACGGCACACTGCCTTCACCAACCCTTCGCAACAAGACCAAGGTCATGGCCGATGGCGCAACGCCACCAATCTGGGGCTTCGATGGTTCGTCGACCAACCAGGCTCCTGGCGACAAGAGCGATTGTGTTCTTCGTCCAGTGTGGTCTTGCCCAGACCCAATCCGCGGTGGCGACAACATCTTGGTTATGTGTGAGGTTCTCCTCAACGACATGACCCCACACCCAACTAACACCCGTGCAGCCGCGGCCAAGGTCGCCAAGAAGTACGCAAAGCAAGAGCCATGGTTTGGTATCGAGCAGGAATACACCATGCTCACTGCCGCAGGTCGTCCACTCGGCTTCCCGAAAGAGGGCTTCCCAGCTCCTCAGGGGCCTTACTACTGTGGCGTTGGCACCGGTCGTGTTGTTGGCCGTGACATCGTTGAGGCGCACACCCAGGCTTGTATTGATGCTGGCATCCTGATCTCGGGAACCAACGCAGAAGTGATGCCCGGCCAGTGGGAATTCCAGGTTGGCCCACTCGGCACGGTTGAAGTTTCTGATCAGTTGTGGGTTGCCCGCTGGTTGTTGCACCGCATTGCTGAAGATTTCGATGTTGTGATCTCCATGGACGCAAAGCCAATGAAGGGTGATTGGAACGGTGCCGGCGCCCACACCAACTTCTCCACCTTGGCCATGCGCGAAGAGGGCGGCTACAAGGTCATCGAGAAGGCTTGTGTCGCGATAGGCAAGAAGGTTATGGAGCACGTCACCAATTACGGCGACGGCATCGAAGACCGCCTTACCGGCAAGCACGAAACTGCACCGTGGAACAAGTACTCCTACGGTGTTTCCGATCGTGGCGCTTCGGTTCGTATCCCGTGGCAGGTTCCCCTTGAGGGCAAGGGCTACCTCGAAGATCGTCGCCCGAACGCCAACATGGATCCCTACCTCGTTTGCCGTCTGCTGACGGATACCGTTTGCTCCGCTCTGGCGAAGTAGCAGTTGAGCCCTATTTGGGGCTTTGGTTTTTGATCTGAAACAGGAACGGCCCGGACTCTCAAAGTCCGGGCCGTTCTGGATTGTGCAACCGATTCTGGATTGTTACATCCAGTCGCAGGTATTCAGCAGTCTCCTAGTCGAAGAGACTGAACCCACAATGTTTGGTTGTCCATGCGTCAATGACTAGAGAATTTTTCAATTGCTCCTTTCCGAGTTTCGTCATCTGGGTCATGTCCCTGGCAGAGTCGAATTTTGCGAAGAGGGCCGCGTACTGTGAGTAGGTGATCGACATGGCTTTCCAGGACTTTGCGATCTTCGTTGGTGCTTTACTTGCGACCTTTTTCATGTCTGCCGAAATCACGCCCATCACTTTCGATGACTCGGGCATCCCCAGTCCCTCTGAAGCTTTCATGGAGACGCTTAGTTTCTGAACGTTTGGGCAGAACTTATCTGCGGCCGAAGCAACCGGTGGAGTCAGCAATATCGAAGCGGACAGACTGACGAGGAGAAGTGAAGCTTGTCTCAAGCGTCTGTTGCTATCCCGAGGTGAAGTCGCGACGATTGCTGTTCGGCGCATTGTGTGTACGAAGGTGCGGAGGTTCATGCTGTTCTTCTTTCGTATTTCATCGAGTTACAGGAATGCAAACCAGGTTTCGCGTGGTTCGCCTCGCTTGATCGATCGGGGCTTGATGCGCATTAGGAGCGTGCTGTTGATGGAACTGGCGTTCACGTAGGTGCAAACCTTGCCCGTGATGGTGCCGTTGTTCTGGGTGAGTTTCGCTTCATTGGCCAGGGTGCGGAACGCCATGGAGCAGTCCTGTTCTCCCCTTTTGTAGGCGTACAGGGGGTAGGCGACATCAGCAGAATCAACGAAGAAGGAATCCAATCCTGCTGATGGTGCAGGCTTTGCTTTTGGTCCGAGCAAGGTGATGACCACACCTGCGGAAGTTGCACGCGAACCCACAGGGATTGGCAGCCGATTCGGTCCCGGGACGATGGTGACTTCGGCCGTGGCGTCGGGATTTCCGCTAGTCGTTTTGATCGTGTAGCTGTTTACCCATGCCGCCCCAACGTAGCGTTGGATCGTGGCAGTTTCGCCGATGCGGTACGGGTTCAACCGGGTGCCCTTGGTGCGCCACGTTTGGCCGGTTGGTGTGGTGACACAATCGAGGGCCGTTCCCACGGCATGGGCACCGAGGGTTTCGCAGACCACACCGTCAGCGGGGGCTATCGCCTGGGCATTCGCGTGGCCGGTGCTGACCACAACGGTTCCCGCGACGCTGACAGCAGCGAGCGCAGCGATGCGACGGAAGGCAGCCTTGGAAGTGCTGAGGGTAGCGGTGCTGTTCATGGTGTTTTCTCCGTTCGAGAGCGCCGGACGTGTTTCCGACTTGTTGGTAGTGGTGAGCCAGTGGGCCTTGATTCCGGACACTTCTAAATTGTGACGTGCGTCACGGGAAAAGACCCGGTTTTTGTGAGTTTTATCATTGTTACGTAGTTCCCAGGAAAGAAAAGCACAAATCTCAGTATTAAGGGCCGCTGCGGGATTGTCCTCAGTACTTGAGTACGCGTTTCGTCGAACCGCGGTGTTTCACGTAGCGACGGGTTGGAGAGCTCGATGCTTCTGATTCGAGTTTCAGCGGAGTTGAACCTTTGAGTGGGGCTGGTTGAGAATGCGAACCGTGAGCAACCTGCCAAGTACCGCAACCTTTTCTACCGACGATGGCGTTCGGCTCGTTTATGACACTTGGCTGGCCGCTGAACCCAAGGGGGTGCCGGTGGTTTTGCACCACGGGTTTGCCGCTGACACAAGGTCGAATTGGGTTTGGCCGACGCCATTCCCGGCGCGCAGTTGACCTCCACCGATGGTGACCACCTGAGTGCGATAGCCGTGCCCGAATACGCCACGGGGATTGTGGGATTCCTCAACGAAATGGATGCCGCCAGCATTTAGTAAGTACATCAAGTATCTTTCGAGATGGCGGTAGCGGTGTTTCGATTGACCCGGCACTTCAGGCATGCTTGACGGGTGACAACTGCACCTCAAGTACTCAACACCCCACATGGCGACGATGAACAACCTGGCGTGAACCCGTCGGCTTATGACGCAGTGGTGTTGGTGTCTTTTGGTGGACCTGAGGGACCCGATGATGTTTTGCCGTTTATGCAGAACGTGACCCGAGGACGGGGGATTCCCGCTGAGCGCTTGGTGCAGGTAAGCCAGCACTACAACCTCTTCGGTGGCGTAAGCCCCATCAACGGTCAAAATCGTCAGTTGATAGCGGCCCTAGAAACCGAGTTTGCGCTGCACGGAATTGATCTGCCGATCTATTGGGGCAACCGAAATTGGACGCCCTATCTCGCTGACACGATGTCGCAAATGAAGGCCGACGGTGTTGGCCGCGCGTTGGCCTTTGTTACCAGTGCGTACTCTTCGTATTCGGGGTGTCGGCAGTATCGCGAAGACATCATTCGGGCTCGTGAAACCCTTGGTGACGGTGCGCCGGTGGTTGACAAAATTCGCGTGTTCTACAACCATCCCGGCTTTATTGAGCCGATGGTTGATGGTGTGCTGGCTGCGCTTTCAAAACTGTATGTCGACGGAACTCCAGCAACGCATCTTGCTTTCACGGCCCACAGCATTCCCATGGCGAACGCTGAGTCAAGCGACTATGTGGTGCAGCTTCGCAACGCCGCGCATTTGGTGGCAGAAGCCGTGTTCGAGCGAACCGCAGAGACCTTACCGTGGGACTTGGTGTTTCAATCGCGCAGTGGAGCCCCGGGGCAACCATGGTTGGAACCCGACATTTGTGATCACCTTGCAACGTTGCATGAGTCTGGTTCGGCTGGTGTGTTGATGGTACCCATTGGTTTCATAAGTGATCATATGGAAGTGGTCTATGACCTTGATACGCAAGCTCGAGAAAAAGCTGCCGAGCTTGGATTGCCACTGGCGCGTTCAGCAACGGTGGGTACCGATCCGCGTTTTGTGCGCATGATCAGATTGTTGGTGCAAGAACGCATTGCCTTGGCGGCGGGTTTGGAGCCCGATCGCCTCTGTGTTGGTGAGCGTGGGGCGAATCACGATGTTTGCCCGATGGATTGCTGTCCGGCGCCTGCTCGACCAACGTCGGGACCAGGCCCGGTGGCCGGTACTGGTGGTCGGCCGGGAGCTACTTCAGGTGAGAGACCTCAGACCGGGCCTGCTGTTTCGGGTCGCCCTGGGGAATCAATTGATGGCGGCGCAGCATCATGAAGAACCGCGGTGGCTCAACCGGAGGAGTGGTGTACTCAACCGAACTTGGCCGCATGTGCCCCGATTGTTCACAAGCTATTGCTAAGTGCACATGTAAAAAGAAATCTGCGATTCTGGCACCGACGGATGGATTCGTAAGAGTGTCCCGCGAAACCAAAGGTCGCGGCGGTAAGGGAGTGACCTTAGTGAAAGGCCTTCCGCTTGATCACGACGAACTAAGTGAGCTCGGCAAAGTACTCAAGGCTGCATGCGGTGCCGGTGGAACCACCAAAGATGGCATCATCACCATCCAAGGCGATCATCGCGAACTGGTGATGGAAACCCTCAAAGCTCAAGGCTGGAAAGTGAAAGCCGCTGGCGGTTGAGTCGCTACCCTTTTTGATTGGCCATGATGGCAATGTCATCGCGCGCTTGTGAGGTGATCCGCAACAGCTCGTTGGCCTCAAGAAGGTCAACCGTGCAATTGCTTAGGGTTACTGCGGTTCCTTGAAGCCGGTAGGTGAACGAAAGGTCTCGTCCATCGGCGGCCGAGGGACAGTATTGCTGGGTAACAGGCAGCGCTTGAAGCTCAGCCGTGGTGGCGTTGGCTATGGCGGCCTTCAGTTTTTCCAGAAGAGCTGGATCGAGGATCCCTTGTGTTTGCGGGAGCGTGGCTGCAGTCACGCCGGGATCAGGGTTTGGCGCAAGGCCATAAGACCAGGTTCCATCACTGTATAGAGTTGTTTGCACGTCGCCGCATGGCCCAGCGCACCGTCCGCCCGTTTCCAACATGGTCACCAGCACTTGGAACTCGTCAGGTCGGGGGAGGGTCGTCTGTGTTACCTCGCCGGGGTTTGTTGCTGTCGCGGGTGCTTCAGTTTCAGCTTCAGCTTCGATGGACGCTGGGGCGTTAGCAGTTGGATCCAGAGTGTCTGGGGTTTGCGTTGCATCCGAGAACTCGGTCGCGGAGTTGCCGGTGGCACGGGGTCGCGTGGCCTCTTTGGCGCACCCAGCAACCACGCTGCCCAGAGCAACAACAAGCGCGGCGCCCAGCAAAACGTTGGTGATACGTCGGGTGATGAAACGAGTTTGGTAGTGCATGATTCTCCCTTCGGCTCGCTATTCCAAGAGGTCTAGCGATTGTGTTGCGCTTCTCTTTGCGTTTTGCGTTCTATGGTTTGCGTTTGCGTTTGTGTCTGTCGTGACGGGCCACCGACTACGGGTAAATGGGATCGATCGATGGTGATGATAAACCTTTGACGCCGACGAAGGGCGAGCTGGTTCCCGACTACGAAATCTTTTGGGTCGTCAGCCAACGGCCAAGGTCGGCAAAGACTGTGTCGGAGGTCGTTGGTTCCTCGAAGAGCCAATGTCCGGCTCCGGGGTATTGATGCAACGTTGCGTTGGCATACTTTGCGCGAAGCTTTTTTGAACCTCGCACCGGAACCACTCCATCTTTGGTTCCGTGAAGAATGACGATCGGAACCTCAACTTCTTTGTAGTCATGTGCGCCTGCCTTGGTGCGGTCAAGTTGAGGGAAAGACAATTCGAACAACACCCGACCGGATTCAGGAACGAGCGAATCGAACAGTTCGCGCTGACGGGCGGGCGCAAGGTTGTTGAACAATGCGGTGTTCGCTCCCTTGAACGATGCAGGGCGATGTGATCGTTTCCACCAAAACGGACGAGCGGTAACGGGAAAGAAGAAACGCAACTGCGAAAGCGACACGGCCGGGATTCCTCCCGGGGGAACCCCTGGCGCAAACAATGCAAGTCCGGCCGTTGGGATACGGGTGGCTAACAATTGCGCCAACAATCCGCCCATCGAATGACCAACAAGCAGTGGCGGCGTTGCAAAGTTCTGCTCGGCTATGAACTGTTCGAGGTAGCTGATGTAGTTCCGAAGTGACATGGTCCCAACAGCCTGCGCGTCACCGCCGTTTTCATGATGGGGAAGCGTGGGTGCCCAGCATTGGTAGCCAAGTGCTTCCAATCGTTCCTTCACGGGTTGCAGCGTTTCGCCCGTTGACCACATGCCATGAATCAAAACAACCGGTGTCCCCATAGGTAGAGCGTATTCGCTTTGACCCGCCTCGCACGGAACAGAGGATCTCCACTCGCCACCGGTTGCCTAGCTAGGGGAACTTCGATGCCCCAATCGATCGCGTGAAGCCGGTGGCTATGGAAAGATCGGTGCGTGGCGAAGAGATCTCCTGGGACAGCGAAAGCTCTGCAAGATTCGTCCCAAGATTCGCCCCGTCAAGGAACGGTTGGAGATGATGATCGAGCAAACGCCAGCGAGCTTTCTAGAGCGAAAGTGTTACCCACTCATCAAGCGGGTTTGAAGGTCGGTCATGCCGCCGCAGATTTGGACAACGAAGGAGGTTTCCTGGTCTCGCAATTAGCGGAGTATTTTGTCGGCTCTGGCCGTGTGGTGCCGGGAATTGCTCGGGAAATCGATGGACGCTTTCGCTCGTGTTGGTGGCCACTTCCAACGGCTTTGGAACGAGACCTGCTCCGTTCGTTGATTGGCACGAACACGTTTGATGATCATCAACGTGTTGCAAACGAATTGGCCGGAGCCGTTGATTCCTTAGTGCGAAGCCGTTTCAACGAGCCGGTCCCTTCAGGTTCAACGCGGGCCACTTCTTTACGAACCGCCAGTGTTGCTGAGCGAGTCAAAGTCTCGAGTTTGCTTCCACGAAAGTCTGGTCGACGTTCGATACCCGAAGCTTGGACCTACTCGCTGGTGAACGCTGATCCGTTCCTGCCCGCAAACCTTGACGAGAAAAAGATGGTGGACTTTGTCGAGAGCATTCATGCTTGGGTGCGTTCGGGAGCAGCCCTACAAACCCGTGCCCGGGTAGTTCTTCGACTCCGCGAGCCCAATGCAGGGGTCGATCCTGATGGCGGTGTTGGCGTTGGTGTTGAGTCGCAACCGTTGAATGGCGAAGCACCACATAGCAACGAATCGGGGCTTGCCGAAAAAGGGACACCCTTGGAAGAAGCCCATTCCGATGCTTGGCATGTGGATGTGTTGGTTCAGGACTCTGAGGAACCGAGTGTTGTTGTTGACGCATCGGCCCTTTGGGATGCTGAATCTCCCTTCACGCCAGAAGCGATTGCGGAATTATTGGCAGGATTGGGTAAAGCCGTCCGCATTGCTCCTGAACTTGGCGAGCTGTTGGAATCGGCCCGAGCTGCGAGCATTGAAGTTTCTAGCGACGTGGCCTTGCAGTTCGTACGTACACGTATTGAAGCACTCACCGAGGCGGGGATCGGGGTTCGGTTGCCGGGTTGGTGGTCGAGGCGGGAACGTCTTCGTTTACGGGCTCGGGTGAAATACAAAAAGTCTTCAAGTTCCGGTGCTGATACAGCAACGCAAGGCGGATTTGGATTTGATGAAATTGTCGCCTTTGAATGGGAAGCGGCACTGGGTGGCCGAAAGATCACCAAGGCTGAACTGAAATCCCTTACCGATGCGGCAGCGAACCAGCAGAGCCTGGTGCGGGTTCGTGGAGAATGGGTTGAACTTGACGCCCAGGATCTCGCCGCGATCGCCAAACTCGTGGGAAGCAAGGGCCAGGCGACTGCTTCAGAATTGTTGCGTAGCGGGTTAGGGCTCGACGGCTTGGATCTACCTGCCGGTGCGGTGAATCTCGACGGCATTGATGTGGTGGCCGACGGTTGGCTGGGCGATTTGCTTGATGGCGCATTGCATTCCGCTGTCGCCCCGATTGAAGATCCGGTGGATTTTCACGGTGCCCTGCGACCGTATCAACAGCGTGGTGCCGGTTGGATGTTGTTCCTCGGTCGGCTCGGGTTGGGTGCGTGTTTGGCCGACGATATGGGCCTTGGCAAAACCGCACAGCTGATTGCGACGCTGTTGGTTGATCCGTTGCCTGATCCAACACTGGTGGTTTGTCCGGTATCGGTATTGGGGAACTGGCAGCGAGAGCTCGAACGATTCGCGCCGACGCTGCGCGTGAAAGTGCATCACGGGAATGACCGGTTGCGGTTTCAAGATATCAATCCGAGTGGTGATTTACGTGGTGATCCAGAAGATACGCGTGCTGATTACCGTGCGGACGCCGATGTGGTGCTCACCACGTATTCGCTTGTGCCGCGAGATCTTGACCTTCTTCAGTCGGTTCGTTGGGGTCGCATCGTGCTTGATGAGGCACAGCAAGTCAAGAATCCAGGAACGGCACAAACGAAGGCTATCCGTCAGTTGCAAGCGGATCGCAGAGTTGCCCTTACCGGTACACCGGTCGAGAACCGTTTGAGCGAATTGTGGTCGCTCATGCACGTGTTGAATCCCGGGCTATTGGGCACAGCTGCTGAATTCAAACGCCGCTTCGCCATACCCATTGAACGAGATCACGATCAAGCAGCGACGGATCTTTTGCGCCGAGTTACCAGCCCATTCGTGCTGCGCAGGCTCAAGACTGATAAGTCAATCATTGATGATTTGCCCGAAAAGATTGAAACGACAGAACACTGTCCGCTTACCAAAGAACAGGCAAGCCTTTACCGGGCCATCGTGGACGATTTGCTTTTGCAAGCTGATGAAGCAACTGGTATCGGGCGACGTGGTTTGGTGCTTGCCGGAATCACGAAGCTCAAACAAGTTTGCAATCATCCAGCGCACTTTGGCCGTGACGGTTCGACGCTGGCCGGTCGTTCAGGCAAACTCAATCGAGTCGAGGAATTGCTCGATGAGATCATTGAAGCCGGAGACAAAGCGCTTTGCTTTACCCAGTTTGCGGAATGGGGTGAGATGCTTGTTCCCCACCTAGCGAAGCGATACGGGCGTGATCCACTTTGGCTGCACGGTGGTGTGCGCAGGCCGTTGCGAGATGGGATGGTTGAGCAATTCCAAGACCCCGATGGTCCTCCGATTTTCCTCCTGTCGCTCAAAGCTGGTGGCACCGGCTTGAATCTCACCGCTGCTTCACACGTCATTCATCTCGATCGTTGGTGGAACCCTGCCGTTGAAAACCAAGCAACGGATCGTGCGTTCCGGATTGGCCAAAAGCGGACGGTGTTGGTACACAAATTAGTAAGCACAGGGACGATTGAAGAACGGATTGATGAGATGATCAATTCCAAACGTGCTCTTGCTGAATCAGTTGTGGGCACCGGCGAACAGTGGATCACCGAACTTGACACCGCTGAGCTTCGGAACGTCATTTCGCTTCGCGGGGAAGAGTAGCCATGGCCTTTCAAACCAGAAACGATTTTCACAACTTTCCCACTTCAAAACGGATCCAAGCCGAAGGTGGACTTGCCACTTCACGTGCCCGTGGGGCGATGGCCGAAACGTGGTGGTCAAAACGTTTCATTGCGGTGCTCGAATCGTTTGGCCTCGGCGGACGGATGACTCGTGGTCGCACCTACGCCCGTGCAGGCCAGGTGCTGTCCCTTGAAGTTAATGAAGGGTTACTTGTTGCTCAGGTACAGGGTTCCCGGCGAACCCCCTATGCCGTTACGGTGAGACTTGCTACGCCAACTCCAACCCAGTGGATCAAAATCACCGATACCCTCAAGTCGCGTCTTGGGTACGCCGCCCGGTTACTCGATGGTGAAGTGCCTACCGATCTCGAAGAGGTTTTCACTGCTGCCGGATCGAAGCTCTTTCCAACCCAGTGGCGTGAACTCCGAGCCACCTGCTCATGCCCGGATTGGGGTGATCCGTGCAAACACCAAGCCGCGGTGCTTTATGTCTTCGCCGACCAACTCGATCGTGACCCATGGAAGTTGATCGAATGGATGGGCAAATCGAAAGACGAGATCCTCGCCCTCTTTGTTGGCTCCACCCCGCCAGGCGAGACCGTTCGCGAAGTTGCCCCCTGGTGGCCACTGCGAATCGATGCTCCAAGCTCGGAAATGTCCAACTCAATTCCGGTCGCGATACTTCCCGATGTCGCACACGCCGTCCTCACCCGACTTGGCTCTCTCGAAGCACCCATCGACACCGATCCAATTCTCGAAACCCTCCGACTGCTCTATTCGTTTTTCGTAGTGGCCGAATCGAGGTGACCGAGGGCTATTGCGGCTTCTTCTGGCGTTGGTGAGTCGAGTGTTTACTCTCGCAGATGATTCAGCGGGCGCCAGGTAGGCGGTGAAAGATGCAACGTACTCGCTTGTTTTGGTTTGTCAATCTTTGAGCAGCGGTTGGGCCGTCTGCCGTTAGTGTCTAGCGAGATGCCATCCAGGAGTTGACGGACCTCGGGAAACGGGTAGCTGTAGACCTCGGTCATGAGCTGAGGGGATCAAGACTGGACGATGGCGTGGCGACCCTCCAGATCCTTAGCGGCAGTTTTCGCATCTTCGAGGGAATCCAAAGTGGGGGCGGGTAGGCCGCACATGGCGAAGCCGAAACGCACATTGGTGATCATGTTTTGTTCGTAACGTTCCTGGCTTAGAGAGGGTTCATAAGCGCGCAGTGCATCTTCGTATTCGGCGTTGGTGAGCCCGCTGCCCTGAGGCAAATCAATCGTGGTGAAATATTGGCGGATGGCTTCAAACCTTCCGCGTGCCCATTCACGATTTCCTGCGTATCGCTTGAACCTTGCGGCAATGTCGGCATCCGGGCCAGTGAAGAACTCGTCGAGCGCAGTGTCTTCAACAAACAGCGGGCGCAGGTTGCAGAGCCGATTCATTGATGGCTGCTCGATACCTTTGTCGTGCAGCACATCAGACACGATTCGCTGATTGGGAAAAACCGTCGAACGCAGTGAAGGAATTCGAAAATGAATCAGGATCTCGGTTTCGTTCGACGCCCGATATTCGCTGCGGGTGAATTGATCGGCATATTCACCGGCTGACAACTCGTCGAAACGAGTCGGTAGCCAATGCGTCATATGGGCCAACTCGTGCAGCACGTACATCGAGAGAATTGTTTGCGGCGGCCCGAGCTTGGTTTGCGCGTAGTTGCGAAGCAGAAGCCAATTGAAGTTGATGCTCAGATTCGTGTACTCATCAGGATGATCTTGTTCGTACAGCAGGGGCGAACGCTGATCGATCACCCAGCCGATAAGCCGCCGGTAAAAATCGTTGGTTCGAATCGATTCTTCGGGCAGCCCCCGAGCCAAAAAGTCTTCGACATATTCCTCGGCCGTTGGAAAGATTCGAATTCCACGCATAGCTCGACTCTATGTCCGCGACCGGTCGATCGGGGCGTAATACCGCTACGGAAGGCCGTTTGTCGTTGACAGGAGTTTCTTAGCCGCGATTCGGTAAGCTGCGGCCATGCCACGTATCGAAATCCCCGAAGGTGCCGAAGAGGAATACACCCGTTTGTGGCAGTTGGCGCCTGATATCGCCAAACCTGCAGGGCGATTTAGTGCTTCGGTCTATAAGTATTCGAAGCTTCCGATGCGCCTGCGGGAACTGGTTCGTATGCGTATTGCTTTGATTAACGAGTGCCATCTTTGAATGGATACCCGTGCGGCGTCGTTGGCGTCGAATGATCTCACCGAAGAACTCTATGCACACGTAACAGAGTGGGCAACCTATCCGGGTTACTCTCCGCTCGAACGAGCCGCGCTTGAGTACGCCGAGAAGTTTGCGGTTGATCACCTTTCGATTGACCAAGTGCTGATTGACCGCCTGCGTGGCGAACTGGGCGATGAACTCACCTTCGAACTCACCCTGTGCATCTCCAGCTGGATGGCCCTGGGCCGAGTTACGCAGGTGATGGGAGTGGTTGCCTCGTGCCCGCTTCTGCTCTAAACCGCTGCTGAACCTGAATTCGTAGCCTCTTGGCTACTTCTCCGGCTCAGACAGCGGTTGAGTCACCATGATGACCAGTAGTCCTAGCTACTTCACAAGTCTGTACTTCGAGCAATAGATCTGCGTAACAAACTTCTTGCCCACTTTGACCCGGCGCTTGGCAGTCTTGATACAGACCTTCTTGGCAATAACGACCACCCTTGGAGCAGCGGTTGCCGGAGGAAGTGTTGGGGCGGCGGTGGGAGGAGCGGTCGGCGCGGCAGTTGTTGGGGCTGCGGTTGTGGGCGCAGCGGTGGGAGCTGCTGTCACGGCAACCGTTGTTGGAGGTGTGGTGGATGTTGTGGTGGTCGTAGGGACAACGGTCCCGAAGCGAGCGACCCGGTTAGCAACCGTGCCTACAACCCACATGTTTCCATCGGGACCGGCAATGATCCCCCTCAACCCAAATGCACTCGGAGCGGAATAAGCCACACGAGATATCGATCCACCGGTAAAGCCCAGTCTTGACACATTATTCAGAGCGTTTTCGGTTACCCAGACCCCGCCATCAGGACCCGCAGCGATGGCAATCGGCGCCGCCCCAAGTGGGAGGGGCAACTCGGCAAGGTTGAGGTTTGTGTCGAAACGCGCAATTGAGTTTGTTCCACCCAAAACCACCCAAACTCCGCCATCGGAGCCGGCGGTAATGTCTGAAGGATCTGCAGAAGAGTTCGCGAAGTTCAACGAGACGCCCACTTGCACACCCGCTGGCGTCCAACGAGTCAAGGTGTCCACGCCGGTTGCATTCTTCTCAACAACCCACACGTTGCCATCCCCACCAATGGTCATACGAAGCGTGCTTGTGGCCCCAAAGGCCCCGAGAGCAGTTGCTCCGCCAAGTGCCGTGGCTGTTGGGGTGTACCGATCAACACCGCCTGTACGGGCTATCCACAGTTGAACGCCAACGCCGAGCAATTCATCCGAAGTTGGAGGAATCGCGCCCGCTAACGCAGTGACGGTTCCCCCGGGATTGGCGGTTCGGACGATATTCGCGGTTCCGTCGATCCATGCAAGCAGCCCATTGAAAACGGTCGAAGTTTTCACCATGTTCGTGGTGGCTATCGGGCTCGGGGCACCGCTGCCCGTCGCTGGTTGGAACGCAGTGAAACCGGCAGTCGTTTTGTTGACAAGGATTTCTCCCTGCCAAGCAATCAATTCGCTGCCGAGTACAGCACCTGCTTCTGGTCCAAATGAGGTAACTAGACCTGTGGGGTCTGCTGCGTACCCAGGGGGTGCGAACAGCGAGGTCATCCCGAACGCGGAAGCGATACAAGTTGCTGCTGCGAGGTTTCGAACTCGGCGGCGGTTCTTCTCGAGGTGCGTCATGGTCAACTCCATTCAGATGCCGCAGGAAAGTCACGGCTTTCGGCCAAATATAGAGGACCAACCAACAAATGAGCGGTTATCCAGAATTAGCTCAGAGAAAACAGCCTGCGCCCGATCCTGAAGTGTGGTGGATCGCTTTCCATCGTCCAAGGTCGGCGAAAAGCCACATCGGAAGTATTTTGTGTTCTTTCCCAACGAATCGCTTCGGTCTTTTATGGAGCCCGAGATAACGTTCCAAATTGTTCGAAGGGTCAAGAGATTGTTTGTTGAGAAACCGGTCAGAGGAGCCGACGTTTGACGAGCCAGTTGTTCAGTTCGGTGGAGTTGGTTGCTTGCTCGGGCAGTTGGCTGGATGCTTCAGCCTCGATGAGGGTTTCGGCGAGATGGTCGAGGGTGGGTTCGTGTTCGGACAGGGTTGACGCGTCGATTGGTGCGTGTTCGGCTCCGGCGCGCTTTCGATCCACTAGTTCTTGGATTTGGGCTTGAAGGCCGAATTCGGGGGCGAGGATTGTTACGTTGGGTTCGACCACTCCTGAGCGTAGAAGCGTGATTCCGGTGAGGAGAACTCGGTATGCGTACAGAAGTTTCTTTACCGTTGGTTCGATCGTAAGTTCACGTCGCATACCTCGGGCGAATCCGCCGTAGTGTCGGGCGTATCGGCGAGAAAGAGTTCCGAGAGCCAAGGCTCGAAGCTCTTCAAGATCGGTGGACTCGTGGGTTTGCGTGGGAGACAGAATTCGTTCCAGCATGTTGCCGTTACCAGAAAGAAGTAGCCGAAGTGCATCGGAGGCTTCGTTGGTGGTGAGGTCGCACTCGATGCCTTGGAAGATCTCGGTGTGATCGTGTGGCGGCGTAGCTGGTTCGAGTCCAAGTAGCTGCGTAGTAAGAACTAGGTGAATCCCTTTGAGGTCTAGATCGCTATCGGGAGAGGGAAAGCCGTACAGGTGCGCGCCCGTCACACCACAGAGCAACAGAGTTCCCGGCGGAGGTTTGTGAGCGACGTAGGCGCGGGCGATTTCCAGATCGGCGGTCAGCATTGGAGTTCGGTTTCTATGATCGAGATGCAGAGTTTGTTGATGAAGTCCTCGTCGGGTTGGTCGGGGAGCGTGCTTGTAGTCGCCGCTTGTCGCAGTTGTTGGTCGATGGAGTCGGTTTGGGTTTCGAGTTGATCAAAGCTCAGCGCGCCGTCGCGGATGGCCAACAGCTCTTCACGATCATCTCTCGTAACATTCACTCGTCCGGTTGCCAGCGTTTCGATGGCCATGCGTTGCAGCCGCACAAGATGCATGGCGTGCTTGGTGTCGTAACCAAACTTTGCTTCCAACTCTGAGCGTTTTGGATTGCGAGTTCGGAGCCACGTTTGGTAGGACTGCCAACCCTTCAACGCAGATTTGTATCGACGTTCCCGCGCCAGCAATTCAAGAAAATTCGGCGAAGCGTCGGCACCGTCTAAATCACCTTGGGCGAGAAGTGATTCGGCTGCAGCAAGCTGGTCTGCGGGAATCACCGTCCGCTCGGGCAAGTCGAATTCGCTGCGGGACGGTGCGTGCGATGGAGGCGCAAGGAGATACGAACGATGGCTACGAATTCGCTTGAGTTGCGCAAGTGCGTACCCACTGAAGCGATCGGCAATTCGCTTCGAGAGAAACGCGTCGCGATGCTGCAACAACAGCTCCCCGCTCGGCGTTACGCAACGGTGATGTTCAGGCGCGGTAAAGAGCAACTCGATCACGGTCGGGTTGGCATCAACCGCGAGACGCATGAACTTGCGAAGTTCATAGCGAACGTGGTCGGGTGACAAATCAACTTGTTCCGGTGCCGTTTCCATCCCGAAGTACCACTCACGCGGCCCCACCACGATTCCTTTCAGATCAACATCGGATCCTTCGCGCGCCAAGTTGTAGGCCGTACTCCCGTGCACGGTCTCAAAGATCAGTTTCGGGTCTTTGATGGTCGCCGACTGCATGCCACAATTCTAGGTAGACATAGCTTCTCTGAAGGTTTCATTTTGCCGCACGGGGCATTTCATTGTCATTCCCGCCTCTCGGAGCTACATGGATGGTTGACAGGCGCTCACACAACAGATATGTTGTGTGAGCGGCCATCCCCGAGTTCGATGCCCAAACGGGGCTCCTCCCCGAGGGTCAACATTTCGCGACGTGGAGTGAGATCGTCGAATCGTTTTCGTGGAATCGGCGAAGGCGTCAGCTTGTAGATGGATTGTTCGATGGTCTTGCAATCCTTGCCGAGAGCGGTTGTGAGCAAGTTTGGCTAAACGGCAGTTTTGTGACGAGCAAGGATGACCCGGGGGACTTTGATTGCGTGTGGGACACCGATGGTGTGGATCTCAAAGTCTTACAAACTTTGGCTCCTGAGATTCTGGAGCTTGATGGCCACCGACTGTCCCAGAAGGTTCGCTTTGGTGGGGAGTTTTTGCCGAACATTACGGAAGGATCAAGTGGGCGAAAATTCTCTGACTTCTTTCAAACCGACCGAACTGGAAATGCAAAAGGAATTGTCGTCCTACGTCTCGAAAAGGGGTCTCAACCATGATTACCAACGACCGGCAGTACCAACAAACTCGCAAGAAGTACGGAGAGCTGCAGGAGCTGCTCGATAGTGTCGAGGCGGGAACGGCAGGCGAGGATGGCTTTCGCTTGCTTCAAGCTGCGGCGCTCAAGAGTCAAATGAGCGATCTCCGTGAAGAGGTTACCGAATACGAACTTCTGCGAAACGGGAAGCCAACCACCATTGAGTCCTCATCGCTTGCAGGACTTGCCGACGCCCTGATCAAGGCTCGGATCGCACGGGGGCTTACACAGGCAAACCTGAGCGAAGCACTCGGCGTTGCAGAGCAACAAATTCAACGTTACGAATCGAGCCGTTACGCAACTGCGAGTTTGGCCCGACTCTGCGATGTTGCGGAGGCACTTAATGTGACGGTCTCAGAAGTCATCACCCTAAGAGCAAGTTAGGAACTACGGATAACGCCTCGGACCTGCTTCCGGTCGACGCAATCGGGCGAACTCTGCCAGTTAGACGACCCCCTTCCGAGGAATAGACGTCAGCAGCTTCGCCACAGCCGCAAACGGAAGTTGTTGGGATTCTCGTCGGAAACTCACTGGTGGTTCGTTGAACAAGGCTTGTGTTCCGCGTATGGCAAACCGGTCATTGCCTACGGAAGCCTTTAAATGTTTGCAAATTCCACAGCTAGGCAAAACGTGGGTTGCGGAGTTGGGCGACGGATTCTTCTTTGTGGATCTTTTCGTCGACGCTGATTTGGCGGAAAAGGTCAGCCAAACTTGGAAAGCGCGCATAGGAATCTGCAAACTCGCCGTCGTACGCAATGTCGTTGAGCCAGGGTTGTTCCTCAACTAGTAACGCGTATTCATGCTGCGCGTGGTCTTCGAAATCGGCGTTGAGCCGGTAGCTCCAGTCGGGCCGAACTGCGTAGAGTAGCCACGACAGTTGGTAGTAAACAAACGCTAAAATCTGGGGGAAAACCATTGTGCGGAGCCGACCGTATTGGCGAGGTCTCGTCGCACAGAGCTCTTCGAGAATCAGCAAATGCCACTGTTCGTTGTCTTGTTGACGACGGGCCGACCTCACCTTGGTGAAGATCCGGCCCGCAAATCCAGGTTCGCCCGCCTTGTGGGTAAGCGCTACATAGGCCACGTGCTCCCATGCTTGGTAGGGAACTCGGGCGATCAATTCAAGTACCCGGAACTTCTCAAGATTGCGACCGGGCTTGTAAAAGAGGTCGAGCGAGCTAAAGAGCAGTTTTGCACTACGTGAGTAAACCCGACGAGGGGCTGCCAACGTGGCTTGTTGTTCACGAACAAGTTCTTCGTGAGAGAGCTTTGCCATTGCACCAAACGGGGGAGTTTGGAGCACTCCATCCGTAACCGGTCCCGGTGCCCCGTTGGTCGTCTCATGTTGGTGTGGAAACTGCGGTTCGAATGCCATCAGGTTGATCCTCTCCTACTCAGGTCTACACCCTTCATTTTGTGAATGCATCAAGACTTCGGTCACGATCC
>JAYSVF010000256.1:0-19582 GCA_043718695.1 Acidimicrobiia bacterium | reverse complement strand
CGTTGCAGGATCGCCAAGCGGCTCACCAATTCGTCGCGCTCGATGTAGCAACTCTGCAAATGACGGGCCCCACCGCTGGAGAACCCGGTACGCCCATGCATGACGCGATGGTTGTCGACAATGTAAAGATCACCAGCACCCATTTTGATATCCAGGCGGAACTCGACACTTTCGCGCATACGACCAAATGCTAGGTACGCATCATAAAATGGTTCCATAACGTCGGGTGGAAGGAGAAACGGCTCAACACTGTGGTTCGAATAGCGGATGGCCCGAATTGAACCATCGGGGTTGAGAGAGATCGTCGGTGCCGAAGCACGGTGTTCTGCGGTGGCATCGGCAAAATGAAAGTGCAGAATCGTTTTGGCTAGGAGCGCAAACTGTTCAGGCGCTTGGACTCGTAAAGCCTCGGCAACGGCAAACCCGTCTACCAGGGTTGAATCGCCACCGGAAGCGTCGGCGCGAAGGAAGTGTTGCAATTGCACGGTGGGCGCAGGGTCGCGGTACCCCTCATCGGTATGCACAACGAGGGGCAAGTTTGTGTAGGCCAGTGAATTAGCGTCTTCCATGGAAATCACATCGAACACCAGACCCCAGCTGGTGTTGCGAAGCTCGCCCAGCAAACTGGCCACGTCAAGCACGGTCCCTGGAATGCACGGCACATCGTTCAGAACGCCAACCCCGTAACGGACGAAGCCTTCAAGGAAACTCTGGCGAATTGTTTTGTCATCACACAGGGCGGGGTACGAGGCAGTTGGCAGGGCCTCACCTATCGAAGGACCCCACAGCGTTGGCTCATACCTGGCGTGTCTGGCACCGTTTCCGTAATCAAACCTTTGCAGCCACGCCGAGGTGTAGGTACTCACGTGATTGTCATGTGCCCATACAATTTCGACCTTACCGTTGCCATTGAGCGTTGCCGAGGCTGGTTTTACGTTGCGGGGAATTTCGGAGGTTTCCACCACACGATGATTCGTTTTGGCGTGGCGAAGTTGCGGGCAGTTATCACGCAACCAAAAGTGAACGAACTCGCCAACGACGCCGCTAGCCCATTCGACCCGAAGCAAACGATCATCGAAGCAAACCGATCGAATCTTTTCGGCCGCACTACTGCTTGTACTTGTCACGATGGTTCATCCAATCTCAAAACGGTTACGCGTTTACTCGGCATAGTTACTGCCCTCTTCATCGAGGATTCGCCGAAGCTCCGCCAGGTGCAGGGTCGCGATTTCGGGGTACTCGAGCCACTGTTTACAGGCCAGCGCTGCTACGTCTTCGGGGACGAGGGCAAGGGGCCGACCGGTGGAAAGCGCAAGAATCTGTAGCTGCGCAGCCTTTTCCAGGTAGTAGAGCTCATCGAACGCTTCAGCAACCGTTTCGCCAATCACGAGCACACCATGATTCCCGAGGAACATCACGCTCTTGTCGTCGGCCAGGAGCGAGGCCACGCGGGCACCTTCGGAGTCATCGAGGGCCATCCCGGCATAGTGGCGATCGTAGGCAATTCGGTTATGGAAACGACAGGCGTTTTGATCGAGCATGAGGAATTCGAAGTCGGTCAAACAGGCAAGCGCGGTTACATACGGCATATGGGTGTGCAGGATGCAGCGCGCTCGGGGAACGGCTTTGTGTAAATGGGCGTGCAGATACCAGGCGGTTGGATCTGCTTCGGGATGCACAAGCGTTCCACCATCAAGGGCCGAACCAGGATCAAGGGCCGATCGAACATTGTGGGAATCGAGGAGCAACAAGGAGCTTGCCGTCATGCGGGAAAAATGCCGACCCCTTGGGTTCAGGAGAAACTGTGAACCATCATTGGAGACCGCCACAGAAAAATGGTTTGCCACTGCTTCGTGGAGATTCAGCTTTGCCGCCCACCGAAATGCCGCGGCAAGATCCGCTCGCGCGCTTAGTTCCACTGGCAGTGCCGGTGCGGATGGTGAGGTCCCAAGAGGGAAACTCATGACGGCGGCAATTCATCGGGGAACCCAGGAGCACGGAGATCAGTACCTAGGGCGTCTTCGAGCAGCTTCACCACTTGCGATGACCACGCACCACCACCGTAGGCAGAGCGAGCCCGGATAAAGGTTTGCTCGGTAAGGCCGGCGAGATCAAGCGGCACGCCAAGCTCGCGACCAAACTGTGTGGCGAAACCAAGGTCCTTACAGGCAAGGTCCATGGTGAAGTTGATGTTGTAGCTGCCATTGAGAATCACCTGGCTTTCCGTCTCATGTACAAAGCTGTTTCCGGAAGATTCCTTGATGGCTTCGAACGCTTTACCGAGCTCCAATCCACCGCGCTTGGCCAACATCAAGGCCTCGCCAACCGAAACCAAATTCACGAACGCCAACATGTTCGTAATGACCTTGATGAGAGCGGCGCTCCCGAGGGGCCCCATGTAGAGGACAGGATTGCCAACTGCGCTCAGGAGTTCCCGATGGGTTTCAAAAATCGACTCGTCGCCGCCAACCAACACCGTGATTTGCCCGGCCGCAGCACGATGCACCCCACCCGTGACCGGCGCTTCGAGCATGCACGCACCTGCCTCGGCTACAAGAGCACCAAGCCGGAGCGTTTCGTTGCGATCATTCGTGGACATATCAATCCAGGTACCAGCACGACCGGCGAATCCGGCAAGCACACCGTTTGGCCCGGTAACAACCGCATTGATTACCGCAGGCGACGGGAGACACGTAAACACCACATCAGATTGAGCAGCAACTTGGGCGGGATCATCGGCCCAACAGGCTCCTTCGGTCTCAAGACCCGCAGCCGAGGCCCTGTCAAGATCCGTAACCGCGAGCTGGTGGCCCGCTCGGAGCAGACTTGCCGCCAAATGCGCGCCGAGATGCCCAAGTCCAATGAAACCGACTCGCAAAGCGGCGGCCGCGGCCCCACCCGACGGGTTCGGCGTCGACGGTTGGCGTTCCACAGAGGTGTTTGTCACATGAGTATTCTGACCCTAAAAACGGGTGGCGAACCAGTCGCTCCCAAAACAATATTTTGCCGAAACATTCGTCTACCTGCCAACAGTAAACGCTTACATTCAATGAGCAAGGGAAACATTGCCGAAGAATAACCGTACGATCGTTCAAGAAAAGAAGCTGAATTATCGCGTGACAATTGACATAATGACGTACCGGAACTAAGCATCTCTCCGGACCATCCCCAGAGTGACCGTTGCACATGCCCCCCGTGAAACGCGAACTCACCCAATTGCAGAGGAAATTACACATGAGCAACGGTGACAACGCACGGCTTGACGATATTCGTCGCGGCCTTGGCGAACGAGAAAACCACATCATCGACGAGTTCCGGATCGGCGGCATTTCACGTCGAGATTTCATGCGTCACGCATCGATCGTTGGCATGGGTATTCCCCTCGCCGGATTGATCGTAGGCGGCGGCGAAGCATCGGCAGCAACCAAAAAGAAGGTTGTTGTAGCGAAGCGGAAGCCACTTCTCCGGGTGAGCACCATCGCCCCAGGCTCCAAGATCGACCCTATCGTGGCCAACAACGGCGGCGCACTCCTACTGCTGGCCCTCGCTGGCGAGTACCTCTGCTTTGACAACAACGAAGGCGTCCTTGAGCCACGTGTTGCCCAGAGCTGGTCTGCCAATGCTGATTCGACCGTTTGGACCTTCAAGATCCGCAAGGGTCAAACCTTCCACAACGGCAAGAAGCTTCAAGCCGACGATGTTGTTGCAACGTTCGAGCGCCTTGCCGATCCTGCCAACAAATCAAATGCCCTCTCGGTGTTCAAGGGTGTGCTCGAAAAAGGCGGCACCACCAAGGTCGATGATTACACCGTGCAGTTTGCCCTTAAGCAGAGCATTGGCGCATTCCCTTACCTGATCAGCTCGGATAACTACAACGCCATCATCTTGCCCCGCGACTACGTCGACGGCTGGGAAACTTCGTTCATCGGCTCGGGCCCATGGATCAAAGAGAAGTACACCCCTGATCAGGGCGCCACGTTCAAGCGGAACCCCAACTACTTCGATAAGGCTCGTCAGCCAAACTTCGACCGCCTCCAGGTTTCGCAGTTCAAAGATGACGGTGCCCGTTTGACCGCCCTTCAAGGTGGCCAGGTTGACTGGGACGCCTTCTGCTCGGCAACCACCGCCAAAACGCTCCAGGCTGACTCGAACTTCAATGTGACGTCCACCAAGACCGCTGGCCACTTGCAGATCCACATGCGTTGCGACAAGGGCGTGTTCGCTGACAAGCGTCTCCGTCAGGCTCTTGCTCTTACCCTCGACCGCCCAGGTATCCTTGCTGGCGTGGCCGACGGATTCGGTTCGCTGGGTAATGACAGCCCAATGGCTCCTGGTTACCCAACCACCGACAAGACCATTGCTCAGCGCAAGAAGGATATTGCCAAGGCCAAGCAGCTCTTGAGCGATGCTGGCAAAAAAGACGGCTTCGACGTCACGCTTTCCACCTGGGGCCGTGCCGACATCAAGTTGCTCGCTCAGGTTGTGAAGCAGTCCGCTAAGGAAATCGGCATCAACGTCACGATTGACATTGCCGACGAAGATGGCTCGGCCTACTACGACGACAAGCGTTCGCCAAGCTGGTTGAACTCCGATTTCGGCATCACCGAATACGGACACCGTGGCATTCCCAACGTGTACCTCACCGCCTCGCTGTTGTCGACCGGTGTTTGGAACGCTGCCAAGTACAACAGCGCTGAATACGATACAGCCGCGAAGTCCTTCATGGCTTCATCGGACCTTCAGACGCAGAAGGCACAGTCGAAGAGGATCCAAGAAATCCTTCTTGAGGATTCGCCAATCTCCTTCGCCTACTTCGGTGCCGCACTTGACGCTTCCCGTAAGCAGTTGTCGGGTAACTACACCAACGGCATGAACGTGCTCGAAACCACCAAAGCCAAGCTTGCGTAGTTCCTAGTCTGAGCTTTCTGCTCAGAAGTCTTGTCAACGGCCCGTTGCAACGTTGGTTGCACGGGCCGTTGTGCATTCCCCCCGCACATTTGCGTTTCCCGTTTTCATGGGACGTTGCGGAACCTGCAACGATGTCACCTACCAGAGTCGCGATGCCCGCACCGACTCCACTGCCACCAAACGAGTTCCATGAAGCGATTTTTGCTCCGCCGTTTTCTCTTAGCGATTCTTACCTTGTTCCTTCTCACCGGGTTGGTCTTCTTCGCCACGCACGCGTTGCCCGGCAACGTCGGCCAAAAAATCCTCGGTCCTTTCGCCGATCGAGAAGCGGTTGCGTTGCTAAACAAAGAGCTTGGAACTGATCGGCCGATCCCCACGCAATACGTAAACTGGCTCGGAGACACACTTCGAGGCGATCTCGGTCAGTCGCTCAACTATGACGTGCCCGTAACGGAGAAACTTCGCCCCGCACTTGGTTACTCGGCCCGTCTGGCGATGCTGGCGTTTTTTGCCGTGTTACCAATCAGTCTCCTTGGCGGAATCATCGCGGCCCTTCGCAAAAATAAGCTGATCGACCGAGTTATTACCGTGGGCGGACTGTCTGCCGCGGTAATCCCTGAATTCGTATGGGCGGTGTTTCTGATCTTGATTTTCGGCGTGAAACTCAAATGGCTTCCTGTTTCGGCCAACGCCCCCGAAGGGTCAAGCGTGGTCGAGCAGTATCGCTATCTCATCCTTCCCGCCGCGTGTTTGGTGTTGGTGCTCTTTGGCTACATCGCCCGCATCACCCGCGCCGGTGTAATCGAAGCCATGGATGCCGATTACACCCGCACCGCCTTGTTGAAGGGCCTTCCCCGGCGCACCGTGGTTCGTAAGCACGTCTTGCGCAATGCCCTCATGCCCACCATTGCCGTTACTGCCACGCAGATTGGCTACCTACTCGGCGGACTCGTCGCAGTGGAGCGAATCTTTAACTATCCAGGCTTTGGGCAGCTGCTCCTCACCTCTGTCCAGCAAAGAGACTTTCCGCTTCTTCAGGCCGCTGTTCTCATTACCGGAGTGCTGTTTGTGACCACTACCTTTTTCGCCGATTTGCTGTACACCATGCTGAACCCACGGATCCGTCAGTCGGTGATCAAGTGAGTACCGCTTCTGAAGTTGAGACGGCTTCTCCGGGTATTGAACCGGTTTTTTCCGCTGAGCAGCAGAGTGTGCGGGCACGTGCCGAGGAAGAAGTTCGCGCCCAACGAAAAGAACGCTTCGCCTTACTGTTACGTCGCCCTTCGTTCCTAATAGGTGTACTTATTAGTGGCTTTTGGCTAGTTTGCGCGTTGTTTGGTTCGGCCATCGCCCCTCAGGATCCTGCGGCACAAGATTTGATGTCCAAGCTGGCGGACCCATCGGCAAAACACTGGTTCGGTACCGATGATCTTGGTCGTGACGTGTTCAGTCGAGTAATCGTGGGCACCCGAGTAATCCTCTTTGTGGCCTTTGGGGCCACCCTGATCGCCGCCATTTTGGGCACGATCATCGGGCTTGTGGCTGGATACTTCAAAGGCATGGTCGATGAGGTTCTGATGCGCATCGCCGATGTGTTCATGTCCATGCCCACCATCGTGTTTGCGCTGCTCATTACCGCATCGATCAAAAGCGATTCAATGTTGGTGATCTTGTTCATTATCGCTGTGGTGTTCACGCCAATCATTGCTAGAACAGTTCGCGCTTCGGTGCTGGGCGAAGCGGAGCTTGAGTACATTGCTGCGGCTCGCTTGCGAACAGAAAACACTCGACACATCTTGTTCAAAGAGTTGCTTCCCAATGTGTTGCCTTCGCTTTTGGTGGAGTTCACGGTGCGCTTGGGATATGCGATTTTCGCGATCGCAACACTCTCATTTCTTGGCGCTGGAGCCGGGCCTGATTCACCGGATTGGGGCACCCAGGTAGCGAACCATTACAAGTTCATGAACGGCCTCAACTGGTCGGCCACCGTGTTCCCTGCCCTGGCCATTGCCTTGTTGGCCATTGGTATCAATCTCATCCAAGACGCACTCGCGGAGGCCTTCGAACGATGAGCACTTCTTCTCTTCTCGTCCCATCAAATTCATCAACGAGTGACGTTTTGGGCGTTACTGGCCTTCATGGCCCGGTCCCAACGTTGGAGTTTGATCGCGTCCAGGTGGCTTACAAAGTGCGTGGGATCGATCGACCGGTACTGCGTGAGGTTTCCTTCAGTGTTGCTCCTGGCGAAGCATTTGGTTTGGTTGGCGAATCTGGCTGCGGCAAATCAACCGCGGCGTACGCGGCGATGCGGTACCTACCAAGCAATGGATCCATTACCGGTGGGGCCATTCGTTTTGAAGGCCAAGACATCACCACAATGTCCACCGAGGACGTGAGAAAACTTCGCGCCGATGCCATTTCGATGGTTTACCAAAGCCCGATTGCCTCGTTGAATCCGTCGATTCGCGTCGGCAATCAGGTGGCCGAGGTTTTCACTATTGCCGGGCTTTCCAAGGCCGACGCATTCGCCAATGCCGAAGAAGCGTTGATTGCGGTGCAAATTGCCGACGTGGGCAAAGTCATGCAGCGTTACCCCCACGAGTTGTCTGGGGGCATGGCTCAGCGCGTGGTAATTGCTATGGCTCTGGCCACCAATCCACGGTTGCTTATTCTTGATGAACCAACAACGGGCCTTGATGCCACCGTTGAAGCCGAAGTCCTTGACCTCATACGCACCCTACGTACACGTACCAATACGTCGGTGTTGTTCATCAGTCACAACTTGGGTGTAATCCGCTCCATGTGTGACCGCATTGGTGTGCTCTATGCCGGGCAGTTAGTCGAAGAGGGTTCAACCGCTCAGTTACTTGGCGATCCCCGTCACCCCTATTCGGTTGGATTGCTTCGCTGCATTCCCCGTGTCGGTTTGCGCAAAGACATCGATCGGCTCGACACCATTCCCGGTGCTCTGCCTCCTCTTGGCATGGTGATGCCCGGTTGTGTGTATGTGGATCGATGCCCGATTGCCACCAATCAATGCCGTACCGAGAAACCGCCGATGGTCGATATGGGCGGCGGTCAGTTCAGTCGTTGTTTCCATCCTGATCTTGCTCCCAATTTGCCGCGCTCCAATGAAGTTGCCATACCGATCTCCAATCGGTCCGCTTCTGAAATTGCTCTTTCGGGCGAACGACCGATCATTTCACTCAAGGCGCTCAGTAAAACCTTCGGAAAAGACGACGCGGCGGTACGGGTACTTACTGATGTGATGTTAACCCTCAAGGCTGGCGAAACGCTTGGCTTGGTTGGAGAATCCGGTTCAGGAAAAACAACTCTCGCCAAGGTGCTACTCGGCCTTACCGACGCTGACGCTGGCAGCATTGTGCAACTCGATGGGAAAGACCTGGGTGCAACCATTGCTGATCGCAGTGCGGCCGAAGTTGGAGCGGTCCAGATCGTGTTCCAAAACCCCGATTCGGCACTGAACCGTAGACATAGCGTTCGCCGCATTGTCAGCCGCGCCGTTGCGAAGTTGGCGGGGAAATCGAAGACCGAATCGGTGCAACGGGCCGAGGATCTCCTCACCGAAATGCGCGTTGATGCTCGGCTGCATGCAGCAAAACCGGTGATGCTTTCCGGCGGTTTGAAACAACGTGTAGCGATTGCGCGCGCGTTTGCCGGGAACCCTCGGTTGATTGTCTGCGACGAGCCCACCTCCGCGCTCGACGTTTCGGTGCAGGCGGCTATTCTTAACTTGCTCGTTGATCTTCAGCGTTCGGAGAACGTCAGCTACCTGTTTATCTCCCACGATCTTGGCGTAGTTCGTTATCTCTCAGATCGTATTGCGGTGTTGTATCTCGGGCGCATCATGGAACTGGGGCCTGCGGGAACCGTGTTCACTGGGCCCCATCATCCCTACACGGAGGCCCTTGTTTCTTCGCTGCCCAGTGTTGATGGTGAAGCTACCAATCGGGTGCGTCTCGTTGGCGAAGTTCCCAGCGTGGCCAATCCCCCATCAGGCTGTGTTCTCCACACACGGTGCCCTCGTCGAGCCGGTAGCGGCGTTGAAGAACTCTGCGCCACCGTCGAACCCGATCTGGTTGAAGTTGAACCGGGCCACCTCATGCGCTGCCACCTCTCACTCGACCAACTCCGCCGCATGCAAGTAGCCGTCGAAGCTAGTTGAGTTCAGTTCAATTCAGTCGAGTTCTATTCAGTCGACTTCAGTTCAGTGCAGTTGAGTTAGTGGCGCTGATCGTTGAAGATGCTCAGCATCGATAGACAATGACCAACGACATCAGCTCATCTTCCACTACGTTGGGTGGATGTTGACCGTTGGATGCCTAGCGGTAAGTTTGCGTGAAAGCCTCGCCAAGAGCGAAACCGATGGAGTGCGTCTAAGACTGGTTCGACAATTTGTGATGGATGCCAATCGTGATGCCACCGCAGCATTGATTGCGAGCGCTCCGGAGAGCACCGGCTCCCTTCAGTGGGACGCACTGTTAGCTGGCCTTGCCGAGTTTGTGGCCTACAACGCCGGAACTTCAGTTCCCGGCTGGACAACAACACCAGACAAGTTCTTAAAGACTTGGTGGTTCCTTATGCCGTTTGCCTCTCTCCATGGCATCGCCCTCGCCGAGACTCCCGCAGCGCTAGCAAATAGAGGAGTTTTTCTTAGCCGCGCCTCCCTGGTGAACGTCTGATGGACTCGAGCCCAGCCGGTTCGGGATCAGCCTCGCTAGGTCTCTCAAGGGAGCAGATTGACAACCTGCTACAACGAGTTTCACAAGAGGCTGTCCGACGAGAAACCAACGTTTCGATCTTTCTCATCGGTGGAGCCGCGATGGCTTTGGCCTACTCAACCTCCCGCTCGACACGCGACCTCGACGGGATTTTTGAACCGAAATCCATCGTCCACGAAATCGCCCGAGCCGTAGCGGCTGACGTCCCCGAATTGAATTTAGCCCCGGATTGGCTGAACGACGCAGCAAAAGGCTTCATGCCCGGCGAGGACCCAAACGCCACGGTCTATTTCGATGGTCCGGGCCTGTCCGTAAGAATCGCTTCACCACGCTACCTGTTCGTAATGAAGGCAATCGCAGCCCGCGAAACTGATGTCGACGATCTTCGCATCCTTTTTCATCTCTGCGAGTTCACCTCAGCGAACGAGGCAATGGACGAAGTCCTCGCTGCATACCCCACACGGACAATGAAACCCAACGTTCAATATCTGATCGAAGAGATCGCTATGGAGATTTTGGGGAAATCGTAGATTCGGGTTTCTCGTTGAAGATGGTCATCGCGCATATTGCTGAGCCGACTGCGGTGAGGGCTGCGCAGATCCACATCGCTTTCGCGAATCCCGCAGTGAGTGAAGCACCGCTAGACCCGGCAATACCTGCGAGCGCTGGGAGTACGGCGATAGCCAGGAGCGAAGCAACACGAGCTACTGCGTTGTTGATGGCTGAGCCGACTCCTGCATGACGATCCTCAACTGAAGCAATCAACGTTGCAGACAGCGGCGCCACAACAATAGTGAGGCCCAACGCGAACATCATCACTGCGGGAAACACTACCGGCATATAGCCAACGCCGGGGTGGATTCGGGTCATTAGGGCGAACGCTGCGGCGACAACCAAGGGACCAAGAATCAATGGCAGACGGGCACCGATTCGTTGCGCCAGTGCTCCTGATTTGGCAGAGAAAAGCATCATCAAGATCGTCACCGGAATGGTTGCGGCGCCAGCTTCGGTTGCTGAGTAGCCGAGATCGGTTTGGAGATGGATTGTCAGAAGGAAGAACACCGCGCCGATGGCTCCCCACATGACGAAGGTGGCGGCGTTGATCCCAGCAAATCGTCGGGACTGGAAAAGACTGAGCGGCACCATAGGCGTTTGGCTTTTGCGCTCGATCATGGCGAACGTCAGCAACGAAAACACTCCTAATCCGGCAGCGACAAGGGCCAAATTCGGCCACCCTTGTGCAGGGCCTTCGATAAGTGCATAGACGACTCCCGCGAGGCCGATCGAAAGCGCGATCGCTCCTGATGCATCGATTGGTTTTCGTTCGCCGTCGCCAGATTGATCACCGCGGGTTTCGGGGACTTTGGTGAGGGCAATCCAAATGGCAATGGCGGCGAGAGGCGGGTTGATCAAGAACACCCAACGCCACGAAACGGTGTCGATCAGCCATCCGCCGAGGAACGGCCCGATGGCCGTGGCCACACCAGCCAATCCCGACCAAGCCCCAATGGCTTTGGCTCGATCGTCGGGATGAAACACTGCAGCGATCATGGCCATACTTCCGGGGACGAGCAGTGCCGCAGTTACGCCCTGCCCTACCCGAGCCGCGATCAACACACCGAGATTTGGTGCGATTCCACAAAGGGCCGAGGAGATCCCAAATCCAATAAGTCCACTTACGAAAGCCAATCGTCGGCCAAAAAGATCGCCCAGCGATCCGCCCACGACCAACAGTGAACCAAGGGTGAGCAGGTAACCAGTAACTACCCACTGCTGCCCGGCGAGGCTGGCATCAAACTCCCGCTTGATACTCGGCAACGCGGTGTTGACCACGCTGCTGTCCAGAAAGGCGATCCCTGATCCAAGGATTGCTGCAGCGAGAACCCATCGTCCTTGAGTGGAGGCATAACGGATTTCAGGCACGGGCATCGAGGGTAACCGCCCGCTGTCCTCCGGCTCGAATCGAAAGGTAATCTGCGCGGGAGCCTACGCTCCGACGGCGGACCAGGCCCGGCTTGAACGGGCAGCCCCCTCTCGAGCGCGAGCCATCCTTGCCGGGTAAGTGACCTGGGCGGGCTCTCCAACTTTGTAGTACCGAGCGATCTCGAAGCTCAGGGAATAGGTTCGTCTCGCCAGCACGATCCGGTTTCGGGGTCGATGAGTCGCTACATTGATTGAGTGGCACGAACCCCGGATTTGGAACTGAAGCTTGAACTTCTCGATTCCGTCGTTTCCTATCTAGCTAGCCATGGCCTCGCTGCGGTGTCGTTGCGACCGTTAGCAGAGGCTCTAGGGACGAGCGCTTCGCGGTTGGTGCATCACCTCGGCCCGAAGGAGCAGATCTTGGCTGCGGCCCTCCAGCGGGCCAATGAGGTACAGGAGGCCATCGGTACCGAGTGGTTGCGCCGAAATCCCAATCTCACGGTCTCTCAGTGGTTCCGTAAGTGGTGGCGTTGGATCAACGAGTCGCCCTCAAACTTGGCGGTGACGCGACTGGGCTATGAGGCAGTCACCCTCGATGCCACGGTAACCGGTCTTACCGCGCAATTTCGTGCCGACCAGATTTCGCTCTGGATGCGCTATCCGGAGGAAATTCTCGTTCGGTCCGGAATGCCTCGCCCCGAAGCCAAACGTGAAGCTGTTCTAGCCAAAGCCGTGTTCACCGGTCTCGTGCTCGATTTGCTGGCCTCCGGTGATCGTCAGCGGCTCACCCGTGCGCTCGAGGACAGCCTGGAACGACTAGAAGAGCGCTCCGCTAGGTGTACAGCGTCGGACGGAACAATTCCGACCTCAGCCCAAGATTCATGCGAACTTTCGCCAGAAGTAGCCCTCGTCGAGGTTTAGCCACAAGAGCGCCGCTTTTTTTGCTCACGTTCGTTGCGATTGTGGTCCCGTCGAAACGGCCTCGACTATCAAGGAAAGTTGGTCTGTGGGAAGCCTACGTTGCAGGCCAAAACACCCCATTGAAGGCAAGCGCCAAGCCGGCTCCGAGGGCGATTCGCAACAGGAAATAGCCCAAAAATCCGCAAGTTAAAAGGCGAATTCTTGAAACAGTCGTTTCAGTTATAGAGTTTGGGGACCATGACAAACGAAGCCGATTTGAGTCAGCCGTCCGTCGCTTCGGAGAATGCCGGTGCCGTTGCGCCTGCTGCTCGTCAGCGTCGTGAAGGTGGTCGGCGCGAGCGTAACGAGGGTGGTCGCAGCCGCTTGCCGGAGCAGCGTCCGTTTGGTCAATCACGTTTGCGTTATGCCCCAACCGAGGTCGTAAGCGCCGACGAGATCGAGATGATTCACGAAGCTTCGTTGGCGGTGCTCGACGAAATCGGCATGGATGTGCTTGATCCCGAAACCCGCAGTGTCTATGCCGCAGCGGGGGCCCGAGTTGATGGCCAACGGGTGCGTTTTGATGCCGAGATTATTCTCAATGCCATGAAAACGGCGCCTGCCGAATTCACGCTTCACGCCACCAACCCCGCGCATTCGCTCCATATCGGTGGCAACTGGTTGGCCTTTGGTTCCGTCGCCTCGGCACCGAATGTGTTTGATCGTGACCGCGGGCGACGCATTGGCAATGTCGCTGACTATCGCGATTTGTTGCGTCTCGGCCAGATGCTCAACACCGTGCATTTCTTCGGTGGGTATCCGGTTGAGCCCGTGGACATTCATGCCAGCATCCGCCACCTCGATGCCACCTACGATGCACTCACGCTGGCCGACAAGCCCATCCACGTGTATTCACTCGGGGCGCAGCGCAATACCGATTGCATCGAAATGATTCGTATTGCTCGTGGCATTGACGACGCTACGTTGGAGCGTGAGCCTTCGATCTTTACCATTATCAACACGTCTTCACCATTGCGTTTGGACTCACCCATGTCGCAGGGCATTTTGGAAATGTCCCGGAGGAATCAGATCGTGTGCATCACCCCATTCACCTTGGCTGGGGCGATGGCGCCGGTGACGGTTGCTGGCGCGTTGGTGCAACAAAACGCCGAAGCGCTGGCCGGCATGGCGTTGACTCAACTGGTCCGCCCAGGTTCGCCGGTGATTTACGGTGGCTTCACATCCAATGTGGACATGCAATCGGGCGCCCCGGCGTTTGGCACCCCAGAGTTCATGCGAGCAGCAATGATTGGCGGACAGTTAGCTCGCCGCTACAACGTGCCGTATCGCTCGTCGAATGTGTCGGCCGCAAACTCGCTAGATGCTCAGTCTGCATACGAATCGGTATTCTCGATTTGGGGGGCCGTTATGGGTGGCGCGAACTTCTTGATGCACGGTGCTGGTTGGATGGAAGGCGGCTTGCATGCTGGCTTTGAGAAGATGATTCTCGACGCTGATTTGTTGGGCATGGTTGAAGCGTTCCTTGAACCCGTTGTTGTTGACGATGCAACCTTGGCCCTTGAAGCTATGCGTGATGTTGGGCCTGGTGGTCACTTCTTTGGCACGCAACACACGCAGGATCGATTCCGCACCGCATTCCACAAGCCCATGATTTCGGATTGGCGCAACTTCGAAACCTGGGAAGAGGCCGGCTCCCCCACTGCCTACGACAAAGCCAACCGCCTCTACAAAGAACTTCTCGCCGCCTACGAACCACCACCAATGGACTCAGCCCGTGTTGAAGAAATGGCTGCCTTCGTAGCCCGCCGAAAAGAAGAAGGCGGAGTAGCCACCGACTTCTGAGTCATGGGGTCCCGTACTCAAGTTCCGAAAAGCTCTCCGAGTTCATCACTTGCTTCCCAACAGTTCGGATCGCGCACTCCCACTTCGCCTTGGAAAAATCCCCCGACCCGATTGGGAGGTGATTCGATTTTGGCGACGGGATCTTCGTTTCGAGCAACTACTAGACGGGATTCGGGGAGGCCTCGGATTCCCCAGAGTTCGTCGGTTTCGATGGCTAGGACCGATCCGGCGAGTGGTTGGGCTGCGAATTGTACTTCGGTGAAGCCGTTTCGAGCGGTGGTGATAAAAAGCGTTCCGTAGTCTTCGCCGCCAAAGGTTGCACATGTGGCTCGTTCAACGGGGAGCGGAACAACTCGCTCGACGGTGCCATCAGGGCGGTATCGGATGAGTTTGGAGCCACCCCAAACGCAGAGCCAAATATGTCCCTGTGCGTCGACGCATGCCCCATCGGGTCCGCCAAGGCCTTCAACCACGCCGAACTCTTCGCGAGTGTCTATCGGTGATGCGGTTTCGTATCGGTGTAACACGGGTTTCCAAGAATCGGCCCAGTAGCCGTAGCGTCCGTCTGGCGAGAAGCATGAAGCATTCGGGATGCCGACGTTGCTCCAAAGTCCCTGTGGTGTCGCTACGGCGGCAATCGAATCAATTCGGTACTGGGTGCCTGTTCGAGATTTCTCGCCATCGTCCATAGTGCCAACCACAAATCGACCATCTCGATCAACGCGGCCATCGTTGAACCGGTTCGTGGGTAGCTCACTGTCAGGCATCGAAGCCAGAATCTCGAATGGTTGCTCGGCAGAAGGATCGAAGGCCCACAGTGCAGAGCCGGCAAGCAGCAACGTTCCGTCTGTGCACAGAGCAATTGATCCAATCAGGCCCGGCGCTTCCCACGTCGTCGGCGCAGCATCTTTCCGGCCAACATCACCATTAATTGAGTCGGCGGGAAGAAATCGGACAACGAGACCCTTGAGATCGAGCCACCAAAGACCGTTGCGCTGATCGTCCCATAGCGGACACTCCCCTAAAAGATCAATGGCAGCAGTTACCGGTCGAACGAACTCCGCACTGTAGGAGGTAACGGCGTTAGACGAATTGGGCACCCGAACATCATGCCCGGTCGGTAACTTCCCGCCGGACCATAGCCATAACTCGTGGGAAACGAAAACCACGAGGTGCTCCCAGACTGGGTTGTGAGGGTCAATTCCGTACGATCGTTCAAGGTTTACTAGATTCGAAGAATGCCTGTTCAAGAGACTCCGGTTCTGCACGACCTCAACAACGCTGGACAAAATGCCGACGGTGCTTCGTCGAGTGGGATGAAGACCAGCGCTCGGGTTGTGGTGATTGGTGGAGGTGTGGTGGGTGCCAGCGTTTTGTACCACCTCACCAAGGCCGGATGGACCGATGTGGTGCTGCTGGAGCGCAAAGAACTTACCCACGGGTCGACCTGGCACGCTGCCGGTGGGATGCACACGCTCAATGGTGATCCCAACGTGGCGAAGCTCCAGCAGTACACGGTGCAGCTCTACAAAACCATCGAGGCTGAGTCGGGTCAGAACTGCTCGATCCACCTTCCCGGCGGCATCATGTTGGCCGATACCAAGGAACGCCTCGACTGGTTGAAGATGGCCCAAGCCCGTGGTCGTTACCTCGGCATGAATTTAGAAATGATTTCGATGGCCGAAGCCGCTGAGATCCATCCACTGCTGGATCCGAAACACTTTCTTGGTTGCATGTTCGATCCTGATGAGGGCCACGTTGACCCGTCGGGCGTAACCCATGCCTATGCCATATGTGCACGTAATGCTGGTGCAGAGATCTACCGCCACACCATGGTCGAATCGCTAGAACACCGCACCGACGGGACGTGGACCGTCAACACCAACAAGGGCACGATTCACGCGGAGCATGTTGTGAATGCCGGCGGTTTGTGGGCTCGTGAGGTTGGTCGCATGGTTGGTATCGAGTTGCCGGTCTTGGCTTTCGAGCACATGTACCTGCTCACCGATGACATGCCTGAAATCGTGGAGTACCGAAACAAGCATGGCAAAGAGCTACCGATGTCGGTTGACTTTGCTGGTGAGTCGTACTTCCGTCAAGAGGGCGATTCAATGTTGCTCGGTAGCTACGAATACAACTGTGTTCCGTGGTCGCCAAAAGAAACCCCTTGGGCCTTTGGCGCACAGTTGCTCCCACCCGATATCGAGCGTTTGGAAAAGCCACTGGGCATTGCCTTTGAGCACTATCCAAAGCTCGCCGATATTGGCATCAAGCGTGTTATCAATGGCCCGTTCACCTTCGCCCCCGACGGGAACCCACTTGTTGGACCAGTACGTGGACTTAGGAATTTCTGGAGTGCGTGTGGCGTAATGGCCGGCCTCTCCCAAGGTGGCGGCGTTGGCTTGGCCTTGGCCGCATGGATGACCCAGGGTGATCCTGGCATGGATATTTGGGGCATGGATGTTGCCCGTTACGGCGACTACGCGACGCTTGGCTATACCGCCGAAAAAGCGAAAGAGAACTACCAGCGCCGCTTCCGCATCCAGTTCCCCAACGAAGAACTTCCAGCAGGTCGTCCGCTACACACCACACCGGTTTATGGTCGCCAGAGCGAAGCCAACGCTGTGTGGGGCGCATCGTTTGGCCTGGAATACCCGCTGTGGTTCCAAGACAAGGGCAAGGAACCGGTTGAGGACGTTACGTTCTACCGCTCCAACGCCTTCAAGAACGTTGGCGAAGAAGTGCGGGCCGTGCGTGAAGGCGTTGGACTCACCGAGATCTCCAACTTTGCCAAGTACGAGGTCCGCGGACCCGGTGCCGAGGCTTGGTTGCTTACCTTGCTCACCAACAAGATGCCCAAGGTCGGCAAGATTGCGCTTACCGCGTTACTGAATCATCACGGCAAGATCGAAGGCGAATTCACCGTTGCCCGTTTGGCCGAGGATCACTTCTTCTTGTTTGGTTCGATGCCTGCCGAGATCCACCATTCACGGTGGTTCTTGCATCATCTGCCCACGGATGGTTCGGTCACTTTCCAAGTTCGCGGCCTAGGTTTGACCGGTCTCTCCATTGCTGGTCCCCATGCTCGCAAGGTGTTGGAAAAAGTGACGGACGCTGATGTTTCCAACGCGGCGTTCCCGTTCATGTCGTTCCGCAAGTTGGAGTGCGGCATGGTCCCGGCGATGGTAGGCAGACTTACGTATTCCGGCGATCTCGGCTACGAACTGTGGACGACGCCTGAGTACCAAATGGCCCTGTTCGATCGCATCATGGCTGCCGGTGAAGAATTCGGAATCCGGCTGTTTGGTCTGCGCGCTTTGCTTTCGTTGCGACTTGAGAAGAGCTTCGGCACCTGGTTCCGCGAATACCGTCCGATCTACACGCCACTCGAATCAGGCATCACCAGCTACGTCAAGCTCGACCATGATTTCATTGGCCGCGAAGCCTACGAAGCAGAAGTTGCCAAGGGTCCAGATCGTTTGTTGGTTACCTTGACGGTCGAAACCGGCACGGGAGACGAAGCTGCCGACGTGATTGGTGACGAGCCCGTTTGGCATACCGGAGCCGATGGCGAGTCAAAGGTTGTGGGCTGGATCACGTCAGGCGGTTACGGCCACTTTGTTGGCAAGTCCATCGCCCTTGGCTACATCCCCACCGCGCTGGCTACCGCCGGCACCGAAGGTTTCGAGATCGAATTGATAGGTGTACGTCGTGTGGCACATCTACAACTCGAACCCCTCCTCGACCCCGCCGGACTCCGCATGCGCGGCTAAGTCCATTTCGGCCAACCAAGCCTTAGAAACCAAATGAAACAGCGGTGCTTAATCTCTTCAGGCGCCGCTTTCATTTGCAGCGAAAAAATTAGAGATGCGACGGGATGTCCATCACTTCGTGCAGTACACGAACGACGTGCACCTCGTCTAGTTCGGTGATCCGATAGAAGATCAAATGAGATCCGGCCTTCGCTCTGAACAATCCAGGACGGACGGATTCGACCGACCAACGAAACGAGGAGTGCGAGAGCCTCGCAACCGCATCAAAAATCGCAGCAATGTAAAGGTAGGCCTGCTCGTCATCCCACTTATGGGCTGTCCAAGCTTCTATCTCATCAACATCGCGCAACGCAGCCTCAGAGATAGACCAAGTCATACCCGTTCTACTTTTGCCGATTGGCAAGCGAAGCAAGGTAGGTCGAAGGATCGAATCCCTCGACGATTCCGCTGCGATCGCCAACGTCGATTGCTGCTCGCAGGGAAGCCAATCGATCTGCCTGTTCTTCAAGCAACCGAAGACCCGCCCTAACCACCTCACTCGTGGAGCCGTAACGCCCTTCGCTGATTTGCTGATTAGCAAAGTCGACAAAGTGCTCCGACAGAGAAACTGATGTATTCCGAAAACTCATGCTCAAATAGTACCAGTTTTTGGTATTTGTCAGAAGGTAGGAGACAAAATTCGCCATCGACGCGTACCTATGGGCGGTCCCATCACGAACCAGCTAACCGAAGGATCGCTCTCGGAGTTAGCCATAAACCAAACTCAGCCTTCTTGGTCGTGATTTGTCAGACCGGATTGGGGTTGGTGGTAATCGGCGTGGTCGGCGGTGTACCAAGCGTCGGTGGTGTGTAGGCCGGTTGGTTGGTCGAGGGTTCCGGCGCAGATCGAGAGTTTTTCCGGATGGGCCGCTGCTCGCCAAAACAACGATGACCCGCAAACAGAGCAAAATCCGTATTCGACACCTTCGACTGGTTTATACCAACGAAGCGTTGACGAAGCCGAAAACGTGACTGCATCGGGATGAGCTGCGGTCGCCGCCATATAGTGCCCAGTGATCCGTCGGCACCGCGCGCAATGACAGTTGTACACGTCACGCAGCGACCCCTGCACTAAATAGCGAACTCCCCCGCATGCGCATTTACCTGTTGCACTCATAGAACAAATGCTCTCATATCGCCTGCCAAACCTCGAAGTCCTTCATAGGCTCGCCCTCGTGCCCCGGTTGAGTCAGGTAACCATCTTTTTTGCAACGTTCCCTTGCCTATACGTCGCCAACGGAATATCGACAAACTTCTTCATCCAACTAATCATCCTCACCGCCTTGCTGATCCGCATTGGTCGGTTCGATCCAGATAACCATGAGCTGGGTTACCGGCCCTACGCGATAAGCCTGGGTTTGGGTCGTAGTTTCGTGGCTTGTTGAGTTTTGCATGGGAGGCCTCCGGCGAGCAATATGCGGAGGCGATAGTTGT